>NZ_NPEA01000012.1 GCF_002812205.1 Leptospira neocaledonica
TGGCTTAAATCACAAAAAAATGGCTTTTTCTCCTTCATTCAAGAGTAATTTGCAAATTTGAAAAAACTTTCTTGGGTAAGGCAGAATTAACTTTATAGATGATCGTATAACTTCACTAAAAAGAAATCACATAGGGATTCGAATATCCCAATTAAGATACTCGGCTAACGCGAAAGGGTTATAAAAAGTTAATAAAACACAAATTATTCGGAAATCCAAGGTACAATAACGTTAACATTACCGCATGAAATCTTAATATTCTTGGTTTAACTCGGATACATCTTGAGTAGGATAATCCAATAGACGGATCTCAGGATTTTTCTTTTGGAAATAACCCTTCTCCCATTCTGAATCGAATAGAAGAGCAGTCCTTCCTATACTATCCGTTACAAGATTAGAACCTTGAGGGATTTTCGGAATATCTTCTTCCAGTAGCCAACAAGAGACTTGGTAAGGAAGAATATTGATATTCGTAGGTGCAGAATACTCGTCTTGCAACCTTCTTCTGAAAACCTCGAATTGTAACTGCCCCATCGCACCTATCACAGGCAATCCACCACCCACAGTTTGAGAAGTGAATAAGTGAAGAATACCTTCCTCAGCTAATTGTTCGATTCCCTTTCTGAAACTTTTAAGAGCGCCGGTTTCCACACAAGAAAGAGTAGCGAAAATTTCAGGAGCAAATACTGGAAGGGGTTTTAGATCGGGGACTTTACCGCTAGCCAAAATATCTCCGATGGAATAAGTGCCTGGATTTACAAGGCCTATAATGTCTCCTGGATAAGCCTCATCTACAGTGTTTCTGTCCTGCCCAAAAAAAGCAAAAGAAGAAGAAAGTTTTACAGCCTTACCCAATCTTCCGTGATTCACGTTAAGTCCTCTTTCGAACTTGCCCGAACATACTCTTAGGAATGCGATCCTATCTCTGTGCGCTTTATTCATGTTGGCTTGTACCTTGAACACGAATCCGCTAAAAGGAGTGGTAATCGGATCCAAACGATCTCCATTTTTCAATGGAAAATACAAAGGAGGAGGAGCGATCTTTAAAAAATGATCCAAGAATAATTGGATCCCGAAGTTATTCACAGCGGATCCAAAAAATACTGGAGTGATTTTAGAATCTAAAAATTCATCTAAGGAGAACGCAGCGATCCCTTCTTCTACAAGTTCTACTTCTTCTCTAAATTGTTTTAAGACCCAGTCCTCAAACATAGAGTCAAGATTTGAATCTTCTATCCCTGAACTTTGGAATGCAGACTTTTGAGAACCGCCAGGAGTTTTATCGTAAGTGTAGATTTTTTTATCCACACGATTATACACTCCACTGAAATCCACTCCTGTCCCAATAGGCCAAACCATTGGGATCGCAGTGATGCCTAAAACCTTTTCGATCTCATCCAAGAGTTCGAACATTTTTTTGGTTGGACGGTCCATCTTGTTCACGAATGTAACGATCGGGATCCCACGGTCCCTACATACTTTAAATAATTTGATTGTTTGGGGCTCTACTCCCCTACCTGCATCTAACACCATGACTGCGGTGTCCGCTGCAATCAATGTGCGATATGTATCTTCGGAGAAGTCTTCGTGACCCGGAGTATCTAATAAATTTAATACATGGCTTTTATATTCGAATTGAAGAGCTGCAGAAGTGATCGAGATCCCCTTCTCTTTTTCCATCTCCATCCAGTCGGAGGTGGCAGCCTTACGGTTTTTACGTGCTTTTACTGCCCCTGCAAGTTGTATAGCGCCTCCGTATAATAGAAGCTTTTCAGTCAGGGTGGTCTTACCCGCGTCCGGATGGGCTATGATGGCGAAGGTTCTCCTACGTTTGGTTTCCTCTTCTACTATATTCTTGCCTGTAACGGTTTCCGACACGGTTCCCCTCTCTAATAGGAAACGTTTTTGAAACGATGGCCCTTGTCAGCATGAAAACAGACCTTATTCTTCACGGATTCGTATTCCTTCGGTAAAACCGGCGTAACCAAAAGGTCTTAATCTTCCGGACGAATTCATTTCTTGTAAAGAACGGATCACGCTTTTTTCCCCGGAAAACACTTAGGGAGGGAGATTTATATCCCTCCCCTTTTTCCCTGCCTATCTTTCAGAGTTTTGAGATTGTCGAATCTACCTGCGCTGATTTTCTAGACTGTAATAGTTTAACGGTCTATGGAAGCTCCTAAAATCAAACATCTTATCTCCTGGCAAGATTGGTCGGACGCCGAGGTCCTGGACCTTCTTCAGTTTGCCGTCCATGTCAAAAATCATAGGGCCAATTATCTGGGACATATGACCGGTAGGACACTTGCTATGCTCTTCCAAAAGACGAGCACTCGCACTAGAGTTTCTTTCGAAGTGGCGATGACGGAGATGGGAGGACATGCGATCTATTTGGATTGGATGACTTCTAACTTCCTTCTTTCCGATATTGACTTAGAAGCTGAATATCTTTCCAGAAACGTTTCGGTTATCATGGCTCGGATGAGAAAACATGAGGAACTTCTTCAGTTAAAATCAGGTTCTCAGGTTCCGGTTATCAACGGGTGTTGTAATAAATTTCATCCCTGCCAATCCTTAGCGGATATTCTCACCATCGTGATGGACAATCCCAAACCTCTTAAGGAATTGAAGCTTACTTATATCGGTGTACATAATAACGTAGTAAATTCTTTGATTGGGATTACTTCCGCATTAGGAATTGAACTTACACTTCTTACCCCGATTGCAGAGACTGAAAATATAGATCCGGAAACTGTGGAAAGGGCTAAGAAGAAGGGCACCATCCAATGGGAGACTGATCTCATCCGCTCCGTAAAAAATGCGGATTATATTTATACGGATACCTGGGTGGACATGGAATTTTTCAACGATCCTGCTTTTGCGGATAAGAAGAAGGAAAGGATGAATCTAATGATGCCTTTCCAGATCAACGAGGCATTATTAAAAGAGACCAAGGCAAAGGTTATGCACGATATGCCGATCCATTCCGGATACGAAATTACTAGAGAAGTGGTAAGAAGCCCAAGATCTATTATCTTCCAACAGGCAGAAAATCGCTTGGATGCGCAGAAAGCGGTCATTCTACAACTCCTAGAAGCCTGAGCCTTACCTCCAAAAATCCGTTGCCTGGAAGGCCTTTCCTGAAAACCCTGTTCTAAGACAGCCGAGCCAGGCTAAAATCGTAAAAAACTTAAAAGGTACTTTTATGTCCAAATTACCACATCCTAAGGATGCATTATTCGAAGGAGAAAAACCTTTCCCCATCATCCCGGCCTGTGAACATTTTGCCGGATCCGAAAAACTGATCACTAAAGCTCTGGAGTTACAAAACAAACTCGGCGGTCTTTTCGACATCACCATGGACTGCGAGGACGGGGCGCAAACCGGAAAAGAAAAAGAACACGCGGAAATGATCGTCCGTATCCAAAACTCCGAACTCAATAAGCATAATATGAGCGGTGTAAGGATCCACGATTATACCAATTCTTTCTGGAAACAAGACGTAGACATTATCGTTCCAGGTGCAGGAAACAAGATCGCATACATCACTATTCCTAAACCGACAAAAGCTTCCCAAGTGGAAGAAATGATCACTTATATCCAAGGTGCTGCTAAAAAAGCAGGAATCACTAGAGAGATCCCAATCCACGTTTTGATCGAAACTCACGGAGCACTTGCTGACGTAGACAAGATCGCTGCTCTTCCTTGGATGCAAGTAGTGGATTTCGGTCTGATGGACTTTATTTCCGGTCACCACGGAGCAATCCCTGCTTCTTGTATGAAAAGCCCAGGTCAATTCGACCACGAATTATTAAGAAGAGCAAAAGCTTCTTGTGTTGCTGCGGCACTCGCTCACGGAGTAATTCCAGCTCACAACGTAACTTTGGACCTGAAAAACCAATACCAAACTTATAAAGACGCAAAAAGAGCTCATGACGAGTTCGGATTCCTTCGTATGTGGTCCATCTATCCAACTCAGATCCAAGCGATCTTAGACGCGATGGCTCCAGACTATAGCGAAGTCCAAACTTCCGCTGCGATTCTTGTAAAAGCTCAAGATGCGGAATGGGGACCGATCCAACACGATGGAGATCTTCACGATAGAGCAACTTACCGTTACTTCTGGGAAGTTCTTCAAAAAGCAAAACTTACCGGTATCGCAATTCCGGAAGAAGCAGCAAAAAGATTCTTCTAATCTTTTCTATAAGCTTCCAAACGAAAAAGCCGCAGAAAATTCTGCGGCTTTTTTATTTCTTTAAGGATTTCGCACGGAGCTCACGGAGAAGACAGAGAGGTTGTTGGAGTTCCTACATTGGGTTTATCGACGATAACCGTCACGTAGGATGAAATCTTACTTATTAAACTTCTCGTTTAGTTTGCCGATCAATTCCAGCAAACTTCTTTCCAGATATTCCCAACCTTTTTTGTTCATTGGCTCCAAAGGCATTTTTTTCTGTAATTGTTTGAAACGATCGAATGACTCTCTTGCGAATTCCAAAAATCTTCTGGGAGTGATACCCAGCCTGTCGAACTGGCTTTCATTGCGGTTGAATAAGTCGGCAATCTTGTCTCTATATTCACCTTCTAAAAAATAATATCTAAGGTCTGCAAGAGAGTCGTCTATCGCAGCGTAAATTTTAGAACCAGGCCCGTCTTCTCTCTTGGAATCTGATCCTGATCCTTTGTCGGATCCTACTACCCTGGAAGCTTTTGCTTTTTCGTTAAGGGCGATCTTTTGTAATTTCTCCCTCATAAGAACGTCGGGAAGAACTGTTTTCTTTTTATCCGCCAATTGTACTGAGGTCCTCAAAGCCGTGTCCGAATTTTCGGACGGAAACTATTCTATGGACGTATTCAATTTATGTCCAGAAATTTCCGCCCTATGCTTGATATAAGAACATAGACGAAAAAGTTCTGAAAAATTCCTTCAAAGTTCCGGATGCTCTTTCTTTAATTTTCTCAATTCGCAGTTTTGGAGCCATTCACAACGAAGACAAAACATATCCTCAGGATTGTAGTCCGAGGGAGGACAGAGATTGGTATTCTCCGCTTGTATAGGTGAAAGAATATTCTCCTTCTCCATTGCATCCGAAATTCCATACAGTTGACTTAAGAGTTCTCTATTTTTCCGGATCTGTGTCTCAAAAGGGTCTTCCAAATTTTTAGGGCGAACAATAACCCTTTCCTGATTTTCTTTCGGCTTCTCCCATCTTTTCACAAAGATCGGAGTTTTGGTTTTTCCTCCGAATTTTTGGAGACCCAAAAGACTGCATAGACCGAAGACTGCTCCACCTAAATGACCGGAGTTGCTCATCATCCCCAAAAAACTTTGGGACATGATTCCACTAGAATAGAATTGCAAAAGATAATATGCATCAACTGAAAATCCAAAGCCGATCAAAACCCAAGGAGCAAATTTTGCTCTTACAGGAGGGAATACGAATCTCGCTTCAGGGAACATCAAACTGAATGCTGCAAGTACTCCGAAAACTCCACCACTCGCACCTACAGTGGCGGAATGATAACTATCCCAGATGGAATTTTCAGGAACGAGTCCAGTCTTCCAACCTATATAGGAAAAAGACAAAACGAAAAGTCCTCCTCCCAACTGAGAGAGAAGGTATACGCTTAAAAATTTCCAACCGCCAATATATCTGCAGAGCCAGAATCCTACCGTAAAAAGTCCGAACATATTCATCCCTATATGGATAAGAGAAGAGAAAAAATCTCCTCCAACCACATGCAGGAAACCGTACGTGAATACCTGCCAGTACATTTTCTTTTCAACGACTAGGCTTGGGTTTAATCCGAAAAAATAAGTAATAATCCCCCGTCCGCCTTCCATCATTAGAAGTGCCCAAACAAAAATATTGAAGAATAAGACCAGATTTAGCGGATGAATTAGCGAGAATCCGAAAAGCTTCGGACCTGAGGTCGGATTTCTCTTTGCCATTATGTAAGGATTAAAGGAACTGGTATCGTAGTCAAGTAGGCAAAGCCGGGGCGGGATCTGCCCCGGTTCGTCCTCATCCTCCGGGGAGTCGGCGGATGATTTCAATCACAGTTTTATCATCGAAGAAAGGAAGGCCCTGCTTTAGCCTCGGAGAGTAAAAAAATGAAAAAAGAGAACTTAAGGCCGATTTTTTGGGAGAAAGATGGACTTAAACTTTTAGACCAAAGACAAATCCCTGGTAAGAAGGAATGGTTTACCGCTAAAAACTCCGAGGACACAATTTTTGCCATAAAAGAAATGGTGGTCAGAGGTGCCCCTGCCATCGCCATTACCGGGTTATTCGGTGCGGTTTTAGATTTTAAAAAATTTTCTAAAAAACCGGATTACCAAGAATTCCAAACTATACTTTCCAAAATTTTAAGTTCTCGCCCCACTGCAGTAAATCTTCGCAGAGCATTCGAAGAACTTTCTTCTATTTTTCCGAAAGAAGAATATGATCAGGTGAGCTTGTCTGAACTCCAACAAAAGTCGGAAGAATTCGCGATCCATGTTTTCGAAGAAGATATCCGAAACAATTTAGCTTTAGCGAAGAATGGTGTGAGTCTTTTTCCTTCTTCTCCTTCTAAACTGAAAATTATCACTCATTGTAATACCGGAGCTCTTGCTACAGCTGGACATGGAACCGCTCTTGGAGTAATTCGTTCTCTCAAAGAAGCGGGACACGATCTTATAGTTTATGCCGACGAGACTCGTCCTTATTTGCAAGGTGCAAGACTTACCGCCTGGGAACTCATGGAAGAAGGGATCGAAAACTATCTGATGACAGACAGTATGGCCGGATGGCTCATGTCTTCCCAAAAGATTGACGCGGTCATCGTAGGTGTAGATAGGGTTGCAGCTAACGGGGATTCTGCGAATAAAATAGGAACTTATCCTTTGGCAGTTCTCGCAAAACACCATGGAGTGCCATTTTATATTGCTGCCACTGAGAAAAGTTTCGATTTCAAAATTGCGGATGGTTCCCAAATCCCGATAGAAATGAGAACTCAAGATGAGGTCACACGTTTAAATTTCTTAAAAAACGAAAAAGGAGAAGCAATCCTTTCCGAAGGTATAATCGCTCCGGTCGGAGTAAAGGCGTTAAATCCTTCTTTCGATGTAACTCCTGCGAATCTAATTAAAGCGTTTATCACGGAGAAAGGAATTGTTCCTCCGGACAAGATCAAAGATTATTTCGGCTGATTACTTTTGAGGTTTGATCGCAACCATGGCCGCTTTGTCCTGGCCTGGTTGGAAACGCATCATAAAGGCAGACTGGAATTTTTCAACCTTCTCCACTTGTCTTCTGTACTTGATGATACTTCCTTTATAAGCACCTTTACGGACCACGAGCTGCACTTCACCCGCGTTAAATCTAGAAGATTTTAATACTTCTATCTTTTGTTTCACGAGCTCTATAAATTTGTTCTGCTTGTTGAATTCTTCGAAAACCTTACGATACCCTTCTTTTTTATCTTCAGGGATCTGGCCTCTGGATCTTTGGACCATCTGTTTGATCTGTTGGACTTTAGGTAGAATTTTTTCGATTTCCTTCTCCGCAACTTGGAGACGTTTAGTTAGATCTTGGAAAGTTTTCTCATTCCTAAAATGAAATCCGAGTTCCACGGTCACATCCAACTCTGCTTGAGAGCCTAAAGTTGCACAGGTCAAACCCATATAAGTGGAAACAGTAGAAGATACTAAGTTACCGCTGGATCCATTCAGGATCACGTTGCCTAGAGAATGAATCTTGGAATTTAGAATAAATCCTTCGACGATCACATCCCCATCCACTTCTATCTCTGCGTTTTCTATAAATTTAGCGTAAAGATGTCCACCAATCTTGATGATATTTTTTCCATCACCTTTGATCCCGCCGCTGACTTCTAAATCCCGAGCAATTACTAGATCGGAGGTCTCCACATTTCCTTTTACCATCAAGTTTCCCTGGGTCTTGATGGAGGTGGCAGCTTCCACATCTCCTTTTACGAGTACGTTCCCATCGTAATTAATATTTCCGGTTCCAAGTCCCACATTAGAATCGATCTGTAATTCTTGGGAAACAGTGATAGAAGATTCAGTAGAGAAGATCGCACCGTTGCATGTAGCAAAATATTCCACTAAAGGTTTATTTTCTTGGACCAAACCTTTTTCTTGGACATTCTTGCCGATGGTAAGTTTAGGTCTTCTAATAGGAGGAGGAGCGATCGGTTTTCCGAAAACGTCCATTCCAGGTTTACCTGGGATTCCTTCGAATAAAGTGGCAAGCTTCTCCCCTGCCTTTACATAAATATATCTTTCGATATTCCTATAATCCGCGTGTCCATCTTCCCCGATCTTAACTCTTTGAGCTTGTGGATGATAGAATTTTAGCCAACCATCCTCACCTTTCACAGGAGGAAACCCTTGGGCCACCACAAAGGAAATAGGAGAAAAATCCATCCGAGAGGTGGATGTTTGTAGTTGTTTTAAGGCACCATAAATATTATCCCCAATGATACGATCTTGGGAAATATCCTTATTATGAAGATATTCTATAACTATGCTAGTAGAAAGAGCCCTTCCCTTGATCATCCCGGGACGAATAGTCAGATCGGCGCCCAGATTGTCCGAACTGATCTTAAGAGAGAATACACTCTCCCAACTTGTCTCTTGATCCGATACACCCGAAGTTTGCTCTGTACTCACAACCATACTACCTAGCTAACAATTCAAAAAGAAATTTCCTCCACCTTTTTTTGTTCTGGAAGAAATCCTCTTTCGAACCCTCCAAAAAAGATTCGAAAAACATCGTATTTGAACCTGCCGGTTATTCCTTTTCGCGTTTTTAACGATAGACCACTATATCCTTTTGCTCCGAATATACAAGGGTCCGGAACCTAAAAAAAGGCGTAAGAGGCCTATCCTTAAGGACGGAATATTTTCAGAAAATATAACGTAAAGAATATTAGAGTCCTGATTTTTTTAGAAAAAATCCCCAGAGTCCAGCAAGTTTTGGAATCTCACCTAATTGGGTGTAAAAAGGAAGATGATCTCCATGGGTGATCAGTTTGGACTTTAAGATCACCTTATATTCCTCCTTTCCATTCCCCAAAGAATCGAATAATTGCTCCGATTCGTCCGGAGAGATCACAGGATCGTCTGATCCATGCAATAAGGCGATAGGTGCCTCCCAATCTGAGAGGAAGTTTTTAGGAGAATTGCGTAAAATGAAGTTAGGTGGCAATACGGATAGAATAGGCCCTACTAAACCCATCCTAAATCCAGGATCAGATTGAACAGAATGCACAAATTCCTTTTCCTTCTGATTCAATTTTTTGAGAAGTTTTGAGGACTTCTCCTCTTCACCCGTTCTTTTTAATCCATTATCTAAGGCGGCTTCAAAATAGAACTCTTCTAATTTGGAAAGTTTGGGTTGGAGCTTAGATATATAATTATATAGTAAAACATGAACCGCATACGGATCTATTTCATAGTTGGATAGAATGAAAGGAAGAGTGTCAGCGAAGTCCGAATAGGTTCCTACAAGTAGAGCGGATTTTAGATTTTTCTGTTCTTCCTTTCCAGACAATGCTACCATTCCCATCCCAGCGGAGAAGCTTGCGGATAAGAAGGAAATCGCCTGGGCTTCCCTCTTTACGATCTCTTGGAATAATGCCCTGATATTCGGAACAGTATCCTCCGAGATCTCTAGTCCTTTAACTTCCGGAAGTTCAGGCAAATACACAGTGGCACCTGTATTTTTCAGATGTTTTGCAAGTGTTAGGATCCTAGGATCGTTGATCCCTCGGTTACTCATCCCATGTTGTAAGTAGATCACAGGAGAATTTTTTGGACCTGGAAATATTTTGGTCCTGAAAGAAGATTTCTTAGAAACTTTTAAATTTTCCTCCCGGATTTCAGAATCGGGAGAATCTACCATGTCTGCGTATTTGAGTAAGAATGGGAGTCCCTGGAAAGAGTATCGAATCATGTCCGAAGCCTTTTTATATATTAATATTTTTGCATCAGAAGAATGAGATAAATCCTGCCCAGATATTCTTTGGCATCCTCATCCTTTAGAAAATAGATCAGAATATACTGTCTCAAATTTTCCAGATCGATGGGGACCAATTTATTGTTCATATTTTCAGGAGGAAGAATATCTATTTGGAATCTTCCTAATTTCATTTCGGAGATGAGTTCGGCACAGATCTGGTTGGCAAATTCAAGCATGATAGAAGCGGCATGACTTCGGATCGTGGGATCTATATGAAAGGATCTGGCAATCTTGGGTAAAAGTTTCAGTTTAGTATAACCATCCATTGCCAGAAAAAGTTTGCCCTTTGCTTCTCCTTGGAATTCAACCGAGGTACAGTTCTCATAACATAGACCTTCGTTTTTAGAAGGGCCGAATGCTTCACGGACAGCATGAACCCCCAGGTTCTTTTCCAAAAATTCAGGGAAAATTTGGGAAATTGTAAGTATGAATTTTTCATCCAATAAAGGATCTATGTTCAAAGACATACTAAACGGTTCGGTCCCTCTTCTTTAGAAGAATGTAATGCTTTTTTGGCTCTGGGTTCCCATTCTGAGTCTTCTTTTCTGACCCGAACAGAAGCTCCCACATTCAGCCTGGTTTTTTCGGGACCTAAAAATTCCATGAGACCGGAAAGTGAATTCTGGAATTTTAACCAATCTTCCGCATGGAAAAAGGTCGCTAAACGGTTTTTTCGAATGCGATAGAGAGAAAAATTTTCTCCGAATCTAGACTTCCACCAATTTCCCAAACTTCTAAAATCGGAAATCAGATCACCGTCCGACTCGAATTCCATGAAGACCAGAATTTTGGTTTCTTCCCCCTCGACCTTTTCCCTTTCTAAATGTTGGGAAAATATCGGGTAGGAACTCCAGCCGGTCTCTCCGTCTTGTGATTCTCCGGCAAGGACCAGTCCTTCTACAAGTTTATCCAATCTAAAAGAAATTTCATCAAGGGAAAATTCGTTAGGGGCAGAAGAAGTTTGCCTGACTTCTCCCAAAGAAAAAGAATCCCATTCCAATTTCCAAACTATGGCTCCCTCTTTGGGCTCTAAGGCCTTTTTCCTTTCGGACGGAAATACGGAAATACTTCCGGTCTTACTTGCTACAATTTGTAGGTTTCCTTTGGAGTCGTGTAGTAGAACTTCCCAGTATTCTTCTCCTGCTCGGATCGAATCTAAGAAGGATTTTACTGCTTCGTAGGTTTTTCCGCGGATAGGAATATAGAAAGCCTGGAAGAGAGTTTCTGTCTCCTTGGGAACTTCTTCGAAGCTGGTAGGAACACCTTCCTCAGAAAAAATTTGCTCGGATACAATATCTTTTGGGGTTTCAGGAATTTCTTCTTTTGAAATCGATTGGAAGAATGGGATCTCGGATTCGGTTCCCTTCTCCTCTTTTCTATCCATGGTAGTATGAACTACGTATCCGAAAAGGGAAAGTAAGCAGAACGAGATCCCGCCCAAGGCCAAAACTTCCCCGTCTAACCAGGTGGAAAGAGAAGCGGAAGCGATTGGAAAAACTTCTGAAATTGGAAAAAATTCGGGGAAAAATTGCATTTTGTAAACTTCAGTTCCGTTACTATATGTAACGGGTTTTCCCCGGTCCGGCTCAAACGATTTTTCTATGAAACTCTACTCGGAACTGGCAGAATATTACTTCGATATTGAAAAGAACGCTCGAAAATTCGAGATGGAAACCCAATTCATAGATAGGCTTTTCCGAAAACATAGGGTCCGAAATATTTTAGACCTTGGTTGCGGCACCGGAGAGCATGTGACCCATTTCCAAAGTCTTGGATACAAATCCAGGGGAATCGATTCCTCCATCAAAATGATAGAGGTCGCCAAAAAAAGATATTCCCATTGTAAATTCGAAGTAGGAGCAATGCAATCCTATAAGTCCCAGGAAAAATGGGATGCAATCATCAGCTTATTCGGTTCTTTTAATTATTTATTATCTAATGAAGAAGTAGAAGCCGCCCTCAAAAATCTGGAGTTGAACCTAAAACCCGCAGGCATTGCAGTTTTAGAAGTTTGGAATGCGGAACCTCTTCGCAAGATCAAAAGAAAAGCGATCGGCCCTGTCGCCCAGATCAAAGCCAAAAACGCGACGATCCAGAGAAACCGAGGATTTCGTCTAGTCAGAGCCGACCAATCCACAGTTGTCGAAGTAAATTATATCTATAATCTAAACGCGAAAGAGATCAAAGACAAACACCTGATGAGAGCTTACTTCCTGGTAGAACTCCAGAGAATGCTCGCGAAACACAGGATGGAAATCCTACATGTTTACTCCAACTATAACGAATTAAAATTCAAAAGTAACGCGAGTAGAATGATCTTGGTTTTGAAGAAGAAGAGTAATTAAACTTAGAAAATCTTCTTCCCAGAGTCAGAATAAAAATCCAAAATTGCCATCCGGAGGAATGAGATGGCGGAAAACTACGACCTGACTGTGATCGGCGGAGGCCCTGGAGGATATGTGGCCGCCATTCGAGCAGCCCAACTCGGATTGAACGTTTGTCTAGTGGAAAAAGAAAAACTAGGCGGGGTATGTTTGAACTGGGGTTGTATTCCCACAAAAGCACTTTTAGAATCCGCACATTTATTAGAGTCCATTCGCAAATCGGAAACATTCGGACTGAAGGTAGAAAAAGTTTCTCCTGATTTTCCGAACATCATCAAACGTTCCAGAGGTGTCGCAGACACAATGTCGAATGGGGTCGAGTTCTTAATGAAAAAGAATAAGATTTCCGTAAAAAAAGGAAGTGCAGTATTCAAAGACAAAAATACGATCTGGCTTCCGGACACTTCTAAAGAAGAAATCCAATCCGAATATTTTATCATTGCAACAGGTGCTAGACCAAAAGAATTTCCAGGACTTCCATTCGATGGGGACAAGGTTCTCTCAAGCAAACATGCAATGATCCAAGACTCCCCGCCTAAAACTTTAGCTATCATAGGTGCGGGAGCTATAGGGATAGAATTTGCGGATTTCTATTCTAGCATGGGAACTAAAGTAACGATCGTAGAGATGCAGGACAAAATCCTTCCATTAGAAGATCCTGAAATATCTAATCTACTCAACCGTTCCTTCATAAAAAGAGAGATCCAAATCCTGACAAGCGTCGGAGTTTCCGAACCGAAACTGGAATCGGATGGAGTATCTATTCTTCTAAAAGGAGAAGGGATCGCTCCGGAAGGTGAAAGAAAAAAATTCGATAAGGTATTGGTAGCGATAGGTGTCACTCCAAACACGGAAGACATCCACCTGGAAGAGATCGGGGTATTTCTCCAAAAAGGATTTATCAAGGTAGATACTAAATTCAGAAGTAAGGTCCCGAATATTTATGCGATCGGAGATTGTATCGGAGCTCCGTTACTCGCCCATGTGGCCTCAACAGAAGGAGTCAAAGCTGCGGAAGCTATTTCCATCCAAAACAAAAATCCTCACGGCTTAGTTTATGAACCGTTGGATTATCTTAAAATTCCTGCCTGCACATATTGTCATCCTGAAGTTGCCTCAGTCGGCTTAAAGGAAGAAGAAGCCAAAAAATCAGGCATAGATGTAGTCGTAGGAAAATTCCCATTTAGAGCGAACGGTAGAGCCCAAGCTTTAGGCGAAGTAGAAGGAATGGTAAAACTAGTAGCGGATCGTAAAACAGGAGAAGTATTAGGAGCTCATCTGATCGGACCGAATGTAACCGAAATTTTAGGTGAGATCAATTTGGGAATGGGATCCGAACTAACTCTGAAAGAAATTGCAGGAAGGATACATGCCCATCCTACACTTTCAGAATCCGTAATGGAAGCAGCAGGACAGGCTCTAGGCGAGGCGATTAATATCTAACTGAACTAAACGGATGCGTTCGATTCTTCTAAAGATCCGGTGAATAAGATATCCATCTTATTCACTTTAAACTCTTTTGGCAGTTTGGAATCGATAGTTAGAAGCTCCGCGTCCAGATCATGGAATTTTCCTGACTTCTCATCGAAAAAATGGAAATGGTCGTCGATATTGCTATCGAATACCGACTTACCTAAACAGGAAAATTTAAATTCTCTTAATAAACCGGCAGATACTAATACATTTAAAGTATTGTAAACGGTTGCCAAACTCATCTTCAAAGAACGTTTATCTACCCATTCTTTTACTTCCTCTGCGGTTGGATGATCCGCTTCACAAAGTACGTATTGGCAAATGGAAATCCTTTGCATGGTCGGTTGTATCGAAACCGATTTTAATCTACTCTCTATTTCGTCCGGAGTCAGGCAGTATTGTTTGTGTTTACCTAAAACAGTCATGGTTGTCGGTTCTCTCTAAGGGCCTATATATCTGACGGTCCGAAAGGCCCGAATATAAAGCAAAAAGTCTAGAAGATATGAATTCCTATTAGGATCTTGCAAAAAAGGAAGGATTTATGCAATCCAAAAAAAGGAGACCAAAAAAACCCGAAAAATCATGGATTTTCCTTTGAAACAATACCGGAATCTCTATAACCTGACGAAAAATCTTTGAAAAGCAGAGAATGATGAGAAACAAATTTTTTACTACCCTACTCTTTCTCTCCCTGGTCCTAAACGTTTCCGTTTGGGCCGAAACAGGGGTCTCCCCGCAAACAAACAGCTTAGCTCAATCCGAAACGGATGCTGGTCATGGGGAACATGGGACCGGAAACGGGCACCAAGAGACTGCATCGGCTCATGGTGAAGCGGGAGATGATCTTCCTCTTTGGTCGGTCATTCCTTTCATTCTGATCCTACTCAGTATCGCACTTTTGCCTCTAATCTCTCATACAACTGAGCATTGGTGGGAGAATAATAATAACAAACTCCTTCTTTCCTTAGCACTCGGAGGAGTTTCTTTCGGGATCTTAATGGCACATAGCTGGGGTGGAAAAATTTTCCACACTATGGTA
This sequence comes from Leptospira neocaledonica, assembly GCF_002812205.1. Classification (NCBI taxonomy): domain Bacteria; kingdom Pseudomonadati; phylum Spirochaetota; class Leptospiria; order Leptospirales; family Leptospiraceae; genus Leptospira; species Leptospira neocaledonica. The sequence continues at coordinate 14,928 of NZ_NPEA01000012.1, forward strand.
TTCGATTATATTCCGTTTATCATTTTACTCGCATCATTATTCTATATTTCCGGCGGAATCGTTTTAAAGGGAGATATAGAAGCTACCCCAGTGAATAATACGATCTTCTTGATCGTCGGAACCTTCCTTGCTTCTTTTATTGGGACGACAGGCGCATCTATGCTTCTGATCCGCCCTCTTCTCAAGACTAACTCTGAAAGAAAACATGTGGTCCACACAGTGATCTTCTTTATTTTCTTGGTTTCCAATATTGGCGGTTCTTTGACTCCTCTTGGAGATCCTCCTTTATTTTTGGGTTATTTACAAGGAGTTCCATTCATTTGGACTTTTAAACTTTTCCCTGAAATGATTATCGCTTCGGGATTGCTGCTCGTGATCTACTTCATCTGGGACACGATCATGCACGGAAAAGAAACCAAAAAGGATATCCGTTACGACCATTCTCATAGACAACCGATTGGTTTAGAAGGTCAGGTAAACCTGATCTGGCTTTTGGGAGTAATCCTTTCTGTAGCTTTCTTAAATCAAAACTATATTCCTGCGATTGAAAAATACCCTTACCTTGCTTTCATCAGAGAAGCAGTATTAATCGGTTTGATCGCACTTTCCAAAGTGACTTCTGATCCTAAATTAAGAGAAAAGAATAAGTTCACCTTAGGTCCTATCCAAGAGGTAGCTTATCTGTTCATCGGTATCTTCTTAACCATGATCCCTGCATTATTACTTCTGGAACATCATGGAAAAGAATTAGGAATCACTGAAAGATGGCAATTCTTCTGGGTCACCGGTGGATTTTCAGGAGTTCTGGACAATGCTCCTACTTACCTGACCTTCTTATCCTTAGCTAAAGGTTTATTAGGATATTCTACTGTAACTCAGATCTTAGCCGATCCAGTGGGAGAAGCTTTACTCAAAGCGATTTCAGTGGGTGCAGTATTTATGGGTGCATTGACCTATATAGGTAACGCGCCAAACTTTATGGTAAAATCCGTAGCGGAAGAGAATAAGATCAAAATGCCAAGTTTCGGAGGATATGTAGTGTATTCCTTCCTACTTTTGCTTCCAACCTTCCTACTTTTAACCTGGATCTTCTTTATCTAAAAGATCCTTTTCTTCTCCGCTTCATTCAGGAGCGGAGAAGTTTCACTCCTCTTTCACAGGAACAAACACGACCGAATGAATTGATTTGGCTGCGAGCGTTCCTTCTTCGGTTAATTTTTGTGTGTATAATACTTCTGCCTTAGTGTTTCTTGCAGGTTTGTACATAATAATTTGATTCACATAGTCGAAGACCGAGACAGAATAATCAATCACAGTCAAAGCAGCCTGCAAAGGTAGAAATCGAGATCGACTCAAAGGTTTCATCTCTGTTTCTTTGGGAAGAGCGAGCCATTTGTATATTCTAGCGGATCTTCCTATACTTTTTACATTCTCCCATTCCAGTTTCGTTTCCGGAAAGGAAGCCTGGACCTGTTTGAAATTCACTCGAACAGGAAGCCCCTTCTCCTTGGATTCTCTGAGGGCGGTCGATAATTGTAGGTCGAATGTGTCCTCATCCAAATATTCTATTTCATTACAGGAAGAAAAAACTGTCTCGCATATATCACCGTATCTTTTATGGACGAAGAAGATCAGATTGATTTTTCCGTTTCCCGGGTGATAAAGAACCTTCGCGTTATAGTCTCCGGTTCTCTTAAAATAAACACTTCTGTAAATTCTTCGGATAAGCCCCCAACCGATCAAACCTACATCTTTTAAAAGTGGAGGATCTGCGATTTCCAATCCTCGGATAGCAATATGGAGTTTTTCGATGGCGACCCTTCCATCTCTTTTAGAAATTTCTAATAAAAAATCCCTTAGATCGTCTAACTCATCGTCTGCGAGTTTGAGATTTTTCCCGGAAAGATCTACTAATACCTTTCCGGCATTCTCTTCTAAAAGTTTTCGGATTTCTGATTTTCCACCTTTGGAATTTAATTCATCCAAAGTATAACGAATACAATCTTGTTCATGACAAGAGATTTGTTCTTCGTATCGATCGATGCCGAAATAGCCTGTGGAAGGATCGGGCGCTTCCGAAAATAGAAGGCCCGGAGTAAGAAATAAACTTAGGACTAAAAGTTTAGCTAGCTTCGTCCGTATATTCCATGACCAGATACATGAGAGTTTCTGTATCCGTCGGATTGATGTATTCGTGGGGAACGTCCGCTCTAAAATATACGGAATCCTTTGCATCCAGTTCTACCACCTTGTCCCCTACACGGAGGCGCAATTTTCCTTGGACCACAACAAGATTCTCAGTCGTTCCGGCCTTATGAGCTTCTGCAACTTCGATGCCGCCCGGTTTCAGGATCAGTTCATAAAATTCTACCCTTCTGCCTCCGATAAACGGAAACAAGGCACGACTAGAATATACCTTGGAGCTGGAATATAAGACTTTTGTATTCTCTGCTTTTAAGAGAAAAACTCCTTCCGTTCCCTTCTCTTTTAGTAGTTCACTGAAAGGAACGTTAAGACCGGTTGCGATCTTCCATAATACTGCGATTGTAGGAACACTTTTACCTTGCTCTATTTGGGAAAGCATGGCCCGGCTTACCCCACAGCGGGATGCCAATTTGTCTAATGAAAGTCCTTTAGTATGGCGAATTAATTTTAGGTTTTCTTTAACGACTTCTGTTATATGTTCGCTGGAGATGAGTTCTTTCCCATCCAGTTCTTCGGCGTCGGCCTGTTTCATTCCTAATTCGTCCAATATAACGGAAGATGTGTCAATCCAATTTCAATCCTTTCAAAAGCAGAGACTCAAATTAGAGAAGAACAGGCAGGAGAACAAATGAGGGAAACTAAGCCCGGATTCCAGGTTCCAGAGCATCCTATTCGAAAATGGTATGAGAAGGGGTTCCTACTAGCAGTGGAAAAACCTGCTGGGATCCCGGTCCACCCCACCTTCGATCCAAACCGTCCCAATTTAGAAGACCTTGTGCGACAACAGGAGAAGCAGCCGGAACTAAGACTACTTCATAGGCTGGATCGAGACACAAGCGGCATCCTTCTATTCTGCAAAGAGCCGACCAAAAATAAAGATGCCGATTCAATTTTAGCAAATTCAGAAAAAACCTATCTGGCAATTTGTGTTGGAATTCCAAAAGAGAAGGAATTCAGAGTACAATGTTTTTTGAAAGATGGAAAAGGTAAGGTAAGTTCTGTTCGTTCCGGAGGCAAAAAAGCAATTACCGATTTTACACTTCTTTCTTATTCAAAGGAAAAAAATATTTCGTTGGTTGCCGCAAAATTAGTTACGGGAAGAAGGCACCAGATTCGATTTCATCTCTCTTCTATCGGAATTCCAATCTTGGGAGACGAAACCTATGGAGAATCTTCTGCTAAAAGTTTAGTTCCGAAACCAAAACGATTTATATTACATTCTTATCTTCTAAAATTTAAAAACGAATTCGATGAAGAAGTAAAAATTGTCTCCGAGCCTCCTTCCGATTTTCAATCCTACTTACACTTTTTTTCTGGCATACGATTCCCAGAATAAGTAAGCTGGTCCTCACTTTCCGGAGGCGAAAATGAGCGAATCGATAGCATTGATTATAGGTGGATCGGGAGCAGCAGGCCATAGCGCCATCCAAGCAATCAGAGAACATTCTTCTAAAACGGGACAAAAATGGAAAATCTACTCCACCACTTCTGGTGAGTCCCAGGTCGAAGGGGCCGACAAGACCATCCCACTCATCAAGTTAGAAGAACCGGAAGAAGCAGTTTCGAATATTCAAAAATTCTTAAATACTGAAAATGCTAATATAGACGTTCTGGTATATACACCTGCCAGAGGAAATTTAGGTTATCCAGTATCCGAAACACCCGATAAGGATATTATCGATACAGCAAAATTCTGTTTAGATCCGATGTTGGATCTGGAAAAAAAACTAAATCCAAGACTGACTATAGGATACTCCGCATATTATTATCTTCCTCACCTACTCACCTTCTACGGTTCTTTGGCATTTATCAAAAAGAAAATGGAAGAATGGGCAGTCCAAAAACCTGAATCCAGAAAAATCATCCGTGCTGGAACTTTTTTCAGCCAAAGTGTAAGAGGGATCACGATCATATTGCAAAGACTTGCAAAATCTTCACCTCATCCAGACTTACAAAAGCTCATGGAAGAACAAAAGACTTCCGGCAAAAAATTCGGAGACTTTTTTCTAGATTATATCCAACAAAAGGAAAATGAAAGTTTCGGAAAAAACTTCCCTTCTATCCCGTACAGGATCACCGAACCCAAGGATCTAAAAACCGCCTTACTCAAAATTTTAGAAGGAGAGAAGGCGCCTATCGTTTCTTTAGTAGGAGATTGGCTTTGGACGGAAGATAAACTTCCTGCAATGCCTGAATATTTAAAAAAACGTTAAGGTTTCGGGATCGTTTTCCAGTTTTTGACAGATTGAACAAGAGCTCTGGGAGGCGGAGCCTTCTTGCCTCTATCCAAAAATATCCCTTTGGATCTTACATGAGAAAGCATAGGGAAATCATTTTCAGAATCTCCGAATGCAATATCGTATCCTTGGTTTCCATTGGCAAGATTGAGTAATTCTACTTTTCCAATCCCGTAAGTGAAAGGTTCGATCAACTCGTGGCTTAAGATCCCGTTCTTCTCAATCAATCTCATACCGAGCACATTCTCTTTGGGAATTCCCCATTTTTCAGAGACTACTTGGATCACAGGTTCAGGAGAAGCAGTTACGATCCAAATTTTGGTTCCCACCTTCTCCAATTCTTTTACGAGTTCCGACATCGGATAAAATGCTTGGACTGCATCGGAGCTGGTATCCTTCTGGTGCCTTTCCCAAACAACACTTGCTGTATTCTGCAATTCTTTAGTGGATCTGCCTGAGAAAATCCAGGTGGACCATCTATACCCTACTCCCAGGCCTTCTTTATCTATCTTGGATCCGTAATATTTCCAAACCTCATCCATGAAGGACTGAGTGTCCGTTTTACGTAAAGTTTCCATTTTTTCGGAGACTTCTGGCTCCGGAAAAAAAGGAGAGAGGGATTGGATCCAAGGAACTCCAGCTTTCAGAAGTTCGCACATGACTTCTTCCCCGAAATCACCTCGGACAAGAGTATTATCAAAATCGAATAAAGCTGTTTGGAATTTCCGACCGGCCAGGTTCTCTTCTAAATAGGAAAAGATTTCGGAAGACCAGTCGGAATTAGAGAACAATGTGATTATTGTTGGATAGTTTCTTTTGCAATCGCAACTTGGGATTCTTTATCCGCTAAGAAAGGAGGAAGATAATGTTCAGGATTTAACACTACGTTTTGGTAACGGACTTCGAAGTGAACATGTGGTCCAGTCGTATGCCCTGTATTCCCGGAAAGCGCAAGAACCTGTCCTTTTTTAACCTTATCTCCCTGCTTCACAAAAAGAAGAGAATTATGAGCGTATAATGTCTGGATACCATTGATCTGAGGATGAGAAAGAACTACTCTTAGGCCGTATCCACCATCTCTTTTAGAATCGGTTACGACTCCGTCGGCAGCAGCGATCACTACGGATCCGTTCGGACAAGCGATGTCTACACCGGCATGCAGAGCGTTCCAACGTCTTCCCAATCTGGAAGTAACTCTGGAATATTTAAAGCTTAAAGGCCAGATCAATTCTCTAGCATCGGAGGTGAAAATCTCTCTTCCTTTGTCCTCTAATAGAAGATTGCGTGTATAATTTGCGTTATAAGGGAAGAATACAGGCTCTGAATTTTGGATTTTTCCGCTGTCATGGATCCCGTTGAGAAGACGAACCTCTCTTTCTGAAGTTCCGAATTTATGGTAAAGATCTTCTAGGGATTCTTTTACTTTTCCAGGAACGATCCAAATCCCTTCTCTAGATTGATAGGTTTGGATGAATTGGTTATCCACCTTAACTTCTTCCAAATATGTATTTGCGAAAGATTTCCAGGAAAGGAAGACTAGGGCAGATGCGCCTACTATAGAAAGAATAGTTTTTCTTTTCATTTGGTTCTTTCCTTTTTGCGCTGCCAAAAATTCTCTTAAAAAACGAGTCTTGCTTTTAAGATCGGCAGTAAATTTCCGAAAGTTCAACCTATCCTCCTGGTCCATAATCTCGGGACAAGGATTTTTCTCCACCCAAATCTGGAGGAATTAACGATATCGAATGAATCCGACCGAATCCTAATGAAACTAATTATTTTAATCTTTATTTCAGCAATTTTTAGCATATTTTAATGGATTTTACCTATTTTTACGAGTAGCCGTTGATAGAGTCCCGAAAAAATGCAAACTTACTGAAAAGTTTTCAGAAAATCAGAGAAACTTTCGTCGTGGTTGAACCCGGAAACCTGGATGGAATAGACATAAGGTAAGGCACTTAAAGGCCAGATTTTGTGCAGGTTTTTGGGGGAAAATGAATGAAGAAGGCTTAGGGACTTTCTACATTCTTTGCTAACTCCTACCCTAGGATCCTTTCTTTCAGCTCTGGAGTAGGCATCCTGCAAGATTCTCTTTTTCCGAAGAGTCTGTATCTATTTCTTGCAATGATGTCATATAGAATATCGCGGATTGGTCCTGGGACCAGATAACATAGTTTTAAAATTTTCCAGAAGCCGCCTAATTTACTGCAGATCTCAATGATTGCATTGGATTTGATATGAATTTCAGCCCCGTCCCAGAAAAGGATACTATCTATTCCTTGGATCTTTTGTTCTAAGCCCCGAGATCGAATTAAATTTTTTGCATATTCGGACTGCAGGCTAGCAAATTTTAATCTTTTGTGCTTGTCCAGATCCAAAAGTACATTCACAGCTCCATTGCATAGATTGCATACTCCATCAAATAGTACGATCGGATCCGTAAATTCTGCCAAAGGAAGCCTTCTTCTTTTTATTTAGACAGTTTAGAAGCCTTATTACTCGAATAAAACCCTGCCTTTTAGTTCTTTTTAAAACCCGATAACGCAGACTTTAATTTTTCGTACCAGGAACCTTTCTTTTTTAAGAAGATCGCAGGAGATCCAAGCGGAGCTTCCACTTCTGTCCAAACTCCTCCTTGAAAAGTTTTGCCTGTCCATACATGTTCCCATTCTCCCTTAGGTAGATATCCTTTTACTGAATCTTCTCCTTTTTCTAAGACTGGGATTACAAGCAGATCCTCTCCGAGTAAAAATTGGTTTTGTAAGTCTCTGGTATTCATATCTTCCGGATAAGAAAGATAGAGTGGTCGTAGTAGTGGAAGCCCCGATTCGGAAGCTTCTTTATTTAAAAATTTAAAATATTCTTTTAATGCAAGATGTATCTGTCCATATCTTGCAAATTCTTTTATTGTATCTGGATCCGAATAGGGTTGATGATTTTTAGCAGGCCTATTTCCTTCATGAGTTCGAAATATAGGAGAGAATACATTCAATTCTGCCCAACGAAGGAATAATTCTTTTGATCTAAAATAATCTTTGATCGGACTAGGAATGGTAGTGTATCCACCTATATCACTATGATTTAAACTGAGTCCTGACATTCCACCGCTTAAGATCCCAATCAAAGAAGATACGATCCCGTCATGTCTTCCCCAGCTTACCATTTGGTCCCCCGCCCAAAAGGAAGTGGAATATTTATTGGAATAACTGTAACCTGCTCGAGTGAAAAATACGATCTGTCCCTCTTTTCCGGCCTCTTGGATGGCTTCTCTGTTTAGCCTTGCCCATTCTACCGGATATCGGTTATGATAAATCTCTGCGGATTCTTTAGAGAATAATAATGCGTCTGTCGGCAACCATTCTCCAAAATCCGCCATCCAACCGGAGAGTCCGTTACCGATCAGATTTTGTTTGATGATATTTTTGATCCAGATCCTGGTTTTAGGATTTGTAAGATCGAGTAGTCCCGCAGGAAATCCTGCGGTTTGGACTATATAATCTTTTCCTTCTTTATCTTTTACTAAATAATTATTTTTGACCGCTTCTTCGAATAAAGGACCTTCGGTGGCAAGCATTGGATTGATATATCCCAAAACCTGAATACCATTTTGGTTTAATTCTTTTACGAAGTTTTTGAAATCGGGATAACGATTTTCATCTGGAAACCATCTCCACCAGAGTTGGGAACCGAATACTGTTTTTCTTTGCCCGACCCAATCTTGGATCCAGAGAGCGCTGATTGGATTTCCGGCAAGTTTTGCCTCTTCTATTTTTTCCAAAACGACCGATTTTCCGCCTTGGATCCCAAGCCAGGTCCCATAAGCCCAATCAGGCAAATTCGGAAATCGTCCCGTATGAGAAGTATATAATTTCAGAATCTCCTTGGGGCTCGCGGCCTTCCAAGATTTTACGTTAAGTCCTCTTTCTCTAAACTCTATGGAAATTTCGGAATCTTCTTCAAAATCAAAAACGGAATAAGAACTGTTTTCGAAGAAGAATGCTCTGTTCCGTGATGTAAGAAAAAATGGGATCGGAGTATAAGTGCTGTATTCGTTTCCGCCGGCACCTTCTAATAATTCTGCTCCCAAGGTAATCGGTTGGTCTCCCCTTCCTACTCCTTGTTCTTCGGAGAACAAGAACGGTTTTTTTCCTTTTAGATTGAGATGAGAAAATTGTTCTCCTAAGCCGTAGATACTTTCAGATTCGTCGGATTTGAATTTGATAAATGTACGATTTAGTTCCGGATTTGCAATTTCTACCTTCCAATCTAATCCAGCGTTGGAAGAAGAAACAAATCGGATCGTGTATCCTGTTTCGCAATTCTTTCCTGAAAGTTTTCCTTTGATGAGTAACGCACCGGATTCTAGTCCAAGACTTTCAATTGTTTGGGATCCACATTCTAATAAGATCTTATCTTTGATCTTGAAGGTTGCCTTTCTATAATTTACGATCTGTTCTCCTTTTGCGGAAGAAAGGAACGAATCTTTAAGTGAAAATTCTAATATTCTACCTTTAGAAGTGATGAACGAGAGTTCAGTGGGTAGGAATACTGCTTTGATCCCGTTTCCAAGGTCGAATTCTTGAGGAGGAATGGAAAACGGAGAGATTTTTTCAAATCTGGATCCGCAATTTAATAAAAACGCAAATAGTATGCTGGTAATAAAAAAGAACCTCATCGTTATTCCTCTTAGAAACTAACGAGAGATTCTTTTAGAAGCTTAAGAAGTCTTTCTTTTTTTAACTTTTTCGGTCAACCCCACCTACTCTCGGTGCAGAAGCTCCTGCCCCGGTCTGTCCGTAAATATTCGCTGCTTGTTTTGGTAGATTGGATTTTCTCCATTCGAACCAAGAACCAACGTAAACGTTCACGTCGTTATATCCTACTTCTTTGAGCATCATTGCGAGCAAGGAGGATCTCGCTCCGTTATAATCATAGATAACCGTGGTTCTTTCCGGCATAAAAGGAAACCCTCTTAACTTTTTATTGAAGAAGGTTTTGTCCACGAGCTCACCGTTCGCGTCATACAACATTCTCCAATCCCAGAGAAATGCTCCAGGTAATCTTCCGCATAGACTTCCCGGCTCGGGAGCAGTCAAACGAGGAAGTTTTCCATCATACTCTTCAGGAGTACGAGTGTCGAAAATTTGGAGTCTAGTTAAGTTCTTTTCTAAGAATGCTTTATCGATCACTCCTTCCAACTTACGAATTTTGGAAGATGGACCTATATCCAATTCTTTGGATCCTTTTTCTTTTGTTCCATCTACAGGCCAGCGTTGTCCGATTAGGAACGCATTTTGAAAGCCTGCGGATCTCAAAAGAAAAACGAGTCTGGATGCGAACATCCCCATTCCCTCGTCGAAAACCAGTATCCTGGACTTCTCTTCTTTTTTAGCCAGAGCAAGTATCTCATCGATCGGACCCAATAATTTTTTGGAAGAGTCCGGATCGGATGCAAAAGCCTTTTTGACGAATGGAAAATAATACGCACCCTTTAGGGTGGATTCCTGATATTGCGCTTGGGAGCGGCAATCGATGAATAAGTCCTGCTTTTCGTTCAGGTCGGTTTTAAGAAAACTCCAGTGAGACAAGATGAATACCGTTATAATTTTTACTCTTAGTTTTAACCATATTCCAGAGTCCCGTTTCAGAGTTTAACTTTTTTTTCGTATTCCTGGAAATTCGGGACATAATCTCAAGAATTCTACGGAAATTCCTCTTCTATTTACAGATCTGTAAAATCCGCTTTTTCCCGAACCGATAATAATTAGGAATGTTTTCCCCGATGCAGAATATTTTCACTTTAAGAACGAAAAGACTCCTTCTTTCTTTTTCTACCCTGGGAGTTTTATTGTTTTTTTCCGTTTTTATTCCGGATTCGGGAAGTTTTGCAGAAGAACTCCTAACCCAAAAAGCAAATTCCAGGATTGGAGACTTTGCTGAGAAAGAATTTCAGGAAGCTTGGAGAAAATACTCCAAAGAAAAAGACGCAAGACCTCTGAAAGAATGGTTCAAACAACATGGGACCGTTCATATCGGTGAATGTAAGTTTAAATCTCTTCCCGAAGCCGAAGAAATACAATATCTTTCTCTGGATTGTCCCGGAAAAAAACTCAACGGTTTCTTTTATTCAGGAGAAGAAAGATTACGTTCCCCGGAAAAAATCGATTCTTTCAGAGTGAAGGGTCCGGTCAAGTTAGGCAAAACTGTTTATTGGGAGCTGGAATTTTCCGCGGAGAATTTGAAAGCTGCAAGTGCCAAACCTGTTCCAGGTGGGAAATCCAATCCGGAAACAAAACTGGTGGAGAAGGCTTCTACCGTAAATTTTGGTCTGCAATATTTCTTAAGTATCGCAAAACATCCGATAGACCGCCCTACTCCCAAAGGAAAAGAGATCTTCTTCGATTCTTCCTGCCCTCTTCTTTATTTAGGTAAGGATGCGGATTTTTATTGGGACAAATCTTTGTATTATTCTTTCCAAGCCAGTTGTTTGCCGGATTCTCCTTATTCCTGGATCAGGATCAAAGCGGATCTGAGCGGAAATGTTTTAGTGGATAACCAACCCACAGAAGAACTCCAAGAAGGAGCACGTTACCTGGCAAAATTGAAATTAGAATCGGTAGAAAAGGATAAAATTGTATGGTCCGACGCGGAGTTGTTTCATGAATAAGTTTTGGATACTTCGCGCAGGTTTTATACTATTTTTTAGTATCCCCGTTTTTTCCCAAACTAACGGAAATTCAGATCTTAAAACATTATTGAACGGAGTGGTTATCGTCAGGAGTGATATATATCCTGATGCAACTGATCCGTTGGAATTCGGGGACCAAGATCTTTCTCGTGACGTCGGTTCCGGATTTATTATTGCCGGAAATAGAATATTAACAAATGCTCATGTGATCTCAGAATCCAAATATCTAAAGGTAAAACGTTTTAATAGCAGTAAATATTATAATGCAAAAGTTGAATTTATCGGTTTCGATTGCGATCTCGCTTTGATCTCGGTAGAAGACGAAGAATTTTTTGCCGGAGTAGAACCCCTGGAAATCACGGAAGAATCCCCTTCCCTCGGAAGTAATCTTTTGATGTTGGGTTATCCAGAAGGAGCAGAAAATCTCACCCTAGAAAACGGTTTAGTCAATCGTGTGGAAAGATTGAGATACTCTTTCACCGGTTTAGATTACAGAAAAGTAATTCGTGTAAGTGCGAATATCCTTCCAGGATATTCAGGTGGTCCTGCTATCCAAAATGGAAAAGTGGCAGGGATTATTTTTGAGGTCAGTCAAATCCAGGGAAATACCGCATATCTTATTCCACCGGAAGTGGTGCAACATTTCTTAAAGGATATCCAAGACGGCCAATATGACGGGTTTCCATTCGTAGGTTTTACTTTTCAAAATGGAAATTCAGAATCTGTGAAAAAGTATTTAGGAGTTCCTCAAAATCTGCAAGGTGTGCTTGTGAATAAAGTTTATCCGAATTCTTCCTTTTCGGATGTTTTGCAGACGGATGATTTTTTATATAAGGTAGATGAGGCGTATTTGAATAACGAAGGCGGACTTCTGGAATTTACGGGAAGAACAATCGTAGATCTGATCGAGCCGGGCTTTGTGGGCCAAAAGTTAACTTTGTATTTTTACAGAAACGGTAAAAACTTTAAGATCCAAGCAGAGTTAAAAAAGACCGATTCTCTTGAATTGTATAGAGATCGCCAGATTAGAAGTTTTTTAGGAGCGGGACTTTTATTCCAACCCGTAAATCGTGCATTATTCGGAAAAGAAAGTCAAAGAGTGGAAACCGCTCTTAGATACCATTATAGTTATTTTATACAAGACGATCTTTTCAAATTTACGGAAAGAGATTTAATACTGACTACGATTTTTCCGGATCCTCTCAACTCCAAATACCTAAATTATCGTTTTAAAATATTAGAATCCATTAATGGAAAAACTCCGGCCAATATCGCCGAATTTAAGGATTATTGGAAAAAATATTCCAACGGGACCTTAGTTCTAAAATTTAGAGGAGTAGGACTTCCCCTGGTTCTAGATGCCAAAACGGTTAGGACCATTGATCTAAGGGTCAGAAAAAGGTTCGATATCAAGTCCGACGAATCCAAGGAGGGAAAATGAGATCTCATAAAATTGTGTTCCTTCTGATATTCTCTCTTTTAGGATTTTTAGATAAGGTAGAAGCAAAAGCAGACTCGGAATTTTCACTTCTGGTCCATTTCAGAAAATATTCCCACCATAATCCTTTCCAAAAGGGAACACCTTATCAGAAAAAAATTCCTGCAATTCGTTTAGATGAAAGAACGGCACTTGCCCTTTTAAAACCCGGAGAAGTTCCACTGTTCGCGGAGATCCATCCGGAAGAATCCGCCGGGAGAAAGGCATATTTCCAAAAAGTGGATCTGGATACGGGACTCGGCATCGTACTTCTTCCGGAAAACTTTGGAAGATCTAAAAAAGCCTCCCCTATCGCTATTTTGGAAGAAAGCCCCAGGACCCAAGGAGTATGCTCTTCCTTCTTCACAAATTTTGAATGGGGAAGTTTAGAATTTTCTAAATCCATTTTACCTCTTTCTAAACTTGCGAGAAAGGAAAACCAAGACGGGACCAGAAGTTTTCTTTTTTCAGGGAAAAAAGTCTGCGGTTTTACTGACGGTGCTTGGAATGTAGGAGCGGAACTTCTTCGTCGGTTTTATCAGAGTAGATTTTCTTCTCTTTCTCCATTTCCTCATCCAGGTTTTTATGCGGAAGGTTCTTTAACTCCTGCAGAAGAAGATTATTATTTTCCGAAAGGTAGTGTGGGTGCAGTTGTCTCCGAAGTTCTTCCCGGGATCGGTCCTATGCACAATCTTTTTCCAGGTGATGCGGTACTGTCCGTGAATGGAACTCCGGTTGCTTCTAAACAAAAACAAGTCTTGTATGATATCCTACTCAGCAAAGCTGGATCCTATCTGAATTCGGGAGAATGGGTAACTCTTTCCTTATATCGTGACGGTAGAAAAAGAGAGATACGTTATCAGCTAAAGCCGTATAACGAGGATTCTTTTTTAATTCCAGAAAGTTCCGATAAGATCGCCCCTAAATATCTGATAGCGGGCGGATTACTTTTTACGGAACTCACTCACACGTATCTGAAAGAATATGGCGAAAAATACAAATCCTCCAGTGATAGAAAGTTAGTATACTTAGCGGAAAGTTATTCTAAAAAACTTCATCCAGAAAGAAGCCGTATCGTATTACTTTCCAGAGCCTTCCCAGACGAAAAAAACAGGGCCTATCAGGAATTTCAAGATTTGATCTTAGAATCAGTGAACGACAAAGTTGTGGATTCTGTAGAGGGTTTAAAAGCTGCTATTGCTGAAAATAAGGACGAATTTTTAATCTTCCGGTTTTCAGGAAATAAATTGGCAGTTTTCGATAAGTCAGAGTTAAAAAGTTTGGACGAAAGGATAAAATCCTTATATTCTCTCGATTCTCTAGATAATATCCGCTGACAAAATTCTTGACTAGAATACCTTTCCGGTGTTTTCTTTTGATTTCCGAATAGTCACGCCCAAGCATTCGGAAGTTCTGAATTAGGAATTTATTATGAAAATCCTTTTCGTCGATGACGAAGAAGTTATCCGAGATCTGTTCCAGGAAATTTTCGGCAGCGAATACGAACTCGTTCTGGCCGGAACCGCGGAACAGGGCTTAAGCTTAGCCGAGTCGGAAACATTCGATCTGATCATCACCGATATTCGCCTTCCTAGGATGAACGGCATAGAGTTCATCACTAAATTGAGGGAAAAAGGAGTAGATACTCCTTTTATAGTTATCACAGGAAATCAGGACATCCAAATCTCCATCAATGCTCTTCGATTAGGAGCAGTGGATTTTTTCCTAAAACCTTTCCGGATGGAGGCGATCCGTTATTCTCTCTTAAGATTTAAAAACTTATTTTACGCAGGCAAGGATCTGGTGGACAAAAGAATGTTCCAGGTCCGGGAATCAAGGCAAAAGTTTGCACTTCTTCCTAGGCTTGGAAATTTGAACCAGTATGTTCATTTGATCCTAAAGTCTTTGGCCCATCTCCCCAATCTGCATAACGAGGACCAACTCTCCTTAAAAGTGGCCTTATACGAATTGATCGGCAACGCGATAGAACATGGTTGTGCTCATATCAATTATCACCAAAAGCAAGAGTTAATGTTCCAGGAGAACGATTACTTCTCCTATGTAGATAAGATCTGTGAATCCAAGGAAGAATGGATCCAGGTAGAAGTGGACTACGACGATACAAGAGTAACTGTTATCCTGGAAGATGGAGGAGACGGTTTTGATCCGGCGAGAGTTCCGGATCCTGTCCAAGATCCGAATGCGAGCCAACTTTCAGGTAGGGGTATCTTTTTAGTTCGTATGAATGTGGATTCGCTTTCCTATAATGATAAGGGAAACCAAGTCACATTCGTAAAAAAACTTCAAAAAGTAGAAGTAAAACCTGTTTAAGCATATATTGGAAAGACAGAATATTCTAAAATTGGAATATTGTTTCGTTACTTAGCAGAAGGTTTATAATACGCTAAAAAATAACCACTGAGTAAAAACCAAGAGGGGATCTGACCCAGGAAAAAGGCCCCTGCAGCTCCCATGGTCCCGTATTCAGGGATCAAAAGATTATCCAAAACTAACCCAAAGATCAATCTGACAAGAGCAAGTATGGCAAGTAATCTAGGTTGCCCTAATGCAAATAAAGCCATTCCAAGCGGAGAAAACACCAATTGGAATAGATAATTCGGATATAATAGGTGGAATACAGGAACAGATTCTGGATATTTTCCGGAGAATAAAGCGGAGAAAACCCAATCCCCTAAAAACACCCAAGGTCCTAATGCCAGCGCAAATACTACGGCTATTAAGATAGATTTGCCCAAGTAGCTAGTGAATTCCTTATTTTCCGTCAGCCTAGAAAGTTTAGGATAGATCATTGAATTCAAAACGGAAAATAAGATCACAAATCCGCTGAAAGGTTGTAATGCTACTCCGTAAGCTGCCACTGCCTCGTTAGAATGGTACTTATTCAAAAAGAATAATTCCATTCTATCCGATACGATCGCAAATAAAGAGGCTAAAAACGCATAACGATTGAAGGAGATGAGTTCTTTTGTTTGTTGCCGGACTTCTTCTTTATCACCTGCCCAATGCAATTTTCCTCTCGGGAATAATAGAAAGAATAGAACGATTGTAAAAACGGGGGCCACGGAGAAGATCCCGAGTATATCTAAATGCCCTAATGCATGATCAGAAAATTGATCCGCTAAATACAGGATCAAAATACGGATCAGGTTCGGAAGAGGATACCAAATGGAAAGTGCGTGGTATTGTCCAAAAGAAACAAAAATACTTTCGAAATATGAATTAAAAGAAAGAACAAAGCTACCGAATACGAGAAGGAATGCAGCTAGTGCATTCTCCTTTAAAAAATAAACCGCCACACTTGTAACAAGTACCAAAAGAAATAATGCAGCCCATTTAACCCAAAGAGAAGATGCAAGAAGTACTCCAATTTTACGTTTATCTTCCGTCATTGGAGAAAGAAATCGAACTAATGCGGTGGGTAATCCGAATTCTGCCACTGCTAAAAGTACAGGTAGAAATCCGGAATAGTATTGGAAAATTCCGTTCTCGTTTTTACTCAAGATACGAACGGAATAAACCATGAAGATAAAATTCAGTAGGGAGGCGATTACCTTGGAAAACCCTACTGAAAAAAAGCTGCGTATGAATCCGGAGGTCCGTAATTTTCCGATACTTTCGGAAATGAACTGTAAGGAGGATCCAAGGCGAAGCATGAAGTTAAGTCAGATAGATGCCTCCGCGTATCCTTTTCAAAAGAATGGGAGCGAGATGGCCAATATAGTAACACACGATCCCATACTTAAAGTATCTGGCAACCGGATTTTCCCCTAATAAGGAGGAGAGAATTTTTCCAAGAGCCAAATAAAAGATCAAGATTCCAAGAATGATCACACCGACTCTGATCAAAAAAACGATCCAAGAATCGACTGATTTCCAATCTAACCCTACCCTCTTGTTGTACAAAATTCCGATCCCGAAACCCGCAAGTGCCCCTGCAGAAGAGATCACCTGCTCCCAGGATTTATTCGTAGACTCAGGTTGGCTTGGATCTTGTAGAAGAATACTAGGTACAGTAAGAGCTAAAATAAAAAGTACGAGTGACTTCAACCTTTTTTGGTCCGTAGATTGCCCTGCAAATCTAGGCTCTAAAATCCCCGGATCTTTTGAGAACCAAAACTCTAATCCGAATAATACAAGTGCACCTAACACAAATCCGCCTAAGGTATCTCCTAAAAAGTGAAGTCCTGCATACATTCTTGCGATCGGCATGAATAAGATCGCAAACGCAGTGAGTATCCTTACCCAAGGAATTCGTACATGCAAAAATAATGTTCCGTATAACACCACTGCTGTCTGCACATGTCCGGATGGAAATCCGTAAGAACCTTCCATGAGTCCTAGTTCTGATGGAAAAGGCAAACCGATCGGCCTCGGCATAGTGAGAAGTGCCTTACATGCCCCATTCACAATACCTGCGATCAGAAGACCGAGTGTCATTCTAAGACCGATCTTTCTATCCAAACAAAGATAAATCAGAGAGACCAAGGCCATAAAAAATAGAGAAGACCCCAAGTGATGGAACAAAATTGTAAGCGGGTCCAGCACAGGTTTTAAAAAGGAGATATGAAGAGCCTCTAAAGGCACGTTAGAGAATAAGATCTCTTTCCATAGGAAACTATCCGTCATAAAAACGAACATATAAAGTTTCGGTTTTAAACGCAAAATGAATTCTTTGTCTAATTTTCCTCTTCTTTCGGTTTTAGAACATTCGGTTTTTTAAAATTAATACCCTAGTGTAGTAGTTCCAACATTGTATTTGTCCGTCGTGTTAGAGTTCCGACATCTTCATTATTCGCCTTGTTGGAATTCCAACATCCGTTTTGTCAGCTTTGTGGGAGGTCCCACATAGGATCACAGCCTGTGGTCTTAAAATCAAGGTTGCTAGATTCTTATTCCTACCGCATGATAGATATAAAGATGGAATTTATTGAACGACCGTTCTCCGAACTACAAAACAAACAAAGTTCGGTTAAAATTTGCCGACTCTCGAACATTAGGAGAATATAATATGGAATCAGAAGTTTATATCCCCCATAATAAATTAAAATTCGTTACTGCCGCCTCACTCTTTGACGGCCACGATGCTTCCATTAATATCATGAGAAGAATACTTCAATCTTCCGGAGCGGAAGTGGTTCACTTGGGTCATAATCGATCGGTCCAGGAGATCGTAGACTGTGCCATCCAAGAAGATGTGCAAGGGATCGCGGTGACAAGTTATCAGGGGGGTCATGTAGAATATTTCAAATACATGATAGACCTTCTGAAAGAAAAAGGAAGTTCTCATATCAAGGTATTCGGCGGAGGTGGAGGGACAATTCTACCTTCCGAGATTCAAGAGTTAGAGGCGTACGGTGTTTCCAGAATTTATTCTCCGGACGACGGGCGTTCCTTGGGTCTCCAAGGTATGATCAATGATCTATTACAAAAATCTGATTTTATTCCCCCTCATAGATTTAACGGAAATCTTTTCTCTGAGATCCGTAAAAAGAATCCGATCGCGATCGCAGAATCCATTTCATTAGTGGAGTCTTCTGAAAATGATCCTAAAAAAATTGATCCCCAAAAATTGGATTTCCCGATCTCCAAAAAGACAATCCCGGTTTTAGGGATTACCGGAACAGGTGGAGCAGGAAAATCTTCTCTCACAGATGAACTTGTCAGAAGGTTTATCCACGACTTCGAAGACAAAACAATAGCGATCATTTCTGTAGATCCTTCCAAAAGAAAAACGGGAGGAGCACTCTTAGGAGATAGGATACGTATGAACTCCATCTCTCATCCAAGAGTTTATATGAGATCTTTCGCGACTAGAGAAGCAAATATTGCGTTGAATCGAAATGTCAAAAAAAGTTTAGACGTTCTTAAAAGTTCCGAATTTGACTTAGTGATCGTGGAGACCGCAGGAATCGGACAAAGTGACTCAGAGATCACGGAAGTATCGGACCTTTCTCTTTATGTGATGACCCCGGAATTTGGAGCGGCCACACAATTGGAAAAAATCGATATGATTGATTATGCGGACCTGATCGCAGTAAACAAATGTGATAAAAGAGGAGCGTTAGACGCGATCAGAGACGTTCAAAAACAATTCCAAAGATCCAGAAAATTATTCGATAATTCCCCTGAAAAAATGCCTGTATTCGGAACGATTGCTTCCCAATTCAATGATCCCGGAACAAACAATCTTTACGTAGCTTTGATTGATTCTTTAAATAAAAAATTCGATTTGGGTTGGAAGTCAAACATCACCTCCAGTTCGGAAACTAGTCAAAAGATCCATATCATTCCCCCAGATAGACAAAGATATCTGGCCGAAATCGCGGAAGAATGCGAAAAATACGAAAACTTTGTTAAAAAGGAATCCGAAACTGCTGAAGTATTGTATAGGATCCAAGGTACAATTGAAGTATTAAAAGAAAGAGGAAAAAACGTTTCCGATCTGGAAGAAGAATATTCCAAAAGAGAAGCGGGTCTTCATCCGGATACCAGAAAAATCCTGAAAGATTGGGATTCCAAATTGGAAAAATATTCCGGAGAATTTTTCTCTTATACGGTTCGAGACAAAGAGATCAAGGTAGAGAATTTTACAAAATCTTTAAGTAATCTAAATATCCCAAAAGTTTCCGTTCCAAAGTTCCGTAACTGGGGAGAGATCGTAAAATGGTCCTATACTGAGAACTTCCCGGGAGAGTTCCCGTTTGCAGCTGGAGTATTCCCTTTTAAAAGAACCGGAGAAGATCCTACACGTATGTTCGCAGGAGAAGGCGGGCCGGAAAGGACAAACGCAAGATTCCATTATGTGAGCCATGGAATGCCGGCGCATCGTTTGAGCACTGCATTCGATTCGGTTACTTTATATGGGGAGGATCCTGGACTTCGTCCTGATATTTACGGCAAGATCGGAAATTCTGGAGTGAGTATCGCCACTTTAGACGATGCTAAAAAACTCTATTCTGGTTTTGACCTTTGTAACCCCAGCACTTCCGTATCGATGACGATTAACGGACCTGCGCCAATGCTCTTATCCTTTTTCTTAAATACCGCAATAGACCAAACCTGCGAAAAGTATATCCGTGCAGAAGGAAAAGTAGAAGAGGCAAAATCCAAACTTGCAGAGATCTATTCCAAAAAAGGAGTCCCGGTTCCTCATTACAAAGGAGAGATCCCAAAAGGAAATGACGGTCTAGGCCTTCTTCTTTTAGGAACCACTGGAGATAAGATCCTTCCCAAAGAAGTTTACGAAAAAATAAAGAAGGAAACTCTTTCTTCCGTTCGTGGAACGGTACAAGCGGATATCTTAAAAGAAGACCAAGCGCAGAATACTTGTATCTTCTCCACCGAGTTCGCGTTAAAACTTATGGGAGATATCCAGGAATATTTCATATGGAATAAGGTCCGTAATTTTTATTCAGTTTCTATCTCCGGATATCATATCGCGGAAGCTGGAGCCAATCCGATCACCCAAGTTGCATTCACTCTTGCAAACGGATTTACATTTGTGGAATATTATCTTTCTCGGGGAATGAAGATTGATGATTTCGCTCCGAATCTTTCCTTCTTCTTCTCAAATGGGATCGATCCTGAATATGCTGTGATAGGTAGAGTAGCACGTAAAATCTGGGCCAAAAGTATGAAATACAAATACAGCGGATCAGAACGTTCTCAAATGTTAAAATACCATATCCAAACTTCGGGACGCTCCTTACACGCACAAGAAATCGCCTTCAATGATATCAGAACCACCTTACAAGCGTTATATGCAATTTATGATAACTGTAACAGTTTGCATACGAATGCTTATGACGAAGCGATCACTACTCCTACGGAAGAATCAGTTAGAAGAGCGATGGCAATCCAGCTTATCATCAATAGAGAATTAGGCCTTGCTAAAAACGAAAACCCACTCCAAGGCTCCTTTATCATTGATGATCTTTCCGATCTGGTAGAAGAGGCGATCTTGTCTGAGTTCCGACGTATCTCCGAAAGAGGAGGAGTTCTTGGTGCCATGGAAAGAATGTACCAAAGAAATAAGATCCAAGAAGAATCCTTAGAATATGAACACAGAAAACATACTGGAGAAATCCCGGTTATAGGCGTGAATACTTTCTTAGGAAAGGATGGATCTCCTACAATTCTTCCGGAAGAAGTGATCCGTTCCACCGAGGACGAGAAAAAGGCCCAGATCAGTGAATTGGAAGCCTTCCAGTTCAGGAACCAAGAAGATTCAGCTAACGCCTTAAAGGAACTACAGGCCGCCTGCCTTTCCGGAAAGAACGGATTTGAGGCTTTGGTAGAAGCAGGAAAGGTTTGTTCTTTGGGACAAATGACCCACTCTCTCTACGAAGTGGGCGGCCAATACAGAAGAAGTATGTGATCCGAGTTAAGCGTACAAATCAAAACCGAGGACCTTTTTTTGTTTCCCTTAGGGTTTCAAGGTAGAAAATTTGGTCCAAGGCCATGACTTCTTCTGCAATCCAGTTTACAGAGACCCATGTATACGCCGAAAAAAAACGGTTTAGAGTCGTTTTTGTTCGGAACGTATGTTCTGTCGAAACGGAAGAAATAGGCCTGATCTTACAAAAGATCCAAGAAATTCAGCCGGCAATCGTGGAGCTGGATCTGGAAAACGTGGTCGCAATCCCTTCTCTGATCCTGAATAGGATCCTAAAACTTTTGGCTGAATTAAAAACCAAAGGGGTCCCGGTGGAAATCAAAACCAGCGAGGGACTTAAGAACGTTCTGAATCGACTAAAAATCTCCCTACAATGAAAACGATTTCTATCATTCTGACCCAATGTTTCCTATTCCAAAGTTTGGTATTCGGAAGCGGTTGGTTCTGTGGAATGCTTGCTGGAGAAATCAAACTTTGCCATTGTAATCACGGAAGCCAAAAAGAAAAACACGCCGACTCGGAAGATTCAAGATTCTCTTCTAAACTTGCCGATTCGGGAGAAGATCATTCCAATCAGAAACCTTCTTCCCTACCCGACTGTCATTCTGCTAAGTCTGGTGAGGCTCATAAATGTGCCTGTAAAAAAGCAAAAGACAAGGCTTCTTACTTAAGCGGAACCATCTGCACTCAATTTTTCACTTATTCTAAATTGGAAAACATTGCTCCTCAAACCTTGGATTCGGAACTTTTAGGTCGGATCCAAGAAGATTCGGGAGTATTTGTTTCTTTTGATCTAGAAAGACCCCCTCAATTCTCCTAAACATTTACAAAAAACTTACAAAAGTAAATAGCACAGGGTGTAATCATACCCTCGCGCTTATATAGCCTGTCCCTGGTTTCAATAACCTGGATCATTAGGACATGCTATTATACGAAAAAACCGGGAAGTTACCATACTTTCCTCAGGAGAATATTATGAAATTATTATATATAAATGTCGTCTTACTCTTATTATCCGTCTTTATATTCAGATGTGACGGATCTTCCAATCCCAACCTTGCGCTTTTTGCCCTGGAAACCAAAAGCCCTCCGGGGATCGAATTTAGTGCGGTCGTCGGAGATAGTCATGCAACTTGCGGAGAGGATATTTCAGGGCATGGGGATTCTCATTCCAGTTCAGTAACCATCCAACATGTTGCGGGAGTAATGCCGATCGGTCTTAAAGATCTTAGATTTTATGTTTCGGGATTCGAATTGGTAGATCAGGACGACAATATTATTACTTTAGATGTTCCTAATACAGGAGTTTGGCAATATAGTGGAGTTGCTCTTCTGGATTTCGAAAATGGAAAAGGAAGCTGCAGCGGAACAACCGAGACAAATAATCTTGTACAAGCAACTGTCGAGAACAAAACCTATAAAACCCTTAGATTTACTTTAGGGATTCCGGAAACACTCAATCATATCGATTATAGTGTCGCCCCGAGTCCTCTTAATATATCCGGATTAGCCTGGGGCTGGACCATGGGTTATAGATTTTTCGTCGGAGAATTTTTGTCCAACGATCCTGTGGCTGTAGGCAATGCAGCGGTTCTGCATATTGGCTCTGCCGGATGTACTGAACCTACCCCTGGAAATTATTCCTGCACGAATTCTAACAGGACCGTGATAGAACTCACTCCGGTAGATGGATTTAATCCTTTCACCCAAAAAGTGCAATTCGATCTGAAAAAAGCCTTCACCGGCTGGAACATCAGCACCGGAAGTATGAGTTGCCATTCCATGGGTGCCATGGATAGCAATTGTTCTGCTGTGTATCCGAATTTCGGTTTGGATTATTCCACTGGCAATGCAGGTTCCACTGCCCAGACAGTATTTGGAATCGTATCCAAGTAATGGCGAAGGTTTCGGTCTATACGGCCGAAACCGGAGTATATTATGAATAAAACTATTATATTTTTATTAATATCCTTTCTTCTTTTTCAATGTACACAATTGGGATTGGAGAAGGAAAAAAGTTCCGGATCGGAAGGGATTCTTTTACTTTTAGGGACTTCTCCCTCCGAGGGAACTCCCTATACTTGGGACCTTCCCGCCGGATTTCCCATGCCAAAAGTTCCGAGCGATAACCCAATCACTCTGGAGAAAGTAGAATTAGGAAGGTTTTTGTTTTATGACACTAGATTGTCTGAAAATGAAACCCAATCCTGCGGAAGCTGTCATAAACAAGAAAATGCGTTTACCGATGGACTCGCCGTTTCTGTGGGTTCTACAGGACAGTCTCATCCGAGGAATGCACAACATCTTTCTAACGTCGCCTATAATCTAAGGCAAACCTGGGCAAATCCTCTTTTGAAAAAATTAGAGGATCAGGCAAGAGTTCCGATGTTTGGAGACAATCCTGTCGAGCTCGGGATGAAGGACAGAGAAGATCTTCTACTGGAAAGATTGGAGAATGATCCGGATTACGTTTCAAAATTCAAAGCGGCTTTTCCGAGCGATTCAAGTCCTTTCAGCATATTGAATATTACGAAAGCTTTATCCAGTTTCCAGAGGACTTTTATCTCAGGGAATTCCGCATATGACAGATACCAAGCGGGAGATCTTTCAGCGCTAAGCGCTTCTGCGATACGAGGAAAGAATCTATTTTTTGGAGAAAGAGGCGAATGTTTCCATTGTCATGGTGGTTTCAACTTTACGGATACGATCCTTCACGTAGGAACCGTATTCGAAGAAGTTACCTTCCATAATAACGGATTGGATTCTTCCAGATTCATAAGCCCGAACGGTGGACTGTATGAATTCACCTTCCAGGAATCGGATCGTGGAAAATTCAGAGCACCTTCCCTCAGAAACGTAGAACTAACTGCTCCTTATATGCATGACGGATCCATTCCAGACCTATTGTCGGTGATCAATCATTATGCCAACGGTGGGAGCGGAGATGGAACAACGAATCCGAACAGAGATGTTTTTGTAAGAAATTTTTCCTTAAGCGAATCCGAAAAACAAGACCTGGTCGAATTCCTAAAAAGTCTGACCGACACAGAATTTACCACCAATCCTAAATTCGAGGATCCGTTTTGAAATTTTATAAATATATGATAAAGAATAAAATAAAATTCGAATCTATCTTACTTTTCCTATTATCCTTTCAGGCCTGCACCTACGGTACTTTAGGAAATTCCACAGAAGAAAGGTCCACTGAATTCCAAGCATTGTTCCGTATTATGGATGAAAGAAGAGCAGTCATTTCCCCCTGGTTGTATTATTCCGATGACCAAGGAGATTCCGATATCGGATCCTTTACATTGAGTGGGAGTTCTTCCTACCAGATCCAACTCACCCAAAATGAAGTGGTCCTGGAAAGTATTTCTATGTTGTTCAAGGCTCCTGAAAATTCTATTTCGGTTTCCTCTTCTTCTGCGGATAACAAGTATCATGTGTTTCATTCCGGCGATTCGGAAACTCCTACAACAGGAACAGGCTCCTATTCTAAAAAATACGGAATCAAAGGAAGTTTTTCCGCGGGAGATATTTCGACCTCCGATTTTACTTCCTTAACAGGACCGGTAAAAAGACAAAGTTTATCGCCTTTTCCTCCTGTACCTTACGGGACCTTGGAACATATTTACGGGGAATTTTCGGATCTTCTTCTTACATTCCAAATCTTCAATGGATCAACTACCAAGACGGTTCATGTGGAATTAAGAGAGGCTGAATTCCAAGTAGAAGCTTCCTGTGAATTGGAAATTCCATACAAAAAGAATGTTCCATTTTCAATAGGGTTTAGAACAGACGGCTTACTCTCTCAAAGAGCGGGATCTTCTTTTTCTATCCTGGACGGGATCTTCACAATCTCCGGTTCCGAGATTACAATTAACGATTTTCAAAATACAAACTTATACTCCGAAATCCTGGAGAACTTGGAAACCGACGGACAAGTCCTGGTATTATATTCATGTTTCTAATATTACAAAAACGTTTACTTCTCACTCTTATCAGATTTTTTGCCTTTTTCTTTTTCATTTTTTTAGGGGGAGAAATTTTTGCTCACCACGCCGGTGAAGGACAAAATATGATTTCCTCTACCCGATTTGCGGATCCTTTTACAGGAAAAAGGGAAAAACCTTCCGATTATTTTTTAATCACTCAGGATTTCCAAAAAGGTACGATCGATAATTCTAATCTGCATACAACTACCATCTTCGGTGAATTCAATTTTGCGGGAGGTAAATTCGCCGCAAACTTTAGCGCTCCTTGGATCTATTATGAACAAAAAGATAGAAGCGATGCTTCCCGTTATGGAAAGGCATTCGTAGGCGCCAAATGGAATCCTTTGATCGATACAGGTTGGCCGGTCTTCATTATTTTAGAAGGTAGACTCGGTTTTCCTTCCGGCGGAGATACGGATAAATTTGCAGGCGGGGATTATTATTCCGGAATCGCGAATCTTACCTTAGGAGCCACTTGGAAACAGTTTTTATTCGTGTTGAGGGGTTCCGGAATTTTCCCTCTTTCCAAAGACCATGCTAATTTAGATACTCAGTCGGGACTTCCGTATTGGGCCCAAACAGCTTCCACCACAACCACTCAAAACACTGAGGAACATCCTGAGATCCAAAAGATCACACAATGGTTTGCGTATGTTACTTATTTTTGGACCAAGGACTTCAGCGTTTTTGGAGGACTTTTATACAGAACTCCTTATGTGAATGTGATCGGCGGAGGAAGCCTTTTAGAAGAAGATTCCGAAACCCAGAAAAAATTCCCTAAGGCATTCAAGGAAGCTAGTTTAGGTTTTAATTATACTCTTTCCAAAGGTACTTATCTTACGATTGCCGGTCGTCTCCCTTTGATACGAGATCCGGAGATCCGTCTTTATGATTATGCAATCACAACTTCTATTTCTTTCGAAATTCCGGAATGGAGAGACTCTTCCAAAAAATCGGAAAAGGAAGCCGATGAGTTCGAGTCGGAAGAGGATTTAGAAAAGAAGTAACCGCGAGGGATCGAACCGGGGTCACAAAAATCGCGTTCGCGATTTTTTGACCAGAGGAGAGAGCCCGACCCGAGCCTTATAGTTAGAGTATCGTAATATTTTAATTTGCGAGGGGCGCGGCCAATTAATCCCAAAGGGATTGAAAACAAAGTGCAGAATTTTTTTCGAAACTTTGGAAGCCTGGCTTGGCCACACATTCTTCCTCAGTGGTGGGAAAATAATCGAAACCTCCCCCCTCGTATTTGATCCGACAACATCCTTGGGTCTTAGAAGGTTTTTCCTTTTTAGGTGAAGTCTCTTGGTTCTTCGTGTCCTTGGGAGGCTCCGGAGAAACTCCCGAAATAGAAGTCGCGATCCAACAAAGACAACTCAAGACCAAAACCAAGGTCCGAGTTCGGAAATTTATCATAGCTATTTTATCTCCAAAATTACTTTCTAAGGCAAGGAAAAATCCCCGAATTCAAAAATCGAAGTCAAGTTTTTACGTTGACTCGGCGGCCTTGCGAAGGTGACAAAGGGAGAAAAGTTTAAAAGACCGAACAGGAATTCGAATGAAAAATCTCAGCTCAATCCTACTAGGACTCAAGTCCTTATCAATATCCGTTATCTTCCTTATGATCGCCTTCAGTCAAACTTCGGCGGAAACGATCCTTTTAAAAAACGGCGAAAAAACCTATGGAACCGTAATCGACCAGTCAACAGACACGGTTACAATCCTGAAAGAAACTAAAAGACAAACCCTGGCTAAATCCCAGATTTTAAAGATTATATTCAAAGATATCAAGGATGAGGCTGAACTCGCAAAATTATTCGACGCTGAAAAAAAGAAACTGAACAAAGACGGCAAAAAACCGGAAAAAGAAGAACAGTTGGACACTATTCTTCTAGAACAAATGATCAAGGAGAACAGTTATAAGGCGGTTCAAAAACGTCTGGCATTGATCGAGAAATACATAGACGAACAAGATTCCAGTTGGGAAGAATATATTTCCGCCAACAGAAATCCTTGGGAGCCTGTTTGGAAATCCGCTATCCTTCCTGGTTGGGGACTTTCCACAATGAAACATGAAAACTACGCGAGAGCCTATCAAATAGCAATCGGTCTTTCTCTCATTGTAGCGATCGGTGGAAGCCAAGCCGCAACAGAACAACATAATAAAGCGGAAAATCGACTGAGTAAAATTTTATTCGAAGATCCAGTTACTTATGCACAGATCCAAGGCTCCGGTATCACTGGTGCTTCTCTTGTAGTAACAAAACTGCAGTCGGATAGTATCTCGGAGTATAATTCCTTCAAGAGTAAGGAAAATCAATATGATACCTATAGCAGAACCGGACTTTATTTTGGTGTGGGTTTATATTTAATCCAGTTGGCTCAGAGTTATTTTTTAGGCCAAAAATGGGCTACTCATAATATCATCCAAACTCCTTCCGGAGAAGCAGTGAAAGAAGGGTTTAATTTTAAAAGTAATTATATGCCTATTGCTGCAGGTGGCGCGAGTAATCTTTGGGAATACCGCACCGACCTGAGATATGTAAGCACTTTCTAAACTTCCGGAATAGAATATCCTTTCGATTTCAACCAGTCCTGGTCATATAACCTGGACTGGTACCTTGCTCCGCTATCCGCAAGAACAGTGACTATAGTATGTCCGGGTCCTATTTCTTTCGCAAGCTTTACTGCGGCCCCCACATTGATCCCGCTCGAGCCACCTACAAATAATCCATCCTTACGAAGAAGTGTATAGATAAACTCTAAACATTCTGCATCGGTTACTCGAATCGCATCGTCAAAAGGAGCATCCTTCATATTCTCGGTAATTCGTCCGTTCCCGATCCCTTCGGTGAACGAATTTCCTTCGGAAGAAAGTTCTCCCTTCTTTACGAAATTATAAATTGCAGATCCATAAGGTTCTGCCGCGATCGTTTTGATCTTTGGATTTTGTTCTTTTAAAAACATTGCAGTCCCGCTGAATGTTCCTCCGGTTCCGAGGGAAGCAAGCCATGCGTCTACTTTTCCGCCGGTCTGTCTCCAGATCTCAGGGCCTGTGGTATGATAATGTGCTAAACGGTTTGCCACATTGTCGAATTGATTTGCCCAGATAGAATTCGGAGTTTCTTCTGCAATTTTTGCGGAAACTTTTACATAGTTTCCCGGATCCTTATATGGAACTGCAGGAACGGTTCTCACTTCTGCACCAAGTGTCCTAAGCAGATCTATTTTTTCTTTGGATTGTGTATCGGGAATTACAATTAGACATTTGTATCCCTTTGCATTGCAGATATGTACTAGTCCTATCCCCGTATTTCCGGCTGTACCTTCGACCACTGTGCCGCCCGGCTTTAAAAGTCCCTTCTTCTCTGCTTCTTCAATAATGAATAATGCGGCCCTATCTTTTACGGAACCGCCTGGATTTAAGAACTCCGCTTTGCCTAAAATTTCACAACCAGTTTGGTCAGAATAATAATTCAAACGAATGAGAGGAGTGTTTCCTATCGCATCCGCAAAACCTTTTTTGATCTCCATAAGAGCCTCTATATTAAAATATTTTTATAGTCCGCAATGCGGGATTCAAGAACCAACTGGCTCTTATTTAAACAAATAAAAAAAGGAAAGCAAATCCACTTTCGTGAACTCACTTTCCCCCTCGAATTTTTCCGATTTTATTTTTTGTACCGGAAAAATGATCTATGTTTTCAAACAGACCTTATAGTCCGCTTCGCGAGCTTCAGGAGCAACGCAACTATAGTCTTATCTTAAGCGATTGTTACGTCTTTAGACAGATATACGTCTTGGATCGCATTTAATAAGGCTACCCCGTCTTTCATAGGCTTTTGGAACGCCTTTCTTCCGGAAATAAGTCCCATTCCACCAGCTCTTTTGTTGATAACTGCAGCTTTTACCGCATCACCTAAATCGTTGGAACCGGAAGGTCCGCCGGAGTTGATCAGACCGATCTTGCCCATATAACAATTTGCAACTTGGTATCTTGCCATATCGATCGGATGCTCGGAAGAAAGATCAGTATACATCTTATCATCTTTTTTACCGAATTTCAGATCTCTGAATCCGCCCAAATTGGTTTCAGGTAATTTTTGTTTTACGATATCCGCCTGGATGGTAGCAGCCAAATGGTTTGCTTGTCCGGTAAGGTCAGTAGCGATATGATAATCAGCCTTATCATTTTTGAAATTATCGTTTCTGAGATAAGCCCAAAGAATAGTTACGAGTCCAAGTTCGTGAGCTCTGTGGAAAGCTTCGGAGATCTCTTGGATCTGTCTGGAACTTTCGTCGGAACCGAAATAGATAGTAGCTCCTACAGCAGCAGCTCCCATATCGAATGCCTGCTCTACGTTTGCAAAGAGGATTTGGTCGAATTTGTTCGGGTAGCTTAGAAGTTCGTTATGATTGATCTTAACTACAAAAGGAATTTTGTGAGCATACTGACGAGACACTAGTCCCAAAACTCCAAGAGTGGAAGCAACTGCGTTACATCCTCCTTCAATTGCGAGTTTAACGATGTTCTCCGGATCAAAATAAGCAGGGTTTTTAGCGAAGGAAGCACCCGCGCTATGCTCGATCCCTTGGTCTACAGGAAGAATGGAAAGATATCCTGTTCCAGCAAGACGTCCAGTATTGTAAATGGATTGGAAATTTTTAAGAACAGAGTTGTTTCTGTCGGTCTTTGCAAAAATTTCGTCAATGTAATTCGGACCAGGGATGGTCAGGGTTTCCTTGGCGATGGTTTTAGAGACATGATTTAAAAGAGAATCCGCTTCCGCACCCAATGCGCTCTTGATTTTATCTAACATTCCAGTTATACCTATTGGTTTTATCGATCTGGTGACTAGTTTTGGGGCGAAGCCCAAAATTTCCATCGATTTTCGGCGAGAAATCCCGAGCCCTGAGCCAAGCTTAAAGCTGGGTCTTTATTTTGTCTGAACTGGAAGACGGATATGGAAATCCGTGCCCGAACTGGATTTTTGGACATCCAGTTTTCCATGATTAGATTGTACGATCCCGTAACAAACGGAAAGTCCCATTCCAATCCTTGAGTCATCCGATTGTATCCTTTCAAAAGGTTGGAAGGCGTTCTCAGGGTCTAGTTCTCCATTCAAGGTTCCGGAAAGTCGAAGGACTAGATACTTTCCTGAATCGGCTTTAGTATCTTCTAACCCGGCGCTAAGATGAATCGTGCTTCCTTTTAGATCGGAACCGACTCCATCTGCATAAAAATATAAAAGGTAATATAATACTTCTTTAATTTGATTTTGCTTTAAAAATACATCCGGAAGATCTTGAGGAATATTCTTGGAAATTTCTAGATTTTTTGACTTCAATAATTCGGAGATAATCCCTTCTACCCCGGCTAAAATATCGTCCAGTTTACACCAAGCAGGTTCTTCGTTATCCGAACGAGAGAATAAGATCAAATTTCGAATAATACCAGAAATCCTTTCTCCTTGTTCTATGATCACCCTCGCGTAATTTCGAATATCAGCGGGCAGATCCTTTTTGTTTCGGATGATATTTCCGTAATTGATCACCCCCATAAGAGGATTATTGATCTCGTGAGCGATTCCTGCCGCTAATTTTTGAATGGACTCCAATCTTTTTTCGGATTGGATTACTTTCTCCATTTCCGAGATCCTTTTTTCGGATACGGATAGAAGGTCCAATTCGGAGAAGGTTACGATACTTCCTACGATACGATTCGCCTCGTCTCTGATGGGAGAAACTCTAAATCCTACTCTGACTTTTCGATCATCTTTTCTAACAAGGACGGCAGGAATATATCTAAGATTATGACCTAAATTATCAGGATGTTCTCCTGAACCGATCTGAGTCTGTATAAAAGAAAGAACCACGTCGCCCGGTTTTCCGAGTGCCTCCTCCAGAGTCCAACCTGTAAGTTCTTCTGCAGAATGATTTAGAAATATAATATTTCCTTCTCCATCCAGAGAAACTGCTCCTTCCGAAATACTTTGGATTACATTCTTAAATTCTTTACCACTTTCTTTGACTATACCCAAACGTTTTTGCTGGCGAAGTGCAATCTCTATCGAAGACTTTAGCTGGTGATTCTGAAACGGTTTAGTAATATACGCATAGGTAGAAGCAGCATCCATTGCTCTCATAAATGTGGAATCGTCGGTATACGCAGTCATAAAAACAATCGGAACGTCCTTGATTCTTTGTATATGTTGCGCAGTTTGGATCCCGTCCATATCCCCTTCTATAGAGATATCCATTAGGACCAAATCAGGATCCGTTTCCTTAAAAATAGATTGGGCGTCTAGGCCGTTAGCAGCGACCCCCGCAACCTTATAACCTAAATTTTGGAGAGTCTTTTGAAGGTTGAAAGATAGAAGCCACTCGTCTTCGACGATTAGAATATTCGGTTGTTCTGAAGAAGAACTCATGTTCGATAATAACATATTCCTGAATTGGTAAAAACTGCGGCTCTCCCGTTATGCTCCCACGTTAGGAGCGAATTGGGAAATCCTTTTTTAGGAATATAATTGTTTCCGCAAAATTTTCAAAACTTCTCCTCTCATCTATTTTAGCATTTTAAGATCCCGGAATAAACCACCTATTCTCCAAACCTATAGACAGTCTCATTTTACTGTTTTTTTTCCTATTTTAGTCTTCATTTTTCCGCTCATTCGACCAAAAGACCTAAAAGCTTGTCATAGTTCCGACCTCTTTTTTCCAAAAAAAGTCCTTGAATCGAAGCTCCCTCAAAACTACACTTTGGGCCTAGAGGTAGCCATGCTGGTAAAAGATATCTTGGAGAAAAAGGACCGAAAGATCCTCTCGGTGGAACCCAGTACCACCGTTTGGGAAGCGATCCGATTTATGACCAAGTATGATATAGGTTCCGTGATCGTGCTCAAAGAAGGGAAACTCGCCGGTATATTTACAGAAAGGGATTTACTTCATTTTGCCTCCACAGATCGGGAAGCAGTATTCGATAAAACAGTGGCGGATCTAATGTCCACCACATTGACTACTATGCAACCGAACGACCAAGTGGATGAAGTGCTTTCTATTATGCTAAAAAAAAGGATCCGGCACATGCCCATTCTGGATGGGAACAGATTGGTAGGGATCGTCTCGATCGGAGATGCTGTAAAAGCCAAAATCGCGAAAACGGAAGAAGAGAATAAAAACCTAAAAAACTATATATATAGCGAATCCGGATTTATCTGATCCAATTTATTCCTTCTGACCGGGGATCTCTCGGTATCACTGAACCTTCTAGTAACGTATAGAAAAATGCCCCGCCTGGACTATATCCAGGGGGCAAGTGGCTCACATTCGGGCATTCCCGTTAATTCTTAAAAAGTAATACCATTACCCAATCCCGCAACTCCGTTTTTTGGAAATCGGGTTGCCGGAATCACTTTTCCGGCAAGTATAGACTTAAAAGCTCGGTTCAACGCTAAGTATAAATCAGAGATGAAACTCCTTTTAATTATATTATTCGCATATTTAACCTACCGTTTTTTACAGAGGCTCATGTTCCCCCAGAAAAACGAAGGCTCCGGTTTCAGAGTGGTGTTTCCGGACAGAGAATATTCTCCCAGAGAGAAAGACATTTCCGATAAGGGACGAGTTGTAGAGAAAGGAGAATGATCCAAGGAATGAATATCCGATTTTCCTATTTTATAATCCTATTATACTCCTTCTTCTTTTTTTCCTGCTTAGGAATGAGCGGAGAATTTGGCTGGGCATTGATGGATGAGTCTAGACAAACTTTATTGGAGAAAAAATTTACAACCATTCAGGAATTCACTCTTACTAGAGAAAAATTGATATTTCCTACAAACAAAACACTCGTATATTTATACAAATTTTCCAGAGTGCCGAACCCTGAAGCGGAAATCTATGTAAGTTTGAGCAGATTCCAAGTAGGTTTTAACGAAATCGAAGTACGACGTAAAAGACCCGAACTTTCCAGTTCCAGTATCACAGGAAGTTTCCAAGAATTGATCGCAGGAAAATATCTGATCAAGGTCTCCTACGAGGGAGAAGTGATCGATCAAGTGGAATTTAGAGTCATAGAACCGGAAGAAAGAGAAGAAGAAAAAGAATCCGGTGTGGACGATGTGGAAAAATACACTAAGGCTAAAAAATCTTTAAATCAATAAACTGTCACCGCATGTTAGAATTACTACATCGCGATAAAGACAAAATTGAAACCGTTTGTTGGAAATCCTACAAACCGCTTCTAATACGTATCTCCAGAAAGAGGATCCCTTGGATAAGGATCTCTTTGCATTCCATCTTCTAAAATTTTATTGATTCGTTCTATATTTTTCAAAGCCAGATTGATCTCAGTTTGGTTCCCTACTTTCAGGATTTCTTCGTTCATTCTTTTAGATTCTCCGTAGTTCTTTTCGAACTCATACAATACGGATAATCTTTGCATTGCCCTGGGCCCTGGAGAAGCATCCAACTTAGTTCGGATAATATCCATTTTTTCTTTGGATTCTTCCATCTCCAAACTTTTGAGTCTGTATTGGGCCATGTCCTGGTCGTTCGTTCTTTCCAAGAGGCCTTTTTTGATCTGGAGTAATTCCTTTTTACCTTGGGAATATTTCTCTTCTTCTAATCTTAAATTTTCCCGGAGTCTATCATATGCTTGGATAGATTTAACTAATTCTTCTTTTTCTTTAGGGGGTTTTTTCTCATACCTATATAGTTTAGAGATCCCTAAATAAGCCAGAACTTCCATCCGTATTCTTTCCTGGGATTCGGGAAAAGATAGATCGGAGGCAGCTGCCTTTTCCTGTTCTCTGATCTGCAACCAATCTTCGTAATATTTTTTTCCGGACTCTAAATTGCCAAGTTTGCCTTCGAAAAAATTCCCGAGCTCGAATGCATAGATCCCTTTTTTCTTGGGATCCGGTTCCGATAGATAATATTTCTCATAAAATTCCGCGGCCAAAACATATTGTTTAAGTTCCGTATGTAAAGAAGCGATCGCACGATATACGTAAGCAATCTCCGCGGGAGTTTTATTTTCTTTTAATGCAAGAGCCAGAAATTTTAAGAAGAAGTCCAGAGATTTGGCTTTTTTACCCGAGGCCTTTAGCTCTTCTGCCAATGCTAAAACTACTTGAGAATGTTCCGGATCCAAACGAAACGCCAACTCTAATAGCGCAGCATACGCAAAAAAGTCCGTATTTCTTTTATAATCGAATAGAACGAAAATCCCCTGCCCGCTCACGGAGGTTTTGTTGACCACCTTCAGTCTTTCCTTGTTCTCATTCTCCGATTCTTTTATGAATTTCGCTAAGGTAAAAACCGTATCGGCGTCTTCTCTGGACTTTCTTTTGAAAAATGGATAATAATTATTTTCGAAAGAATCTTTATAAGCGCTTGCTGCTCTCTTGAGGGAATCGTCCGCATTCTTCACGCCTTGTTTTGCAAGAGAGATATCATTTGCGGTTACTTTGCGCGCATTGTTAGGAGGATTAGATTCAAAGATCAGGTCCTTCTCCCTTGCGGAAGAAGCTTCTAAAAGATGAACTCTATCCTTTGCTTTTTCCAGATCTACATTCGCTTTTTCTAATTCTTTCTTGACCTTTGCATGTTGTTTAGCTCTTTCCACTTCATTCGTATCATATAATTCTCTCAGTCTTTCTTCTTTGGAGAATGCTTCTTCCGTATGTGAAAAGTCCCTATATCTGAGGGCCGCTAAGGCTTCTTCTAATGCCTTGAAGTTCTGCTTTTTCTTGGAGTATTCTTGGCTGAGTAACCAATGTAATTCGAATAGGATGGGAGAATCACGAAGTTGTTCCCCTCCCGTGATCTTATTCATCATTTTTAAGATCAATAAACGTAGAGTGTTACGATCCGTTTTTTCCGTGAAGATACGACCTAATCTTCTTTCTTCTTCCGTTCTTTTTGGATCCACGAACTGAGCATAGTACGGATCTAAAACTTGGCGGATAGATGTGATCGGATCGGAAACAGTTTCGGAAGAATTAAGTAAGTTCTCTTTTAATGTGCGAAGATTCGCTGGAGGAATTACTTCATGAGGAAGTTTATAGATACCTGCAGGATCTAATCTTTGATCCTGCTCATCCGCCTCGGTTCGGACGCCTACTCCCAACCCAAAAAGAATGAGGAGTATCGCGCCCAGTTTCAGGCGGGTTTGTTTCATTTCGCCCCGGCACCCAACTCCGCTAATTCTTCTGATCCTAGGATTTTTTCGATATCGATCAGGATGATGAACCTATCGTCCTTTTTACCGACACCCGTGATATAACGGGAGGAAATTCCTTTGATAGAAGGTGGAGGAGGATTGATCGTTTCCGGAGGAAAGAGTGCTACGTTAGCTACCTTGTCTACAATGATGCCGACGGATTCTCCGCCTATCTTTACTACGATTGCACGATCGTAACCTTGCTCATGAGAATGAGGAATATTAAGTTTCACACCCAGATCCACCATCTTCACTACCTTGCCTCGGATATCCATGATACCTGCAAAATAGTTTTTGGATCTCGGAACCTTGACCAGGTTATGGATCTTGATAATCTCATCTACAAGAACGATTGGAAGAGCGTATTCTTCCTCTCCCAAGCTAAATAGAATGTACTGGTGTTCGATTTCGGCGGACATTCCCCCTCCTTAGAAACGGGTGAATCCGTAGTAATAAAAATACGATCCGGAACCTAGAAAGATTACAACTTTCGAGAAAAGCGGATCGCGTTTCCTCAGTATCCAGTCCAATCCGCCAAAAAGCAAACCGAAAACGGCGAGTGAAAATCCGAGTAAATAAAAATCCATGTAAGCATACCAGATCCCGAGTGCTGCTCCAAGACCTAAGGAATAGTCTTGTAGATCTCCCCAGATCCTTCTCTTGATTCTGGTCCATAAGGGCTCTTTTTTCTCTCTTTGGAAAAATCTTTTCCAGGATCTAGGATTTCGATCTATTCCGAAAATATGATCGTACTTGGTAGAAATTTCCCAAGGTTTAGGAGTCCTTCTTTCAGGTCCCCCCAATGGTTCCGGAGAAACTCCGTATGCCCCGCCCATAATTTGTAGAGCGTCCTTGTCAGGGAGAGAAGATAATAAGTCTCTAAAAGGTGCGAATCTGGAATAAAGAGGATAAGATCTACCTGTTGAAAGATCAGTCTCTTTTAGAATGGATCCATCCCGGATAGTGGAAACATAAATACGGCCATTCTCTCCGGCGACTTCCAAAGTGAGTCTGATCTTACGATCATGAAAATGAAAGTCGGCTTGGAGAATATCTCCATCCGGAGTTTTAGCTTGGTAGGATTTTGTATATCCTTTGGCTGGAGGAAACTCAGGTTTCCACCAACGTCTTAAAAGAGAATAGTCCTGAAAGGAGGCCATACAGCAACATGATCGGCCATTTTCTAATTTTGCTTTAGGCTTTGATAGTTGCTAATTCCGAGTCGGGAGAGCTCCCGATGGAGGAGGGAGGCGAAAAAGACCGGGTCTTCGATTCGATTTCCCGGTCTTTTAGATATCAAAAGAATATCTTATTTGCCTTTCTTCTTATGACGATTCTGTCTTCTCTTTTTCTTCCTCTTATGAGTCGCGATCTTTCTTCGCTTTCTTTTTTTACCGGAAGGCATTCGGTTCTCCTGTTAGGTTCCTAACCTGCCAGGAAATTATTCGGTGTACTTTTGTAAACCTTTATTTTTACGGATCTCGGCGACCATATTTTTGATATCACCAATCCCTTCTTTAGAAGCGATAAAGAGAACGTCTTCCTCTTCTACTACTACGATATCCTGAACTCCGAGTAATGCAGTGAATTCTTTTCTAGTCTGAGTGACGTTGTTTCCGGATTTATAAAATAGAATTTCCTTACCGATATGCCGATTGCCTTGGTTATCCCCAGGCAATACTCTTTCCAAAGAAAGCCAAGAGCCAACATCGTCCCAAGAGAAACTTGCTTCTACCATTCTGATACGAGCGCTCTTTTCCATGATGGCTATGTCCACAGGTTCGGAGGGAAGAAGTTTGAATGCTTCTCCCAAATCCCCCATTTTTTTGAATGGAAATCTATCCTTAAGAGGTTTTAATATTTTAGGAGAATAGTTTTCAAACTCTTCCAAGATCAGACTTGTCTTCCAAAGAAAAATCCCCGGGTTCCAATAGAAGTTCGATTTTTTAATATACTTGATCGCCGTTTTTATATCAGGCTTTTCGAAGAATGATTTTACTTCGAAGCCATGTTTAGTCGGTTTTCCGGCGGAGATATAACCGTAACCTACTTCCGGACGATTCGGCTTGATACCGAGTAGGACAAGATGTTCGTCTGCTTCTTTCAAAGCCTTTTGGATACTCTTAGCAAATTCTTTTTCGGAATTCACCCAAGCATCCGCAGAAAGTACAACCTGAATCGGATCTCCAAACTTTTCCTTAAAGTATAAAGAAGCGAGAGCTATGATAGGTGCGGTATTTTTTCCTTCCGGCTCTATGATAAAATTATTTTCAGGAAAACTTCTTTCCTGGGCTAGAATTTCCTTTTTTAAAGTGGCATTCGTTCCAATAAATACTCGATCCGGACTTGTAATCGTATAGGCCCGATTTAAGGTCTCTTTTAAGAGAGTATTTTTAGAATATACTTTCTGGAGTTGTTTAGGAGTGGAAACCCTGGATCTAGGCCAGAATCTTTCTCCTTTTCCTCCCGCCATTATGAGTACTACGGGTTTATCTTGTGTCATTTATTCCACCTCTTTGGGTTTGGGGGCGGACTTTTTCTTACTCAAAGATTTAGGATCTCCAAAAACGGTATCAGAAGGAAGAAGTAGAACATCCACATTCTCTCCGATATTATCGTAAAGCAGGAACTCTTTCATATCCGGATTCTTCTTTAGAAAATCCTTATATTGTTCCCATTTTTTTTTGGAAACTGCAAGTTTTGCTTCTTCTTGTATAGAGTAAGATTCCGCCTTTTTTAAGGCTTCTATTCTTTCTAACTTTTTAGCCAAAATATAGTTAGGATTACGGAATATATTCGCAATGAGTATCGGATCCGGAATATCCAGACTGATAATGCGAACTGATTCTATCTTAAGCCAGGAAACTTCATTAGCGAGAATCCTAACGATATCGTTCCTTAGGAAAGCGGAGATAGAATCCTTGTTTAAATTTATATTTTTCTCGTCCTCTATCCCAGCTCTCAGTTTGGACTGGAAGATATTGGAGAGATATTTTGCTCTGCCTTGGTCAGTCTTTCCTCCGGAGAGAAAATACTTTTTGGATCCTTCTTCTTCCAAATGAAAGGATAGATCAAGTTTCGCTCTGATTTTACCTTCTTCCGACTTTTCGGAGAATAATCCGGAAGAAAGATCGTGATGGATATCCAACTCCAAAGCCAATGAGTTTAAGGATTCTTTACGTACGGACTTATCCCAGAACTGGATCACTGCCGGTTCATAGGCAAAGCCCGGGCCACGAACAAAGGAAACTAACTTGGAATCCTGTTCCCAGACAAGCAGGGCTTCTCCTTCCTTTATAAAAAAAAGCGGATAGGATACCAGTAGGATCCCCGCTACTATAAATAGAATGAAAAGTGCCCGGCCTATCTTTCGGAACATTAGGCGGAAGGAGCTTCTTTAGCGGCTTCTTCTGTATAAAGTTTGATTACTTTGGAAGGAATGATCGTCGAGATCGCGTGTTTGTACACCAAACTCTGCTTATTTTCCTGCTCAAGGACTATCGTAAAATTATCGAAACTTACCACTTTCCCTTTTAAAGGAACTCCGTTTAGAAGATAGATGGTCAATTCCAGTTTTTCTTTTCTAGCCGTATTGAGTAGTTGGTCCTGTATATTATTTTTAGCAGACATAGATTTTTATCCGTTTATATTTTTTTTATCTTTTCGTACGCTTCTTTCGGATGAATCGGTTCCAATATCTTTTGCTTTCGAAACCAAGTAATCTGACGTTTGGCGTAGTTCCTATGGGACTGGCTTAAATTCCCAAAGAATGTCTCAAGATTGGACGTTCCTTTAATATTTTCAAGCGCGAAATTATAACCTAAGGACTGAAGGCCGGGACAATCTTCCCCGTACTTATCTGAGACCCTTTTTGCTTCTTCTGCCATTCCGGATTCGATCATTTTTTTGGCCCTGGAATCGATCCTTTCGTACAATTCTTTTCGATCCAGATCCAAAAAGAAGGCCCCAAGTATATTCAAATTTTTGGAAATTAGGGCGCCCTTCCCCTCCTCCACTTTCAGTTCCGACCAAAGAGTTCCCATCCAATTCACTTCCAAGGCTCTTCCATATCTGTAGTTATCGTTTGGAAAGATTTTTTGCAGAGCCTTTGGGTCCAGTTTTTGGAGTTCCCTAATCCTCTCTTCCATACTCAAGGATTCTACTTTCAGTTTTACTTCTTCAGTGATTTTCGGAACGGGAAACATTCCATATAAAAATGCATTCAGATAAAACCCTGTACCCGCGGTTAAAACTGGGATTTTACCTCTGGAGAATATATTATCCAGGGCTTCTTCTGCCTTAGTTACAAATTTTGCCGCGTCTATGGATTCGGAAGGAGAAAGAAAGGAAACCAGATGGTGGGGGATTTTTTCGCAATCTTGGGGACTAGGAGCTGCAGTCCCTATACTTAACTCTTTATAGATCTGTCTGGAATCAAAAGAGATAATTTCAAAACGAGAAGGATCCAGTTCTCTCACCAGAGCCGTTTTTCCGGCCCCAGTGGGAGCAGTGAGGATCAGAATGGGATGAAAAGGGGGAATTATTCCTCCTCCTCTTCCTCGTCTTCTTCCTCTTCTAGAGGTTCTTCCACAATACCTTCTTCTTCTTCGAAACCTACTTCGGCATCGTAGTCTAAGTTTTCTTCTGGAAACTCTTCTTCTTCCACTCTAGGGCGGACCCTGGATTTGGAAGGAGGACGTTTGTTTTGATCCGCTCCGCATTTAGGGCAGATTTTTACTTCTTTATTGAGATCGTAGAACTTGGTTCCACAAGTATGACAGGTAAACTTTTTGCCCAGAGGATTAAGAGAAGAAGACTTGGACGCAGAAGACTTTTTAGTCCCTGCAGGTTTGCTTGCTGCTTGCGCTTCCTTCTTTTTCGCCGGAGGAGTTTTTTTCTTAGGGGCGCTTTTTTTCACCGGAGTTTTGGACTTCGGTGCAGCTTTTTTCTTAGCCGTTTTCTTAGCTGTTGCCATCGGAATTGACCATGCTGGAAGACACTTATTCCGATTCAAGCAGAAAAAGCACTCAGAAATCTAGTTTCCGCTAACCTGTACTTTCTAAGAATTGGATTCCGAATACGAGGGTTTATGGTCCATCTGAGCGTAAATGTAAATAAAATTGCCACTTTGAGAAATTCCAGAGGTGGAAACCACCCAGACCTTATTTATTTATCTAAACTAATCTTAGAAGCGGGAGCTCATGGGATTACTGTCCATCCTAGAGAAGACGAAAGGCATATAAAGAAGAAGGATGTATTCGATCTGCGGGAGTTCCTTACATTCTATAATCAGGATAAAAAAAAGAAGATAGAATACAATATGGAAGGAGAACCTTCTCCTCGGTTTTTAGATCTTGTTCTGGAAGCGAAACCGGACCAGGCTACGTTAGTTCCAGTCACCCCCGGAGAGATCACCTCAGATCACGGTTTCGATCTGACCAAAGACTCCTCTGAACTAAAAACTTATATCCAAAGGATCCAAAATGCGGGGATCCGTGTTTCTATCTTCATGGAAACGGATTTAGAAAATCTTAAATTAGTAAAAGAAACCGGCGCAGACCGCGTAGAATTTTACACAGGTCCTTATGCACATGCCTTTGATCAGTCTCAGGAAGAAGGTAAATCTGCTTTCGAATCTTTCAAAAAAGCGGCGGAGTTCCTGCAGACCCAAAAAATAGGAATTAACGCAGGCCACGACCTGGATCATTTTAATCTTCCTCTATTCTCTAAACTCCCCGGTTTGGAAGAAGTATCCATCGGCCACAGACTCATGTCCTACGCACTTGAAATCGGGTTAGCTCAGTCGGTGAGAGAATATCTGAAAGCTCTTAGTTGATTATTTCGTCTGGGTCGGAGTATCAGAGAGTTCTTTTGCGAGTTCTTTGAAAGAAGAATAATTCGAGTCTTCGGAGAGTAATAAAAAGGCTGCTTTTTTTAAATTTGCGGAAAGTAAAGAGGCCTCGGAATTTGTTTTGGCCAATTCTTCCAGGTTCGATTTAAAACTTAAGAGATGTTTTTTAGCAGAAATCTGGTCTTTTATGGAAACCGCTTTTTTAAGTTCCTTCCAGGATTGGGTGGCCTTGTTCCCAGAAACAAGATCTTTAGGAGTCCTTCCGAATTCACCACTTAAGTCCCAGACTTTTCTGTATGAATGGTTCTTTTCCAGAAATTTATAATATTCGGAAGAAGGTTTGAAAGTGTTCTGCTTTGCTTTTGCGATCAATTCCTTGTCCAGTCCACATTCTGCAAAAACACCTTTGGTTAAGGATTCTTTCGAAACGGAATGAATTTCTATGAGTTTAGAAACGGATTCGGAAGCTTCTGCAATATTCCCTTTTTTGCATGCGGAGATTGCAGTTTTATACAAAACTTCTTCCTGGTCTGCAAGTGTGGATTTTTCGGATTCCCATTTTAAAGAAGAGGAGAATGCAAGCTCTTGGTAGAGTGGATCGCTCGGATCTGAGTTTTTGGCTCGGACTGCGTATTCCAAAGCAGATTGATTTTCTCCGAGGGAATCATACAAAATGGACAAATTATAACAAGCGAGTCCCCTATCTTTTCTCAGGGATCTGCAGGAAGATTTTAATAAATCTAAAGAAGATTTTCTTTCTTCTTCCGTTCCGTAAAAATCTAGGATTGCCTGTTCTTGTATGAGTTCCGACCCGAACCTTCCACCTCCAGGGACGGAAACAGAAGTGCAGTAAAAAGTTCCCACAAACGAGAAAAAACTAAGGATACAAAACTTTTCCAAAGTCTTATAGAATGAGAGTTTTCGGGGGAATAGATTGACAATGCCTGTTCCAGGTGGAAAATGATCGAAAATCAACCTTGCAAAAAGAGGACCCGATTTGAAAAGCTTGAGATCCTTATCTTTATCCTTTCTCTCCGTTATCTTATGTACGAGCATCTTCTTCTGCCAACCTTCTTCCGGAAATTCCAAGACCACGGCAGATTTCACTCTCAAGGATTTTGACAGCGTAGTCAAGACCGTTGAGGGAAACTATATCGATAAAAATATAGATAAAAACCGCGCCTATAAGGACGCAGCGGTTTTTGCACTTCTATCTTTGCCTCATGGTCTTTATCTGTATCCGGAAAGTTATTTTACGGACCGAGAAAAATATGAAGAAGCAGATGATATTTTCCCGGGTAAACCTTTTAAACTTTCTCCGGACGATAAATTCGTTCTATTCGATCCGGACTATAAAGAAGTAGAGAAGATCCGGGATAAAAAACTGAAAGAAGAGGCTAATAAACCTAAACTTTCTAATGACGAGGTCCTCAAACTTGTAGAAAGGGAGAAGGTCCGTAAAAAAGTGCTCACCGCTAAATGGGAGCAGACCAACTTCTCCAAAAAAGACTTCGATCGAATACTCGCATATCTCGAAAAAAATCTGCAAAACTACACTACTCCTCCGCTCAAAGATCCGTTCGGAGAAGAAGATTCAAAAGAAAAAGAACCGTTTAGCATTAAGGATGTATATCTAGCTGCAGCGAACGGTTATCTTTCTTCTTTAGATCCTCATAGCCAAGTATTTTTAAAAGCTGCCTGGGAAGAATCCATGGCAAAGATCGAAGACGGAAGTTTCGAAGGAATTGGTGCAATTTTAAGTGGAGGCGGTAACAAAGAAGTTATCGTAGAAAATCCTTTAGAAGGAAGACCTGCAGTCACCGCAGGAGTTCGCGCCGGTGATGTGATCCTAGCAGTCGATAGTAAGTCCACCAAAGGAATGTTACTCGATAAAGTAGTAGAAAGGATCAAAGGAAAAAAAGGATCCAAAGTGGTTCTGACCATCCGCAGAAAAGGAGTGGCAGGAACTCTAACGATCGAAGTAATTCGCGATACGATCGAGATCCGAAATATCACAAGCAAGTTGATAGACAATCATCCTTATATCGGATACATCAAGCTGACCGGTTTCGTAAAATCGGATCCTTCTGTTGATAAAGAATTTGTACAACATTTTAAAGAATTAGAAAAACAATCCACAGGGAAAGGAACAAAACTAAAGGCATTGGTTTTGGATCTGAGAAATAACCCTGGAGGTTATTTGGATCTTGCAATCGATCTTGCAGATATGTTTGTGACTAACGGACTCATTGTTTCCGTAAAAAGTCCGAATAGAAGTCCGGAAGATTCTAATGCGGGCAAAAAAG
Source organism: Leptospira neocaledonica (assembly GCF_002812205.1). NCBI lineage: Bacteria > Pseudomonadati > Spirochaetota > Leptospiria > Leptospirales > Leptospiraceae > Leptospira > Leptospira neocaledonica. The sequence continues at coordinate 58,325 of NZ_NPEA01000012.1, forward strand.
ATCTGACCGATCTACCTGTTGCAGTTCTAATCAATGCAAAATCTGCTTCTGCTTCAGAGATTGTGGCTTCTGCATTAAAACACCATGGCCGTGGTTTAATTCTGGGAGAAAGATCTTTCGGAAAAGCAACCGTTCAAAAACTGCAAGAGTTAAGAGGCAACGGTGCCTATTATATCAAACTTACTCAATCCAGATATTACGCACCTTCCGGAAATACGATCCAAGTAGTTGGAGTCAAACCCGATGTGGAAGTTTCTTCCGAAGAAGACGGCAGTTTCCCATTTCATTATCGTGAAGAGAATATGTGGAATCACCTTCCGGAGTTACCTTCTTCCGCTGAGGAAAAAAGTCATTTCGACGTGAAAAAACTGGAAGGTTGGGTAAAAACGAACGGGCAAGCGGAGAAGTTCATCCATGAACATAAGAACGATCCGATCAAACCCGACTTCCAATTGATTCGTTCCATAGATTACGTAGAAGCACTCCTAAGCACAGGCACAAAACGTAAATAATCTAAATCTCGGCGGTATTATGCCGCCGAATCTGTACAAATGCCAAGAATTAAAACCGATTTTCTAGTCATTGGGAGCGGTATCACCGGTCTTTTCCAGGCTTTAAAACTTTCTAATATAGGTGAGACCGTGATCGTGACCAAGAAGTCGGATTACGAATCTAGCACCAATTACGCCCAAGGCGGGATCGCGTCCGTTTTCTCTCAGGGAGATAAATTCGAAGACCATGTAAATGATACCTTGGAATCCGGAGCTGGACTCTGTGATCCGGAAGCAGTCCGGGTTTTGGTAGAAGAAGGTCCCCCTCTTGTTAAAGAACTTTTAGAATATGGGGTTCCATTCAACCTGAATAAGGATGGGGAATTCGATCTGCATAGAGAAGGCGGACATGGAACAAATCGTATCGTCCACGCCCATGACAGAACCGGTCATGAAATCGAAAAAACACTTTTACAAATCGTAAAACAAAATCCGAATATTAGAATATTAGAATACCATACGGTCGTAGATCTGATCACTCCCCACCACCTCAAAAAGAAAGGTCTGATTTGTTTCGGAGCATATGTTCTTTCTAATCATACGGGAGAAGTAATCCCAATCCTAGCCAAAAAGACCATCATAGCAAGCGGCGGATCCGGACAGGTATATTCTCATACCACAAATCCTAAAATTGCTACGGGTGACGGAGTTGCCTGCGCTTATCGAGCTGGAGCAGAGATCAGGAATATGGAATTTTACCAGTTCCACCCTACTTCTCTTTATCATGAAAAAGGAGATTCATTTCTGATCTCCGAGGCTGTTCGAGGAAAAGGTGCAGTATTACTAAGCATGGACGGAGAACCGTTCATGAAAAAATACCATCCTATGGCAGATCTTGCCACAAGAGATATAGTCGCAAGAGCCATAGACGCAGAAATGAAGAAGTCGGGAGATCCTCATGTTTGGTTGGATATCTCGCATAGACCGGCAGCAGAGATCAAAGAATCTTTTCCTTCTATTTATGCAAAATGTTTAGAGTTAGGAATCGATATCACTACGGATCCAATACCTGTTGTACCAGCAGCCCACTTCATGTGCGGAGGGATAGCAACTGACCTTTGGGGAAAAACTAGAATAGAAAATCTATTCGCAGCGGGAGAAGCTTCCTGCACTGGAGTTCACGGTGGAAACCGTCTGGCATCTAATAGTTTATTAGAATGCCTCGTATTCTCCAATCGTATTGCAGAAGAGATCCGCAAAAATCCGCCCGACTTCTTACCGGAACATGAACAGATCCCTATTTGGGACAAAGAGGGTCTTGTTAATACGGAAGAATGGGTATTGATTTCCCATGATCTTTCAGAGATCAAAAACACAATGTCCAACTATGTGGGAATTGTTCGCTCTAATCTACGTTTAGAAAGAGCAAAAAGAAGAATGGATTTGATCTATGCAGAAGTCAGAGACTATTACAACAGGACAATAGTCACAAATCCTTTATTAGAACTTCGTAATTTGGTTCTGGTAGCCGAGTTGATTATACGTTCTGCGCTTGCCAGACACGAGAGTAGAGGACTACACTATTCTACGGATTATCCGGAAAACAGATCCCCATCCAGACATGATACAATTCTGATCAATGATCTGGTCCATGGGGATCTTCAAGCTCCTCTTTAATTATCTTACGCAGCGAACAAAATATCTGCTGGTCTTGCTATAAGAATCGTCTTCTCCAAATCTATCTTTAGAGAAAGATACCGCTCTAGCCGTTTTACCAGCTATATCTTGTTCATTAGCTGTAGAACTCCAGTAGAAGGACTCTAAGGTATCGGGAAATTTCAAAAGCATGAAGTTGCGACTATTAGAGCTTAAATATTTTAACTCCAAAAAGTTAGCTACTCTCCAATCTGAATGACCTCCTGTGTTGTCATTCGCACAGGAATCATACGCTTCTGAACTCCCGGAAATACCAATCGGAGATACGGTCGTTAAGGTCTGAGGAAGCCCTATCGTATTACAAGAATTCAGATCTACACTACAATATTGCAAATCTGTAGCTCCAAAGGAACTCGGATTTCCTAACGTGCCATTTGCTCCTCTACAATTATAGCTACTTGCATCTCCATTGAAGACTTGGCCTTGGCTACAAGTCTTCCACATTAAACCGCTTGTACTATCCGATGTTGTTCCATCTCCATTATTCGTAAAACTTTGAAAGAAGATCGCTCCGGCTATCAGGTCACTATCATCTTCTTCTCTGAGGCCATACGGACTATGGTCCAGTTTCTCTTCACAACCCATCGCGAGCATACAAAACGCGAATAAGGTAAATAAGGATCTTATTATATAAAATACTTTTCTCATCTCTTTTTCCTTAGAACGCGTGGCTGAAGTTTACGAATAATTGTTCGTCTTCTTTCGACTTTGCCCAGTCGATCATGATGATCGTAGCCTGGTTCCAAGCGATCCTGAGTCCGATACCATGCGAGTATTTATAATCCTTCAGACCAGCCTTATGCTCGTCGTCCCACACTCGTCCAAAGTCCATGAAAGGAACTAAGTTAAATGCGAAGTATTCATCTCCTACCTTTAAGGATCCGAATTTCCATCTTACCTCGAGGTTACCCCAACCCATCATTCTTCCTACGAAACGATCTTGTTTGTAACCGCGAATTGTTCGAATACCTCCGAGTCCTCCAATCAAACCTTCCGTTCCCCACATGTTTCTATATTCGAAGAATGGAACATCCCCCTCGGAAAGCCCCGCACCAAAACGGGAAGCAATCACGAGTTTTTCGAATACTTTCGGAAATGGGCTCCAGAAAAATTTTCCTTGGGCAAAGTATTTTTGGAAATTGAAATCGGAACCGAATGCTTTGCTGTTCTTTTCAAAGGTTCCTTCTATGAAAACCCCGCTATTCGGATCCGGTTCGAAGTCACGTGTATCATATACAAGTGCCACACGAAGTGCATTTACATACCCACCATGATATCCTAAAATTTTACCCGCTTCCGCGTCCTCGGTTAAACGCGTTTTAGCGTTAGGCACATTCGCACCGTAATCCATGCCTAAAACCGGGTCATAACCCGGAGCTTTCCGGCCATCAAATGTCCTGATAATATTCTCGGAGGCTTTTAATCCAGCGACTACACGAACCGTTCCACCAAAGAAAGATCTCTCAGTACTTAGGTTAACCATAGGAGTTTCTATAATATAACCGTTATACATCTTATTGGTAACAACGAATCCAGGTTGGCTTGGAACTCCGTAATAGGTATTTCCTCCGAAGGCAACAGGATCCTGCGGCCCTCCAGGCCTATAATAGCTATTATTTTTGGTTTGATCCGCAAAGGTTGCGTTCGTGTAATAGTCCCCGCCCGGTTGGTTACGATCATAGTAACTTAGGCCTTTTAAAGAACTCTCACCGATTCCAAAGTAAAGAGTGGTAGGAGTAATCGTTAGGAAAGCATCCGCACGCAAACGCCATTGTGTATTCGCAATAAATGGCATATCCAAACTGAGCTGATGATATTGTGCATTCTTACTCGTATTAAAATACTGAGCAAAAAACCTAACTCTATAAGGAGTATAATCAAATAATGGATCCGATTTCAGACCATTATTATAGGCATATGCGCGAACACCGAAACCGACACCCTCAAGTGGATCTGAGTTTATAAGTGGAAGTCCGGTAGGATACCAACCTTCCCTTTTGACAGCCAGGTCTTTGGCACAAAGCTGCTTAGAAGAATCCATATGAAACGGTAAATTTTTGCGAGCAGCTGGCTTCTCGCATCCCGGTTCAGGAATAAAATCTTGGGCGTCTATATTGAAACTTGCGACAAAACAAATCGTTAGCACCAACGATTTAATTTCTTTAATCCTCATGTACACTCCGGATCTAAGATTTTAAGTTCGTTAGTTATCGAAGTGACGATAGCTTATGTCAATTGAAAATTTCGGATCAGAGTTTAGGGGACCCCGTTCAACACGCAAAAGTTCCCTTTCATCACAGGGCTTATAAAAAAATTAGCAAATCATACATTAGTAAAACACGATTTCGACCCAGATATAAGTGGCATATAAGTGAACCCTCGTTTAGGGATCGGGTCCACTTTATAAATCTTTAATATTTCCCCATTTAGTCCAAAGAGAACGAGGTTCTCACTCAGAAGCGCTGAGATTAGAGGAAGACACAGGGATTGCTCACACAGAGCCAAAGAGACACGAAGTTTCTTGAAAACTAATACAAAATCAACCCTCTGTGACTTTGTGCCTCTGTGCGAAAACTCTCAGTGCCTCTTTAGGAACTCTGTGCCTTACCTCACACAGCGAACAAAATATCTGCTGGTCTTGCTATAAGACTCGTCTTCTCCAAATCTATCTTTAGAGAAAGATACTGCTCTAGCCGTTTTACCAGCTATATCTTGTTCATTAGCCGTAGAACTCCAGTAGAAGGACTCTAAGGTATCGGGAAATTTCAAAAGCATGAAGTTGCGACTATTAGAACTTAAATATTTTAACTCCAAAAAGTTAGCTACTCTCCAATCTGAATGACCTCCTGTGTTGTCATTCGCACAGGAATCATACGCTTCCGAACTCCCGGAAATACCAATCGGAGATACGGTCGTTAAGGTCTGAGGAAGCCCTATCGTATTACAAGAATTCAGATCTACACTACAATATTGCAAATCTGTAGCTCCAAAGGAACTCGGATTTCCTAACGTGCCATTTGCTCCTCTACAATTATAGCTACTTGCATCTCCATTGAAGACTTGGCCTTGGCTACAAGTCTTCCACATTAAACCGCTTGTACTATCCGATGTTGTTCCATCTCCATTATTCGTAAAACTTTGAAAGAAGATCGCTCCGGCTATCAGGTCACTATCATCTTCTTCTCTGAAGCCATACGGGCTATGGTCCAGTTTCTCTTCACAACCCATCGCGAGCATACAAAACGCGAATAAGGTAAATAAGGATCTTATTATATAAAATACTTTTCTCATCTCTTTTTCCTTAGAACGCGTGGTTGAAGTTTACGAATAATTGTTTATCTTCTCTGGAAACCGCGTAGTCCAATATGATAATCGTAGTTTGGTTCCAAGCAATACGGAAACCGATACCTCGGGAAAATTTATAATCCTTAAGGCCGGCCTTATGCTCGTCGTCCCACACTCGTCCGAAGTCCATGAAAGGAACTAAGTTCAAAGCAAAATGTTGTCCGAGTACCGTGAATTGCGCGAACTTCCAACGAAGCTCGATATTACCCCAACCCATTGCGCGTCCAACAAAGCGGTCTTGTTTATAACCTCTTAATGTAGTACGTCCACCGAGACCGGAGATCACACCCTCTGTTCCCCACATGTTTCTATATTCGAAGAAAGGTGCGTCACCTTCCGTAACAGAGAAACCGCCTCGTCCTGCAAGAACCAATTTGTCGAAAACTCTTGGGAACGGGCTCCAGAAGAATTTTGCCTGTGTGAAATATTTGGAATAATCGAAATTAGATCCGAAAGTTTTAGCAGATCTTTCGTAGGTCGCTTCTAAGAATACACCTTGGTTTGGATCTGGCTCTAAATCTCTGGTATCATATACAACACCTAATCGAAGTGTGTTAACGATACCACCATGATATCCTAAAATTTTTCCTGAGTTATAGTCCTCGGTAATTTTAGTAGTACCACTGATCGCTCTTCCGCCTGAACTAGTAGGAAAACCATCCAAGATAGGATCGCTTGCATTTGCAATTGTTCCATCAAATGCTTTTACTATATTCTGGGACATACGAAGTCCAGCGACGAGTCGAACAGTTCCTCCCACGTAGGATCTTTCTCCACTCAACATTGCAGTAGGAGAAATTAAATTATATCGGTTGTATTGAGAGTTGGTTACTCTAAATCCATTCTGTGCAGGGAATCCATTATATACGGAACCGTTGATATCGACAGGATCTCCAGGACCACCAGGTCTTGTATAAGCCAGGTTTCTTTGTTGGTCCGCAAAAGTTGCGTTAGTAAAAACTTGGCCTCCGTCTTGGTTACGATCCGTATAACTTAAGGTTTGGAGAGAAGATTCTCCTAAACCGAAGAATAACGTATTCGGGTTGGCATCGTAAACACCTTCTCCCCTCAAACGCCATTGTGTTCCGAATACATAAGGAGCGTCGAAGGCAATATCCTGATACTGACGTTGTTTTGTGGTATTGAAGTACTGAGCGTAAATCCTGAATTTATAAGGAGTATATTCGAAAAATGGATCATCTTTTTTTCCATTATTAAATGCGAATACACGAACTCCATAACCAATTCCTGTGTTCGGATCTGAATTCAAAAGAGGAAGCCCTGTTGGAAACCAACCTTCTTTCTTCTTTTCCAGATCTTTTTTACAAAGCTGTCGTTTAGAACTGATATGGAATGGTAGATCCGTTCTTTCAGGAGGTTTTTCACAACCTTCCAAAAGCCCTGGATCAGCGGAGATATTTTGAGTCGAAACAAAGGCCAATATAGCAATTATGCCAATGCGAATAAGGAAATGCTTCATGCAGTACCTGGATTTTTTTATGGAATTCGCAATGTATAATAGTGTCTGAACCGATGTCAAATTTATTCCGGGAACCTTTTCTTTTGATCCAGGGTCACGAGCTTCGCCCTGAACCGTATTCTAAAATTATTATATCGTTTGTTCGAAATAAGAATTTAATTTTTAACAATACTGAAATGTTTCAGTATCGGAAAACATTTCAGTTTAGAACTCGAGTTGAGTTATGATTGGCCTAATTTGATAAGTAGTTGGTCTTGGGAAACGATATCACCAGGCCTTGCGAGTACTTCTTGGACATTCGCATCCGCTCCTGCTTTCAACGCATGTTCCATCTTCATTGCTTCTACTACTGCGAGTGTTTGTCCTTTTTTAACGGGATCTCCCGGCTTCACTTCTACTTTAATAATCTTCCCAGGCATAGGACTTTTGATCTCGAGAGAGGCGGCTTGTGCATCTGAAACTTCTCTTCCCTTAATCGCAAATTGAAATGTTTTTCCTTTTGTATGGATAAAAAGTTTTCCACTTCTAAGTAATGCAACACTTCCATCAGGCAAAGAATAAGAACCATCTTCTTCCCCAGTCCACGAGTAATGTGTAAGTAGTGATTCCCATTTTTTTTCAGGACCGAAAAGTCTGGAGGAAGAATCTCCCAGATCCAATACGTATTCCTTATCTTTCCATTGAAGTCGGAACAAACGGTTCAAGATATTTCTCCCCAAACTCCGTTCGGCCCGACGGCCTCCCACACGGAGGAAGTTTTTACGGTCCGGTTCGCAAGGAAAGATGCAGTCCTCATGAGCGCTTCTTTTTCTTCTCCGGATTCTTCCCAAACAACTTTATGTTTTTCTAAAAAGTGAGTGTCTGTGTTTCCCTTTACGAATTCCGAATGTTCCAGAATCGCTTTCAAATAATTCAGATTTGTGATCGGCCCGAATACGATTGTTTCTTCTAAGCCTGCGATCAGATTTTTACGTGCTTCTTCTCTTGTTTTTCCGATCCCAATCATTTTGGCGAGCATCGGATCGTAATAGAGGGAAACTTCGGAGCCGGTGACTACTCCAGAATCCACTCTCAGATTCTGGACCTCCGGGAATTTGGCGAGTTCTATCTTTCCTATAGAAGGTAGGAATTCATTCTCCGGATCTTCCGCATACAATCTGACTTCGATTGCATGTCCGCTCTGAGAAGGAGATTTTCCTCCTGTGAGTTTTTCGATAGAAATACCTTCTGCAATTCGAATCTGCCATTCGACCAGATCGAAACCTGTTACGGATTCGGTGACCGGATGTTCTACCTGCAGCCTTGTATTCATTTCCAAAAAGTAGAATACACCGTCTTCTCCCAAGATGAATTCAACTGTTCCTGCACCCAGGTAACCTATGGAAGAAGCTGCCTTAACGGCTACTTCACATATTTTTTGTTTCAGCTCAGAAGGCAGGTTTGGTGCCGGAGATTCTTCCACTACTTTCTGGTGTCTTCTTTGAATGGAACATTCTCTTTCGAATAGATGAATGACTTTTCCAGACGAATCGCCGAATACCTGGACTTCTATATGTCTAGGATTTATAATATACTTCTCTAAAAATACTCTGGAATCGCCGAAAGCGTTTCCCGCCTCTCTCTGGGCGGATTCTAAGGCAGGCAAAAATTCTTCTTTAGAAAAGACACGTTTCATTCCTTTTCCGCCGCCGCCAGCACTTGCCTTGATCATGATCGGAAATCCGATTCTCTCCGCTTCTTTTAACAATACGGAATGTTCTTGAGACTCTCCCTCATATCCTGGAACAACTGGAACTCCCGCCTTCTCCATAGCCGCGCGGGATCTGATCTTATCTCCCATTAGGTCCACAGATTCGGGCTTAGGTCCCAAGAAAGAAATTCCTGCTTTGGAAAGTTCTCTTGCGAATTCTGCCTTCTCGGATAAGAACCCATAACCGGGGTGCACTGCGTCCGCTCCGGTTTCCTTAATGGCTTTCAGTATATTAGAAATTACTAAATAAGATTTAGAAGGTTCCGATTCTCCCAGATAAAAGGAAAAGTCGGCCGCTTTTACAAACGGAGCATCCTTGTCCGCATCCGAATATACGGCTACGGTCTCAATGCCCAATCTTTTGCAGGTTTTTTGGATACGGAGAGAAATTTCTCCCCTGTTTGCGATAAGTAGTCTTTTGATCACTTTGATTTAGAAGAGACAGGTTCCCGCACCGTTCCGATCTCGGAATCCAATGCGATCTTTTCCTTGCTCATGGTTTCGTATAAGAAATCCCTAAAACTCTCCCAACTAGAGTGAGTCCAGGGCTCGTATCTTCCTATAAATTTATAGCCAACTTTAGCAAACATTGGTTCCGTTTGGTAAGTAGTGATTCCGGATTTTAATACAACCACCACTGGGATTTTATTTTCATAAGCGAGTTTAACCATCCCTTTTTGCATTGGTTGGATAATTTCAGAATATGAATTATGACCTTCCGGATAGACGATATAAGAAGTAGTAGAAAGTCCTTTTAATAAATTGCGAACGGAAACTGCAATCGTAGCTGCCTTGGAAGTTTCGAAAACTTGAGAACCCATCGCCTTCATCCACCAATAAGCGATTAATGTTTTTTTTATCACCTGGTTTGCCAGATACGGTTTGTTTACTACTAGGCAATCATAAGGAAAATCGATTTCGTTTACGTGATTTAAGAAGATCATATGACCCTTTTCCGGGATCTGTATTTCATTCTTTAGGACCAAATTCGTTTTGGTCATCTTGATCACAGCAGTTCCCCAGGTTTTAGAACCTCTTAGAAAAGCTGCATATTGTTTTTCTCTCTTACCAATGAGCGCATAAAAAATCCCGGCGACCATGGAGGGAAACGCTACAGTAAGTACCAATCTTAAGGTTACGACATAGGTGCGTAATACCAGTTTACGATACTTCGGGGAAAACCTGCCCAAACGGCTTTCCATAAACTTAAGTGGATTCATGCGAACAATGCTTTAGTACCTCTCTGAACAAGGAAAGCAAATTCTTAGAAGTATTCAAATGTAGAAACGCGAATGAAACAATTACGTTCAAACCATAACTTACGATGTTCGCCTTAAGAAAAAACCTTTTTGTGGAAATAAAAAGGGCCTGTCCCCTTTTGGAAACCGGCCCCTTTTATTTTTTCAGATGAATGGAAAGATCTTATTTATTCGGCTGGGTTGCAGCTGCAGCTTGTTTTCTCTTTTGAGCTCCTGGAGGAATTTTATCGCCCAGAAGTTTTTTACGTGTTTCAGCATCCCAACGAAGATATAGTTTATTGTCGATTTCGTCGTCATAAACTCTACCTAAAATATCCACAGCGTCTCTACGATAATCATCCGGAATTCTTTTATCGAATACAGGGCTCATTCTATTATCTGCACGAACGAGAGGGTTGGTAGAGAAATCGTAAGTGACTCCTTCTACGGAAACAACTTCTCCCGGAGTAATCTCTCCGATCTCGTTGCGAGTCTCTTCAGACTTAGCATCGGATCTTTGTAGATAGTAGTTATCGTAAGGATACTTGAGTTTGAAAATATTCATCGCATTGGCTCTTGCGTCCCTGCAAAGATTAATCGATCCTAAATACATTTCGATACGATGTTTTCTATGCTCAGGCTGGAGTTTTTGGTGTTTCTCCAGATGTTTTTCTATCTTAAGTGCGTTATTCCTAGCTTCCTTGGCTTCTCCCAAGAATTGATATCCTAACTCCATATTTTTTTCGATGGTGTATTTATTTACCACGTAATGGAATTCTCTCGGGTTGTACATCCTGCGTGTATAAGGAGCTTCTCTGTTCTCCTTGATGTCCGCACGGATATAGCTTGTTTTTCCGTATTCCACGGAAATATCTACGAGAGCCCTATCTGTAGGATTGTTCGGATTTTTCTTTTCGATCGCTGTTTTCAGGATCTCTTCCGTTCTTTCCACATACGCTTGTGAAAGTTCTTCCAGAAGAAGTTCCATTCCAAGTTGGGATTCCAAAAATCTACGATAAGAATTTACATAATTCCCTTCGAAGAAATACAGAAGACCTTCTTGGTACAATCTTTTTAGTTCTTTATACTTCGCGAGTCTTTCCCCATCTGCCTGGGTTTGACCAGTTCCGGAGGATTTCACCTCTCCAGGATAATTTTTTACGACAGGCTCTATTTCTCTTAAATAAGTTAAGAGCTCTATCCGCTTCTTATACGATTTCATAGAAACGGCTTCGCCGTGTAATAGAACTGGGGCGACTAATATCGCGATCATGAAAACGAGAAGTTTTTTCATTGGCGGACCTTTTCCTTAGCTTCTCCCTGCGGAGATCGGGTTCAACCCGAAAATCGTGCTTTTCTTCTTAGTCTATCGGTTAGAATACGGTGAGAATTGACGCTTCCGGCTCGATTTTTCCGGAAATTCTTCGTATGACAGCAACTGCATTAGCCCAAGGTAAAAAAATCTCGTTTCGGAATAAGGAAGATACGGTCTGCCCTATTTGTAGCGAGGTCCACCAACGGGAAAGTATGTTCCAAGGGGGAGGAAGGCTGATTGCAGGCAAACTCACCCAGGAATTACGTCGCTTATACGAAAAAAACAAAAAATTCGGCAGGGTTTCCCCGAACGATTACGTTCTAAACGTTTGCCCACGTTGTCTTTATACTGCATTTCCTAAGGACTGGTCCAACCTGGATGCAGACGAACTCGCAAAACTAAGAGAATCCGCTGAGGTGAGGCGTAAAAACATAGAGTCCATCATGGGACCTACGGATTTTTACCAGGAAAGAAATCTAATCCTGGGTGCTGCGTCTTATCTTTTAGCGATAGAATGTTACCAATCCAGAAAAGTGACAGTAGCTCCTACACCTAAAAAAGCGGTCTGCGCAGTTAGAGGTGCCTGGTACTTTGATGATGTAAACACAGAGTTTCCAGGCTTGGGTTACGACAAGATTCGGGACCTTCTCTATCAAAAATCGGCTGGTTGGTACACCGACACAATGGAAATCATGCAGTCGGGTTCCGAACCTGTGGATGCAGCTTCCTACCTACTCGGACCGGATACAGACAAAAACTGGGGATTTGACGGAGTAATTTATCTTTCCGCTTATCTTACTATGAAGTTCAAGGAAGAGCTCGCCTCCGATGCGGCTTCTAAACTGAACCTTTTGATCCGTGCCAAAAGAACTCTTTCCAGATTATACGGTTCCGGTAAGGCGTCCAAGTCCAAACCTTCCGTCATTATCGATATGGCCAAAGAACTCTATGACGAATACAATAAGATCATAGAGGAAATGGGCGGAGAAAAATAAGAGACGTTTCTCTTTTCTTCCAACTATTTGTCCCATTCTACTTCCGCTCCTAGCTATGACTGAAGATCCTAGAAACTATGCCTTGTTAATTGAATTCGACGGTGGATGTTTTTTCGGATACCAAAGCCAGAAACAATCTCCCACAGTTCAGGAAGAAATAGAGAAGGCACTGGAAATACTTCTAAAAAAACAAACTCGAATCTGGGGAGCAGGAAGAACGGATACTGGAGTCCATGCCAGAGGAATGATCGTAAATTTTAAGACGGATTCCCCGATTCCAAATTTGTCGAAGTTCCTACTCGGAATGAATGCTCTCACCGACCGGGGTCTGGCCATCCATGAGATGACAGAAGTTCCTTTAAATTTTAATTCTCAGTTTTCTTGTTCTGCTAGGGAATACGAATACCTTTTAGTGAACGCAAGATTCCCGAGACCTGTTTGGAAAAACAGAGCATTTTGGTACCAACATCGGATTGACGTTTCCCGCTTAAGAGAAGAACTGGAACTACTAAAGGGAGAGCATGACTTTCGGAGTCTGGCAAAAGCCACTTCGATGCGGAACCGTAGGACAACTACTCGGGTCATTTATGATGCTAGCCTTTTAGAAAGTGAAGAAGAGCCCGGACTTCTTCGTTTACGGATCAAGGCAAACGGTTTCCTCCATAATATGGTCAGGATCCTGACCGGAACACTTTTTGAAATAGCGATAGAGAAGCGCAAAGAGACGAATATATTGAAAATACTTTCTTCCAAAGATAGAACCATAGCAGGGATCACTCTCCCCCCTTACGGATTGTATTTTCTAAAAGCGTACTACGATTCTTTCCCAGAGATAGATCGTATGTACCAAGACAGGAAAGAATTCGGAGGGGTTCCAAGATGAAAAAACTCCTTCCGATCGCATTTCTACTTTTTCCATGGGCACAGATATTCTCTTATCCAAACCAATTGGATAATAAATCGGTAAAATACCTAGGAGGAAATCCTGTCTCTCCTATGGATTTTAATAAGACCGGGAACAGTTTTAAGAATGGAGAATTGATCCTCGCACAAGCAGGAGGAAACCTACCTTCTTCCGGACTTTCTCGCTCCGATAAAAAAGAAAGCACCGAAGACGAAGAATTAGAAGAAGAACTTCCTACATTCTATGATAATCGAAAACCGGAAATTGGCGCCTGGGTAGGAGCTTCTAATCCATTCCCAGGTTCTGAAGCTCAGAAATATTTGGATACGACCCTGGGCGGTGGATTCTTCTACAGAGTTCCTTGGCCTTGGATCTTTTATGTGGAAGTAGGAGCTTCTTATTCCAACTACTTATCCAGATCAGAAAGAGCTCTTACCACGATCCCAGTATATAGTGCTCTTTGTTATAAACTTCCTTTCGAACTTCCGATCACATTTATGGTCAAGGCAGGATTCGGAGAAACATATGTAGTTGCAAGACCTGCAAACACCTCCCGCTGGGACGATACTTTGTATGCAGGATTTGAGGCAAGTTTCGTGGCAGGAAAGAAAATCCGGATCGGGATTCGACTGGATTATAATAAAATTTATGAATCAGATTTAAATTCGCCCGCGGAAACTAAATATCCTTATGTAGGTCCTACTGTAGATTCCAGGTTAAATAACCCATATTTTTATAATAAAGTGGATACCGAATTTTTCCATTTCGGTTTAATGGTGAGCGTATTCTTATGATTTCCAAAGCGAATCGTCTTCTATGTCTTTCTTCCTTTTTACTTACATTCGTTTCCGATTGTAAGGTGGGACATTGGGAAGGAAACGCCACAGACAATCCTGTAGTTAGTACTCTTTTTAATACCAGAATGTTACTTCTGATGAAAGGGACTTATGCAACCGACAATCCTCTGGAATTTTCTGAATATAATAACGGGACAGGGAATGTTTACGAGGATCCGTCTGGAGATCCAGACTTCAACCTAAATGATCTACCAAAAATGGCAAACCTCCCTATTTATATCGATATAGGTGAGATACGTATTTCATCCAAGTACCAAGATGGTCTAAACAATCTTTCCCAGATCAGAACTGTTGCCGCAGCAAAAGCATTCTGGGACAATGTGGCGCCGAACAGAGAAGTATATTGTACCCAACCGTATACCCTAAATGCAAACACCTGTCGATCCTTAAACGGCGAATTTAAAATGGTCCAGTTTCTAAACGGAGAAGGTGCAGAATATCCTTCCAACGATCCGACAGCAGGAACTGCTTCTGGACAAGCCAGCCAATATTATTATACAGGAACTTATATTCGTTCCTTAGTCACCGGTTGGGGAAATTCTCCCGGCGTCGACCTGACAAAGGTAACATTCTTTGATAACTACGGTGTTTATGGATTTAATATTGTTCCTAGACTAGCTTATCCGGCAGGAGCCACTGATAAATCGGGTTATCCTTTAATTTTCCCGCTTCTTTATTCCGCACAAGCCGGAGAGGCGGATATGGATTTTAAACCTGGATACGAGCCTTATATCTTCGAAGTAAGAATGAACCTTAAGGAAAACTTAATGGTCCACTCTATCAAAGCTGCTGACGGAAGCACGGCTGCAACTTTGATCTCCATCAGCGATTGGAAAACAAAACATGCGGGTCAAACAGATATGGGTGGAGGAATCTTATCCAGATCCAGAACCATCTATCCAAGCACTGCCTCCTCCTTGGCAATCACGGGAGGTTCCGGGAACCTAACCCATTACTTTGCAGTATTCCGAGAAGGTGAAACGAATATACTTACAAAACTTCCGTTAGCTTCAGCTCCTGCGAGAAACGGGACTGTAAAGATCAAATATATCAACCCAGGAACTCATAAATTATACTGCCTTTCGGACACTTCGTATGTGGATGGTTTTCCGGATACGGTCGTAGGAACTCCGCTTACATTTTCCGTTCCGGAGAACGGAAATATGGGCACAGTGTCTTTATCTTATTCTTGTCCTTAAGCAAAAGTCGCAGAGTTTATAGAGCCACGCGGTTGGTTCACACAGAGACACAAAGCCTCAGAGAATTAGGATCAAAAATTTCTAAGCTTCCGTATCAACCCCTTCGTGTCTCCGTGACTCTGTGTGCCAAAAACTCTGCGCCTCTTTCTTAGCTCCGCGTCTTCCCTAGTATCTCGTCCTGTCTTCCCATGAGCCTGACAGAAAGCCTAGGCCCGATCTCTTGTACGATCCTAGAGGCAACGTAATTTCCCCATCTAGCCGCATTCTCCGATGAAAATCCGTGAGTGAGTCCGTATAAAACGCCTGCTGCAAAACAATCCCCCGCCCCTGTAGTATCCAATAGTTTCTGAGCCGGGAATCCACCTATATGACTGATTGTTCCATTTACGGAAACAAATGCTCCATTAGAACCATCTGTCATCATCACATTCTTACAAATGGATGATATAAATTTTAAAGCGTCTTCCTTGGATTCAGTCGCAGCCAGAGCCTTCGCTTCTTCTGCATTACAAAAAACTAAATCACAATATTCTTTTGTAAGTTTTAAAAAATCTTCTCTGGAACGGTTCACGCAGAATGGATCGCTGAAAGTAAATGCAACCTTTACACCCGCTTTTTTGGATTCTTCCATAGCAAGAAGACAAGCCTCTTTTGTAGAAGGTCCGTCCCAAAGATATCCTTCTACATAACTATAAGAAGATGCCTTCAGTTTTTCCAAATCCAGATCCTGTTTTGTCAATGTGGAAGAAATTCCTAAGTGAGTGAGCATGGTTCTCTCCGCGTCCGGCGTAGTGAGGATCACACAGGTTCCGGTATGCCCTTCCTTGGAAGGAGGGACTTCGAATAAGATTCCGGCCTTCTCCATGTCCTGTTTGTAAAATTCTCCGTAAGTGTCCTCACTTACTTTTCCGGTATAAGAACCGGTGCCCCCTGAATTAGCGAGTGCGATCATGGTATTTGCGGCACTTCCACCTGATCTTAATTCTTTTTTATGTCCGTCCAAAGCGGTAAGGACCCCGCCCTGCACTTCTGCATCAACCAGGGTCATGATCCCTTTATTCCAGCCCATTTTTTGCAAAAAAGAATCTTCGGTAGGGATCAGAATATCCACAAGTGCATTCCCTATTCCGAATACGTCGTAATGTTTCATTTTTTCTCCGATATTAAATATTAAAAAAAACGTTATATTTACTTGCGGGTCCATTCTATCAGTTCCCATCCGTTCCAGGAAGTCTCGTATACCGATTTACCTCCTACTTGGGAGGATAGAAGTTCTATAAATTCTTCTTTTCTTTCGGTGATCACACCGCTAAAAAGAAAATGATCCGTATGAAGACTTGCAATCTTTTCCATATTCGCCTTTAAGACGGCGAATGTGATATTCGCCACACATAGATCGAATGTTTCGGAAAGGATTTTAGGATGATCGAATCCACCTTCTTCCACGACTAAAACTTGGTCAGAAATACCGTTCTCGTCTCGATTGAATGCAGAAGAACGTACGGCATTCGGATCTATATCCACCGCAATAATTTTAGATACATCTAGTTTTGCTGCCGCTACGGATAAAATTCCGGAACCGGCACCAATATCTGCAACCTTCTTCCCTTTTAGATCTATGGAGCCAAGCCTGGATAAAACCAAACGAGTGGTTTCATGATGTCCTGTTCCGAAAGCAAGTCCAGGATTGATATATACAGGAACAGAACCCTCTTGTTCTGATTTTTTATTTTTTTCCCAATCTTCTTTTTCCCAGGTAGGCACCACCCAGAAAACTCCCACAGAAAACGGTTTATAAAATTCTTTATAAGCTTCTTCGTATTCTTTTGTTTCTATCCATCTGGATTCTGCAAAAGAATTTTCTGGAGCCACCGTTTGTAGATAGACCCAAATTTTCGCCTCGGACTGGACATCTTCTTCTGCCAGATATACTCTAATCGGAGTATTGTCCGAGATAATCTCTTGATCGGGTTTTCTAGGTTCTTCTCTATCGAATAAGATCTCGTAATATCCCGCTACCTGCCACTCGTCCAAATACGCGGAAAATTCCTCCGCAAAATCTTTCGGAATGGAAACTCTAATTTCTTTGTATTTCAACGGATTATCTCTGGAACCGATTGGGGAATTTCTTCCCGGGGTGGTTTTTCTTTTCGTATTTCTTCCACTTTCATAAATACTCTTCTGTCTTTTACGATCCAGACCCAAATTCCTACGAAGAGTGCCGTAGCCGCCCAATGCCCGAATCTTCCCACAGGGATCACAAAAAAGTCGAATAGACCGTGTTGAATTACAGCAAGCAAGAATCCAGAAAGAATATACCAATATTTGTCCGGGAATTGTCTTTTATTACTTTTGATCAGACAAAGTGCAAAACAAAGATTGATGAGTAAATGTGCATTCGAAGATTTTAATGTTCTCAGAATAAAAGTATGAATCCGATCGTCTTCTTTAGCGATAAGAATATAATGATAATTTTCTATTCCTGCAAAACCTAATGCGATAAATCCGCCGACTAAAAATGTTTCTGGAAGGAACTCTTTCTTTTTCCAATCGTAAGCTAAGGCAAGAGATAATGAAACAATCAGAACTGATTTACAGAATTCTTCCATCATTCCTGCCTTAACGAATGCGAGAAATGCAGTTTGAGAAAGAATTGATTTTACTACTTTTGCCTTGATTTCGGTTTCCGGCCAGAGCCAAGCACTCGCGCGAAGCACCAACTCCGTGGAGACCCAACCTAAAAGTAGCGCGAAAAATATTATAAAAAAGAAACGTTTTTCTCTACCTGTGTCGGGTTGGGTATAGATGAGATAAAATCCCCAAGGAAAAATACTTCCAATCGCAAGAAGAATTACTTCTAAACTCATAATTCCTCCATATAACGACCGTCGAACATGTTCACCAAATCCTGTTGTAAAGGAGTTGGCATTGCTTTAGCATCCAAGGGCCCGTTCCAAAACAGTTCCGTGACTCTAATATATCCTTTGGTTCCAGGAGGAGGCATCATCGGAGATAAATTCTCGATTAACTCGAGAGTTCTTTGGTCTTGGTCCGGATAAGAAGAACTTTGTACAAGTTCCACATCCACTACTTCTCCATCCGGAGTGATTGTATAAGCTACAACGCAGGAATAATTTCGAGGAGCACTTCTCCAATAATCCATAAAGGATTCGAAGGTTCTCATCTTAGCAGAGATATAATTGGAATAAGTAGGAGGGAGTTTTTTACCCTTGATCTTCTTAACTTCTCCCTTTACTCTTCCTTCATCAGACGGTTTTTCCTCAGGGATTTTTTCACCTTGTGTGCTATTAGGTGTATCTGTTCCGGTAATGACTCCACCGTTTAGTCCTTTCACTTCGTCAGGAAGATTCGGATCTATAAAATAAAATTCAGCATGATTCTCAGGTGTATAATGATCGGTAGGTCGCGATTTGCTCTCTTTTTGGAAAGCAATGGTTGTAGGCATGAGTAGAATAAGGCAGATCACTATTAAATGGACCAAAACACTCAAGCCAAGATTGTTTTCGAAACCAGGACTAAGACCTAAGAGAGGAGTTTTGGAATCGAAAGTTCTTCGAAGCAACCATCCGGAAAATACATTAATCAAAATTAATACGGTTAAGATCGCTGACCAGATCCAGAAAGAAGAAGCCACTTCAAAAAACTTTTTGTCAGAGATCCCCGGCTTTAATCCTAAACTTGCCAAGAATCGGATTCCCAATGCCGGTTCCCACCAAGAAAAAAGGAATGTAGCGAATAATAATAGTCCGAGAAGATACACAAATAGGATCGGAAATCCTTTCCATAAACGTTTTGTGTAGATATGGCCCCAACCTGCTAAGATCATATCTCTTACCTTCGCGTTCTTACGTTTTCTCGCAGAAGCAGGTAGATCCCCTTCTTCCTTTGCATAGGAATCTTTAGTCTGCCTTACAAACCAAGCCCAAGGTCTACGAAATAAGAAGAATGGCCTCTTGCCGGATAAAAGTTCCGCGAGTCCGATCGCTGTAAAAAAGAAAATCCAAACACTTTCGGAGAAGACTGCAAACGTGGCCATCTTTGCTCGGAAGATATCCGAATATGTTAGATAATGAGTAAATAATATTAAGCAGAATACTGTCAGAAAAACCAAGACAGGATTTAAAATAAGAGGTTTCGGATCTTCCGGTTTTAATCTTTCTCTTATATATTTTGCCTGTAGAAAAAATACTGCCAGACCTAAGAAAAACATCAGAGTCAGAACCGTGAAACCGAACGCGCTCGGATCTTCCGAACTGAGTAGAACGAATGCTGAAAATATCTCTTCCGCTTTCGGAAAAATTAAGAATAGAAGTTCTAACGAAAATAAAAACAGTCCGAGGACCACTTGCAGAAAAACAGAATGAAATGCAGGCCGAAGGACCCTGTCTTCTTTGGGAAATAGGAAGATCACTCCCAGAGGAAAAAAAATCCCGAAACCTATCATGGAAATGGGAGAAGTCCAAGATAGAAAATTGATCCCCCAAAAAACGAGTTTTTCTTTCTGTGAAATTTCCTTCTGCATTCCGAATATCCTTGTCCATTGGACCCTAGCTTGTTCCGGAAGCAAACAAGAATTGAAGGAATTCCTACGAATTTAATACTTTATCACGAATCCTATTCGAGAATCCTTGGACCTATGGAGAAAAAAGAAACCCTAGATTCCTCTCTCAAGGATATCGTATCCGTTTGTAAAAGAAGAGGATTTGTTTATCCCGGATCCGAAATTTACGGAGGACTTTCCAATACCTTCGATTATGGCCCTTACGGAGCCGAACTTCTCCATAACTTAAAAAGACTCTGGTGGAAACATTTTGTCCACTTAAGAGAAGACGTTGTCGGATTGGATTCTTCTATCCTTCTCAACCCAAAAGTATGGGAAGCATCTGGACACGTTTCGAATTTTAATGATCCACTTATCGATTGTAAAAATTGTAAGACCAGGATCAGAGCGGACAAATTTTTGGAAGACCAAAAAGGAGAAGGTGCCGCCACAGGATTGACCCTTGAAAAAATGAACGAGGTCATTAAGGCGGGGAATTTTGCCTGTCCGAATTGCGGCAATAGAGGGACATTCACCGAAGCCAGAGACTTCAACCTAATGTTCAAAACTTCTCATGGCGCTTCTGCAGAAGATTCACAGGATATTTATCTTCGTCCGGAAACCGCCCAAGGTATTTTTATCAATTTTAAGAACGTTATCTCCACCACCAGAAATAAGATCCCATTCGGTATCGCTCAAATCGGTAAATCATTTCGTAATGAGATTATGGCAAGACAGTTCGTTTTCCGCACCAGAGAATTCGAACAAATGGAGATGGAGTTTTTCTGTGAACCTGGAACCCAAAAAGAATGGTTCTCTCATTGGGTAAACTATTGTCTCAAATTTTTAACTGATCATGTAGGCTTAAAAAAAGAAAACTTGAAGATCAGAGAACATGAGAAAGAAGAACTTTCCTTTTACAGTGAAGCCACTTCCGACATCGAATACAAATACGGATTTGGGTGGGGAGAACTTTGGGGAATCGCTTCTAGAACGGATTATGATCTTTCCCAACATGAAAAATTCTCCGGAGAAGATCTGAAATACCAAGACCAGGCTGCGAACAAAAAGTTTGTGCCTTATGTTGTAGAGCCTGCACTCGGCTTAAATCGTTTATTCTTAGCAGTTGTTTCAGACGCTTACGCGGAAGAAAAACTTCCAGATGGAGAGACAAGAACAGTTCTTCGTTTCGCTCCTCAAGTAGCTCCTGTAAAAATTGGGATTTTCCCTCTCATGAAAAAAGACGGTCTTCCTGAACTTGCAAAATCGATCTATGCAAACCTATCTTCTTTAGGGAATTTAGAATACGATGAAGGCGGCGCTATCGGAAAAAGATACCGCAGACAGGACGAGATCGGAACTCCATATTGTATCACGGTAGATTATGATTCTTTAAAAGATAATTCTGTTACAGTAAGAGAAAGAGACAGTATGTCCCAGGAAAGGATCTCTATTGATTCTTTGAAGTCTTACTTTGCAGATAAGGTTCTTTAATCAAGGATTGTAGTTTCGGATATCATCCCTACATTCCTGTCCAAAAATCAAAGGACTAGATGGGCTGAAAGATTCGACTTTGCTGTCGCTTAAGGCCCAAAACATTCCGCAGGTTTCATTAGAACAATGATTTCCATGTTCCTTGTCTTGATGAGAAGAATATAATGGAATTCCTGCGTTCACAAGCCCAAGTGCATGTCCAAGTTCATGAGTCACGGTCATCTGTTCCGCTTTTTCCACTCGATCGGGAGAAACAATAGAATCAAACTGTTCAATCATATCCTTGAATACAAAAATCACTGGAGGTCCGATCCCCAAAACTCCGGAAATTGTAACTGCAATTACACCAGGGGCATCCGCCAACTCCCCTCTTACATAAACGATAAAGAAACTAGTAGATTGGTAATCGGAAGATCTTTTCCTGTATTTAGATACCAGATCCAAAAGTTGGTTCACACTCCATGTGGATCTGTTTTGGTTCGGGATCTCATTCATCTCGGATAGATCACTAGGCACCGTGACTGCAACGGAATAACCTCTATCCGCGAAAACATCCTGCATATTACTATCGGTCACATTCCAAATATTGGATCCAGCGATAGTAAAATTTCCAGTAAACGGCTCCGCATCTGTTTCATAAGCAACTTCCAAATCCAAAGATCTTACAGTAGAAAAATAAACGGAAGAACGATCCGGGTCTGTTAGAATGAGATAATCTAACGCGATATATCCCAAAATTGCTGGCGGTAGTTCCGATTTACCAGTTTCACAATTGATAAAGGAGAAGAAGGATAGAATTATAAGTGCTCGAAAGATCATTTTACCTTCGTATTAATAACAACCGGAATCGTTTCTTTTTTTATTTATTTGCAAAAAGAAGAGAAACTTAGCTTCTCCCCATAAAAAATACTCCACAAACTCCGGTCATTTGCAAAGTTTTATTTTAATGTCTGAGAAACTTTTGGAGATAAGACCAATCCTCCCCCAAAATAGGGAGCCGGCTATTGAATTGGTAAATCAATTTTTTAGAATGGTGAACAAACTTCCCTTAGATGGAATATTTCAGATTCGCCCTAGGGCCGCCGCCAAAATGGTGGATATCTACTTAAAACTCAGAGCCACGGACAAAGTTTTATTTATCGGCGGATTCATAGAAGAAGAACTAGTCTCTCTTCTAATCGCAAGAGTGGAAGAAAAACCATATCTCATTGAAGAGAAAAACTTATTCATAGATCTGGCAGTTACTAAACAAGGTAAAAGAAAGTCCGGTTATATGAAACCCCTCGTCCAAGAAACGTTCCGTTATGCAAAAGAAAAAGGAATCTTGGCGATAGAGTTAAGAGCGATCTCAGAAAACAAATTGGCAGTAGAATTCTGGAAGAAGATGGGATTCGATCCGTTTTATGTGAGATTCAGGAAGTCCGTAGAATAGACAGAAAGCATTTATTAACAAAGTTGGAATTCCCACATAGAAGTAAAATATCCCCCACCCTGCATTGGGATTTGGGGGGAGTGGCTCGTGGGAGAGAGCATTCTCTATATCACACAATCTGACTTCTGTCAATAAAATCCTGCCCTACAAATCCATGTAGGAATTCCAACATCGCCAGTAAACCCTCTGCGCGAACCAAACCTAATAAATAAAAAAAGGGACCCTTTCGGATCCCTTTTCTATATTAGAATTTTAGAAAATTCTTATTGGAACAAGCGAAGCAATAACCCGCCGTGTTGCACGAAGAATTCCGCAAACACTAAGCTTGTAATCGCCATCAATTTGATCAAAATATTGATCGAAGGACCGGAAGTATCTTTTAAAGGATCTCCTACGGTATCTCCCACAACTGCAGCTTTGTGTTGGTCTGAACCTTTTCCACCGGCAGCTTTTTCGATATATTTTTTAGCGTTGTCCCAACCGCCACCGGAGTTCGCAGAAGAGATTGCAAGAACCACACCTGCTACCAATGCTCCAGCCAAAACACCTGCTAAAGATTTAATTCCGAATAAGTAACCTACTAAGATCGGAGTTAAAAGAACCAAAAGTCCAGGAAGGATCATTTCTCTTAAAGCCGCTGTGGTGGAAATATCCACACATCTTTTGTAATCAGGCTTAGCTTTTCCTTCCATGATACCAGGGATTTCGCGGAATTGTTTTCTAACTTCTTCCACCATATCCACAGCTGCTTTACCTACTGATTTCATGGTCATTGCGGTAAAGACGAATGGAAGCATCGCTCCGAAAAGTAATCCGCCGAAAACTTCTGCGTTCAGAATATCCAAACCGGTAGTTTTAGTTCTGGTGATAAATGCAGCAAACAATGCCAAGGAAGTCAAAGCAGCAGAACCGATCGCAAAACCTTTTCCGATAGCAGCAGTAGTATTACCGGCAGCATCTAAGGTATCTGTACGATTACGAACTTCTTTTCCGAGTTCCGCCATTTCCGCAATCCCGCCTGCGTTATCCGAAACTGGACCGTAAGCGTCGATAGTTAATCCGATCGCGATAGTGGATATCATTCCAAGGGCAGCGATCGCAATCCCATACATTCCCGCCAAAATATTCGCGGTAACGATAGTGATCACGAGTAGAATGACCGGAACCACGGAACTTTGATAACCTAAAGCTAGTCCGTAGATAATGTTTGTGGCAGCTCCGGTTTTGGAAGCGTCTACAACTTCTCTTACAGGCTTATAAGAATGAGAGGTATAATACTCAGTGATCAAACCAATGAACATTCCCGAGAACAGACCTACGATCAAAGAAATGTAAACATTCCATTTACCGATTGTTTTTCCTGCGATCTCGAAAGAATCCACCATGTATTTATCAGTTACAAAATACATGACCGCACCTACGATCAAAGTAGAAACCCAAAGTTGGATTTTTAGGACCCTCTCCACATTTCCCCCTTCTTTCACAGAAGCGATGAAGGAAGTTAGTAGAGAAGCAGGGATCCCGAAAGCGGAGATCAAAAGTGGATATAAAAGGGCATCAGTATTTCCGGAAAGAGCAGTTGCAGTCGCACCGATCACAAGAGCGGCACAAGTAGCTTCTGCACAGGAACCGAATAGGTCAGCACCCATCCCGGCAACGTCACCGACGTTATCTCCAACGTTATCTGCGATAGTCGCTGGGTTCCTAGGGTCATCCTCAGGGATTCCCTTTTCTACCTTACCAACTAAGTCAGCGCCAACATCGGCAGCCTTGGTGTAAATTCCCCCGCCCACTCTTCCAAAAAGAGCAACAGCAGAACCACCCAGACCGAAACCAGCCAGAGCTTCCATTAGGTAAAGAGTTCCTACGTTTTGGAATAAATGAGTATAAAGAAGGAAAAGTCCGATCATCCCGAGAACTGCAAGTCCCACCAGACCGAATCCCATTACCGCACCAGAATCAAAAGCGACTCTGAAAGCCTTGGTCATGGAAGTTTTAGCAGCCTGAGCAGTACGAACGTTTCCTGCAGTTGCGATCTTCATCCCGATAAAACCGGAAAGACAGGAAATCAAGGCCCCTGCAACGAAAGCGATCGCTGTAAACAACCCGTCGTTAAAATCCGGGGTTTCCGGATTATCCAAAAGGAAGAAGATCAGAACTGCCATAAAGGCGATGAAGAGAGAAATGGTCTTGTATTCTCTCACGAGAAAGGCCATAGCGCCTTCGGAGATTGCGGAAGAAATTTCGATCAATTTCTTAGATTCGTTATCCTTTCCGCCCTCAGTTCCGATTTGGATCCTGGTGACCTTTAATGCGTATATTACGGCGGTCAAAATAGCCAGGAAGGCAAAAGCCAGAATAATGGTAACCGAATTCATTCAGGGAAACCTCTTGTTTTTTTTTAAAATTTCCGATGGTTTAAAAAGATGGGACCTGTGTTTGCCAAAGCTAATATGAGACGTACACTTTCCATTTGGTTCTTTCTAGTTATTTGCACTATAAAATCGGTCCTGGGCTTGAGTTCAACCTTTTCTTGGGAAGAGCTGATCCAGCAGGCTGCCGAAGAAGCGGCAAGAGGCAGATACCAACAAGCGTTAGAAAAATTACAGATCGCTGACGAAACAGGAGAGCCCAGAGACTTCCGTTATTATTGGATTTTAGGAAAATCCCAAAAAGGAAAGGGAGAAGAATTAGAGGCACTCAAAAGTTATGAGACAAGCCTCAGATTAAATCCTGATCAGACCAAGTTACTGGAAGAAATGACGGATCTTTATGATTCCCTTAGATTTCCGGATAAGGCTCTTAACACTGCTCGGGTACTATTGTCCAGAGATCAGGAAAATAGAAATCTCAGATACAAGGCATTACTTTGGTCTTCCAGGATCGGAGATATTGAATATTATAAAGCTACCTTAAAAGAATTAGAATCTTCCAATCCATACCAAGCAGATGAACAGGCTCTATTAGATGAGATCTCTGGTTTCCAAAAAGTGGGAAAAATAGACGACTCTATCGCAAGATGTAAAAGGTTCCTACCTTATTTTCCAAGGAATAAAAACCTACATAGACTCTGTATCTTATCCTATAAATCTAAGGATTCCAATTTATATGAAGAAGGACTTCTGGAAAGGGCAAATATTTTCAGAGACGAGCCGATCTTTCATCATATCATTAGTATGGAATATCTAGACCAGAGAAGGTTTATAGAATCCGCAGCATTAGCAAGACGAGCCCTTCTACTTTCTCTCAGAAAGAATCTTTTTCCGGATAAGGACTATCTTCTTCCTTTAAGAAGATATTATATACAAATCGGATCGGATTCCGGGGTCTTAGGAACAGAACTTTTAGAAGAAATTATACGCACAAAAAAAAGTCCAAACATAGAAGAATGGAACGTACTACTTAAACATTCTTCTTATAGTTGGGAAGTATTGGTATTTGCGCTCAGATCCGTCGCAGAAACGGAACCGGAAGAATCGGCACTTATCATTTCCAAAGAATGGAAAGACATGTATAAAAATTTAAAAGCTGGGGAACTGGAGAAGGACCTCTCCAGATACGCAGGACCTTATAGTTTGGACAAAACTTTTCAATTCTATTTGGAAACCGGCTATTCTCTGGCGGAAACGGAATAAAAAGAGAATCAATATTTCTTTCTTTATTATTTCTTAATATTCTGAATAACCCAATCTAAAACTCCCAAGAACATACTAGGATCTCTAAATTTCAGAAAATAATGATCATTTGCCCAAAGGGGAAATACATCCCCTCCTGCTTGAATTGCATCAGGAAGTAAAGTAAGACCGTCATTCGGCCCATACATAGCCAATTCCGAGTAGTTTGGAAATCCGCGAAAAGTAATATGCCTAGTCATTGGTATTCCCAGAACATTTAAAACATACATGGAAGAAGGCGTCCTTACTTCCGTAGCTAATGGAGAATCCTCCGACTTCCTCAGTTCGTATAAGGAATCAAATCTATAACCATAGAGAGGAATCCCCACCCTCAAAAAAAACCGTTTAATAAATGAATCGGTTCGGTGAGTCATCAATGGTGTTCCCCTCAAGAGACCTGCCACGTTCAGCCAAGCTTTTACTTTCGAAAAATAATTTTCCTTTCCACATTTAGAAACGGCATATTTAAAATCACTTCCACCTTTGCTTGTCGAGTACAGGATCAAATATTCTTGCCGATTATAATTTTTAATAAAGTTACAGATTTGTTCGGAATTTTCCTCTAAAGAACCGACTTGATCGATGGGAATGTTTCCATTTGGAACACCCTGTGAATCTAAAATATAACGAACAGGAGCTCCGTCCGCACCGGTAATCGGATTATCCTTATAGAACATTCCCGGAATAATTGCTACGAAGTATTTCTTTCTTTCTAAAATCGTTTGCTGATCAATTTTTTTTCTATTTTTCAGAAATTCCAAAATTGCAGATGAACGAGGTAAATTTGCCCAGGCTTGAAAATAAGCCACGCTCAAGGAATCAATCGAATTCCCTTTCCTAAGTAATTCTTTAAAATGTTCGGAACTTATTTTTTCCGGCTCTATGCCCTTCCAAAAATCGAAGCTAGATGTTAAATCCTCTAAATCTTCATCGCATAAATTTTCTAAAGTTTTCCATGTTTTATTACAAGGTGAGCTGGAGAGGATAGGCTTGTATTCTATAAAAGCTTCACTAGCACAAAAAGAAAGTGAGGAAGTAATTAAAAATAGTATTATATACCTAGCGAGAAGAGGTTTGCACATATTTACGTTATTGTTTGGAAAAATCAGGACATTTCCAAACAGAAGAGAATCTCCTGTTTGGAAATAAAGAAAATTACTTCTTAGGAGCTGCGCCTAGAGTAACCGCTTCGCCAGTTACTGCAAAGCTAACGATTGCTAGAGGTCCAAGGAACGGAATTAGAACTGGAGATTTTACATATCCGTAACGCACGTTAATTACCGCGTTAGAACCTAATTCTCTTGCTTTCGCAACTAACTTCTCATTCAATTCTTTAGCTAGTTCTTCTGTTTCAGGAAAACGAGCGCCAATTCCTTCCGGACTTGCTCCATAGGCAGAGAAACCGAAAGTTGCAGATCCAAGATTAGTTTCTTGAATTACGAAAGTTCCTTGGCTCGTATAAGGACCAACATTGTTCCCAGTAGTCACCAAAATAGAAGTAGGGTGTTTAACAGAATAGTTGTATACACAATTCATAGAGAATGCAGCAACTAAAGCCAACACTAATACTAGTGATTTTTTCATGAAGAAATTTCCTCAAAATTTTAGTAGGAACTAATTGGGCATGTACTCAGAATACGTCAACCGATATTATGCAAAGAAATTCAGCGTAAAAAATTGATTTTTCTATAAAAAAGATGTCTGAAATCGATTCTTAACCGGATAGAAAATAATCCAGGATTTATTATCCTATATGAGATACACATTTTTTCGTTAAGATTTTTCACATAATTTAGCAAATAAAAAACCCGAAACCCAAACGTAATATCATAGAATATTACAATTTCTAATCACATTCAAAAAATTTAATATAAGTTTAAAACTGCACTCAGTATTTTAACGAGTAAGATTTTAAAATATTATGAGAAATATTTTCTACGTAGTCGAAAATGCCATAACCCTGCTGAATTATCGCGTCATCAAAAAATAATTATTACGAAGTATTCAAACATAGAAGAAAGTCCTGGAAAAAACTTTTTTAGAAAACAAGACTAAAAGGTATTCTAGTTGACATATCCCATTTGAGGAACTCTTATATTCCCCAACTAAAAAGGAAGGAGAGGTTCGTTTATGAAAAAAGAACTTCTATCGATAGGATTGGTCGGATTACTCTGCTTGTCCTCGGGAATTTCAGTCACTGCCGCAGACTACGGTGTAGCTGGTTGCGGGCTCGGATCTTTAATTTTTAAGGAAAATAAAGGTGGCCAACAACTTTTAGCGGCTACCACAAACGGCCTTCTATCGGGCAACCAAACTTTCGGAATTACTACCGGAACTTTGGGATGCGCTACTGATGGATTGGTCCATAAAGAAAAAGTTCAGGAAGTATTTGTTTCCCTCAATTTCAATTCTTTGGAAGCTGAAATGGCACAAGGAAAAGGGGAAAAATTAGAAGCACTTTCAGGACTTCTAGGCTGTTCCACAAACGGAACCGCTCAATTGGGAGAATACACTAAATCCAATTTTGATGTACTGTATACTCAAGAAACCACTCCTTCTTCTTTACTTAGCGCGGTAAAAGACGGAATCAGAAAAGACGCGGCACTCTCTAAGAGCTGCAAAATTTAAGGAGATAACTCATGAAAAGAATATTAGCAGTATCTCTATTTTTCGCTCTAGTAGCTTCTCCACTCTATGTGGCTTCCGCTAAACACGGTGCTGCTGGATGCGGTTTAGGTTCTATCGTAATCACTGAGAACAAAAAAGTTCATCAAGTGATTGCAGCTACCGTAAACGGAACTCTTGGAAACCAAACGTTCGGAATTTCAACAGGAACTTTGGGATGTGAGACCAGCGGCTTTACTCAAAAGCAAGCGGAACAACAGATCTTTGTTCACATGAACTTCCAATCTTTGGAGCAAGAATTTGCTAAAGGTTCCGGAGAGAAAATGGAAGCTTTCGCTTCCTTGATGGGTTGTTCCGATATGGGAACTTTCGGAAAAATAGGAAAAGAGAAATTTTCCGCACTTTTCGACCAAAACTCTCCTGACTCCTTCTTGGAAAAAATGAGATTCGAAGTAGCAAACAACTCCGCTTTAGTCGGAAGTTGCAAAATCTGATCGATACACCTTTTAAATAAGGTTTATTCCCTTCTCTCAAAAGGAGAAGGGAATATTCGTCCAATCTAAAATTATAAGTGCCAGCCAAATACCATTCTCTTTTTATAATATTCTTTCTATTCTCTATCTTCGGAGCCTTTAGCCCGGCTTATGCAACAAGCACGGAAAAGATCTCGGAATACCAAAAATTGGCGGAGACCAAAAAACTTTGGGAAGATAGATATTGGATACTTCTATTACATTATACTAAAACTACCTTCGGAAACTGGGTGAGCGAGGCGGACTCTTCTTCTTTTTTTCTTTCCAGAGATGGGAGAAAAAACCCGGAAGAGGAATTGTTTTCCGCGATCGAAGCCTTTATGACGGAAACTTCCCCTCCTCTGGGAGAAGAAAATTGGATGCATCCGGTGTGCAAATTTCCGGAAAGGAAAAGATGGATCCAAGAAAAACTTTCCATTCCGGATGGAGATTTTGCAAAGGTGGATTGTTCAAGATTCGAAAAGTGGTTCGCAACTTTGAACCCAAAAGGTGCAAAGATCATATTCGCTTCTTATTATATGAATGCACCCGCTTCTATCTTCGGCCACACTCTTTTAAAATTAGATTCCGGAGATCCTAATAGAAAAGAAATATTAGAATATTCGGTAAATTACGCGGCCAACGCGGATCCTGAATCTACGAATGCAATCGTATATTCTATTTTAGGCTTATTTGGAGGATATCCCGGGACATTCTCCTTATATCCTTATTATGTTAAGATTGCAGAATATAACGATATCGAAAGTAGAGATCTTTGGGAATATGAACTGGATCTTAAAGAGGAAGAAGTCAAAAGAATGACTAGGCATCTCTGGGAATTGGGAGCAGCCACCTTCGATTATTATTTTTTAGATGAGAACTGCTCTTATCATCTATTCTCTTTGATGGAAGTAGCGAGGCCCAGTCTTCATTTACGTGATAAGGCTCCTTTTGTGATCCCGGGAGATACGGTTAAAAAATATATGGAACAGGCAGGTCTCGTAAAAGAGATCAAATACAGACCTTCCCTACATAGTAAAATCATTCAAAAACTCAGAACAATGAACGAGGAAGAAAAAGATCTTTACGAAAGTGTAATGAAGAATGGAGATATATCCCCTTTGACCAACAAAGAGCCTGATCCCAAAATCAGAACCTCTTTTCTTTCGGATACAATCCTGGACTCTTTTCGTTACAAAAAAGCAGAAGGAGATTCTCCCAAAGAATGGGACCAGACTTATAAACAATTACTTTTATTCAGGAGTAAACTTCCGACCGATTATCAGGATTCAGGATATCCTACGATCACTCAAAGCCCTCATGTGGGTCATGGAAGTTCAGCATTATACCATGAAATGGGAATATCCAGTTTGGGAAATTTTTTAGGTTTCGGTTACAGGGCAGCAGTTCATGATCTTTTGAATACGGACCAAGGTTATATTCCGAATTCTTCGGTGGATTATTTTTCTTTTAAGGCAAGATACTACGAAAATTCTAAAAAATTACATCTAGAAGAACTACATATTGTCCGACTTCTCTCATTAACTCCCTATAATTCATTAGGTCGTTCTATTTCTTATTTTGTGGATTCTGGAGCAGATTCTTCCGTTTATGAGAAAAATAGAAACAAAGAAGATAGAAAACTTTTAGAATGGCAGGCGGCCCTCAGGCCTGAAGATCTATCTTATACACTTTATAGATTGGATGATGTTTCCAAATCCGAAAAATATGAAAGAGTCACAAACGCAAATTTAGAAGCTACTTTTGGTTACAGTTTTCAAGACCAATTTTCGGAAGGACCAAAACGTTTTTTATTCTCAGCTCAGGCAGGTGCAAAAGTAAGATATAATGGAAAATACGATACGAATGCTGTCGTGGCTCCTCAAATTGCTGCATATTGGATCGCAAATTTCGATTCCTTTAAAGCAGTGCTGTCTTTGCATTATTATACTTTTTCAGTATACGGGATACCCGACGATTATAAGGCACAATTAGGATTTCGTTATGCGATTCAGGCCAATCACGAATTAAGATTAGAGGCAAAAGCCCAAAGGAATTATAATGAAGCCAGCTTCTCTTATGTATACCAATTTTAGATATATCTACTATTCCATTCTTATTCTATTTTTATTAGGCAATTGTTCATCTATGTTATTCCATCCTACAAGGGAAATGTATATCCCTCCCGAAAAAATGGGATTTCAACCCGAGAAACTTTCGCTACGAATGAAAGATGGAACGAATATCAAAGTTTGGATTTTCAAACCCTCTAAGATAAAGGCCAAGGCGAGCATTCTTCAGTTCCATGGAAACGGGGACAATATGTCCAGCCACTATATCAGTCTTGTGTGGCTTGTAGAAAAAGGTTACGAATTGGTGGTCTGGGATTATAGAGGTTACGGAGATTCGGAAGGAGAAGCGGAGAAGGAACCTATATTAGAAGATTCTAAAGAAGTTTTGAAATTTCAACAAAATCGGGCAAAAGAACTGGGAATTCCTTGGATTGTCTACGGACAGAGTATGGGAGGAGCACTTGCGATAAGATCCGTAGGAGAAATGCAAAATAAAGAAGGGTTATTACTAGTCGTCGGTGACGGCACTTTTGCCTATTATTCTCATGTCGCTAAAACCGTCGCCGAAAGAGTGTTTTTCTTTCCTATAGGTCAATTGGTCGGAATTTTCTTCTCGGATCATTTAAGTCCCGGTGAAGTAGTGAGCCAAATTTCTCCTGTAAAACTATTAATAGTACATGGAACGCAAGACCAGATCGTTTCCTATCCGAATGGGATGGAACTTTTCCAGAAAGCGAAAGATCCTAAAATTTTCTGGGAGATCAAAGGTGCAGGACACTTAGATTGGACGGAGATGGGAAGATCAAAAGGGGCAAAAAATTTTCAGAACTATCTAGAAGAGCTGATTTCTCATTGGAATCCTTAGTTTTCGGAAGACTTCCAATACATTCTTTTCTCTTCTAATAAAGATCTAAGTGCATCTTCCTGTTTAGATTCTTGGATAAATAGATCAGGCAAGGAGAAGTTCCCTGTATTATAAAGTTCAACGGATAAGAATGAAATCTTACCTTCTTTCGCAAAAAATACTTTCTCGAAATCTCTACATTTAAGCGCATAAAACCCTGGGCTCAACTCCAAGATCCTATATTCCCCGGAATCTAATTTGAAGTTTTGGAATAAACTACGATTTCCTTCTTTGAAAGATCCCGGATATTTATACAATTCGATACCGAATGCGAATAAGGACTGTGCTTCTCTTTGTGGTCTAAGCACATAAACTAAAGCCTTATCCTCTTTTACTTTCTTCAGTTGATCAAATCTCTGAGGGCTTGTACAAAATCCAAACCCTGAAACCAGCCCAATACAAAATAAGAAGGTTCTAAAGCGGGTAATGCCCTGAAAAAATCTGGTAGCTCCTTGGGCTCTCCAGTTAAAATTGACCTTAATTCGAGGATTTTGCATGAAAATTGAGTTCACACCCGAGCAGTACGAAACCTTACTAAAATCCATCGCGATCTCCAGTTGGATGATCAATGCTTTTAACGAAGGTGACGAGGAATTAAATTCCTATGCCGAACTCGAGCAATACATACTTTCCTTTGCAAAAGATTTTGGGAAGCAGGAATTCGTGGACTATGATGCCGCTGACGACGTATACTTCCCTACTCGCAAATTCGAAGATCAAACGGATATATTCGATATCATCTCGGATTACGATAATGAATTATTCTGGGATGAACTGATCCACAGAATGGCCAGAAGAGATTTCCTGCAGGAATACGGAGAAACAGGCGTAGCTTCTATGGCGATAGAAGAACGAATCGAAAAAGAAGCTCCTTATATCAGCAAATATGAAGAGATATTTACCAACCAAGGTTTGGAGAATATAGACATTCGTCCTTAATCCATGTTTGATCAGGAACCTTTCGGAGTTTTAGAAATTGAGAACCTTCTTCCCAATCTAAGAGGAGAAGGTATATTAGGAAAAAGAAAAATAGAAATCCCTTATTCTCTTCCTGGAGACGTATACGATGTATACAAATTCGGAAAAAGAAAAGTTTTCTATAAATGGAATCCTACCCATTTGGAACCTAGGGTTTCTTCCCCCCGATGCCCAAGTTTTGGAGAATGTGGTGGATGCTCCGGCCAACACCTACCCTATCTGGAACAATTCAAATTAACATCCGAGCCGATCCTAAAAGGATTAGAAAATTTTAATCCGATCAACAAGGGAGTTTCCCCAGCAGAATTTTCTTACTCTTACAGAAATCGTATGGACTTTGCGGTTTTTCCGGGACGAGTTGTGGGTTTAAGGATGTCTGGAAATTTTAGAAGGATTGTAAAAATAGAGAACTGTTCTATCCAAACAGACTGGGCAAATTCCGAAATACCTTTATTCCAAAAACTGTTAGAATCTTTTCCCGAATTAGAATATGACCGCAAAAAAGAAACAGGTTATCTAAAATATTTCACACTTCGCAAATCCGTTTTTACAGATGACTCCATGAGTATTCTTACATTCACAGAAGACTTCAAAAATGAAGATCTGATGCAGCGTGTAGCAGAAAAAGCAAAAGAGATCTTAAGCGCTAAAAACATAGTATTCTGTTTTAACAGGAAAAAAGGGGAAATTTCCGCCTCGGGAGAAGCGATCGCAGTCAGAGGAAATATTTATCTGATAGAAGAGATCTGGGGTAAAAAGTTCAAAATCCCTTTTGACGGATTCTTCCAGCCGAACCCTAAAGAGTTCATTAAAATTTTAGAATTTATTAAATCTAAGATCAAACCGGCGGAGAATCTTGCAGATCTTTTTTGTGGGAGTGGATTTTTTTCCATTCTATTCGGAGAAAAATTTTCTAGGATTCTTGGAATCGATATCGTGCAATCTTCCGTATCAGCAGGCGAGGAGTTCCTACAGGAAGTATTCCCGGACAAAACGATAGAATTTCTGGCATTCGACCTATTTCATAAAAAAGGTCTGGAGAAAATGTCCTCCGCAAATCTTCCTTGGAAGGATTCCGTAGTGATCGCTGATCCGCCAAGAAGCGGCCTTTCTCCCGAATTATGCGCCTTCTTAAATTCGAATCCTGTTTCTCAGCTGATCTATATATCCTGTAACCCGGAAAATCTTTTGAGAGACGCTCGCATTTTAGAAGAATCCTACCAAATGGAGGAATTCCTACTTTGCGATCCATTCCCTCAAACGCCCCATTTGGAAGCAGTATCCATCTTCTTCCCTAAAAATCGCTGAAGGGAATCCGATTTTTTTTCGATAGTAAGTACCAAAGGTATACGAAACCGACAGGTGCCCATGAAACGACTTTCTATCATCACTCTATCAATTTTAATTTTGGCGGTTTGGGGCTGTAATACCGTCATTATCCGTCCTTGGAATTCTCCGAATGCTCTCAAAACTTCCGAAAAGATCCGAGTCTTTTTAGGAAAGGCCGAATCCGATCTAATGATCAAAGCGGACGGCGTAATTTTCGTATATGATGTGAACGATCTTCTGATCAAACGTGCTTATGATGCGGTTTCTTTAGACGCTAAAAAATTGAAGGCGCCAATCCGTTTCGTAGCGGACAATCCAGGTCTGGAATATAAGGGAAGAAAGTTCAGAGGAGAAATTTTACTCCAACCTGATAAAAATGGTAACGTTCTACTTATCAACCGGGTTCCTTTGGAAGAATACTTGTATTCCGTAGTTCCTTCCGAAGTTCCTGCAGGCTGGCCGACTGAGGCTTTGAAAGCACAAGCAATCTGTTCTAGAACGTATGCAATTAGAGAGATCCTGAATAAAAAAGATACCGCTTATGATGTGGAATCCACTGTGAATTCACAAGCATACTCAGGAATGGCAAAAGAAAATCCAAGAACCACCCAGGCAGTTCGTGATACAGAAGGTGTTCTTGCTGTTTACGAAGATGATCCGATTCATATGTTTTTTCATTCCAACAGTGGAGGAAGAACCGAAACTCCTGACCAAGTTTGGGGAGGCAAAAGACTTCCTTACTTGGAATCTGTAGCTTCTAGATTTGATGAGGCAGGTGATAATTTCGTTTGGAAAGAAATTTTAAACCAAGATAAAATGGATCAGACACTTTCTTCCTTAGGTTTGGGTTCCATCCAATCCGTCCAAGTTCTTTCCAGAACTCCTTCCGGTAGAGTGGATCTTTTAGAAGTGATCGGTAAACAAGGCACTTCTAAAATTAAAGGAAAAGAATTTCGCGGCTTGCTTGGAACTTCCGTGAAATCTCTTCGTTTCGGAATCAAAAGAGAAAGTGAAGGATTTTTGATCAAGGGTATGGGTGCCGGTCATGGTGTTGGCCTAAGCCAATGGGGAAGTTTCGGTATGGCAAAGCAAAATTTTACCTACGCAGAAATCATCCGTCATTATTACCAAGGAATTGAATTCGCGAGGATTACTAGGTAAGTCACAGAGTTGAAAGAGACTCAGAGTTATTTCCACGCGGAGACACAAAGGCGCAGAGGGTTTAATTGTGGCGTGTAGGAGTTCTTACTCCTCCGTGACTCTGTGCCTCTGTGTGAATATTCCCTGTGTCTCTTTTTTCTCTGTGACTTATTCCCCAAACTTATTTTAAATCTATATAACTATTATATTCTTTCATAAATCCGCACTCCTCTCTCTGTGACTTAGTGCCTCTGTGTGAAAATTTCCCTGTGCCTCTTTTACCTCCGTGCCTCTTACACCCTTCTTTTCCTTGCGTCCTCTTATAGAGAATACAAAATAGGACCATGTCGAATCCGACAAATAAGATCCTAATCCGAAATTTAACCAAGTCCTATAAAAACGGAAAACAAAACGTTCCTGTCCTGAAAGGGATCAACTTAGACGTTGCAGATACTTTTTTAACTTTGATGGGCCCATCCGGTTCAGGTAAATCCACGTTTTTGAATATTCTCTCCGGGATTGACCAAGCCGAC
Source organism: Leptospira neocaledonica (assembly GCF_002812205.1). NCBI lineage: Bacteria > Pseudomonadati > Spirochaetota > Leptospiria > Leptospirales > Leptospiraceae > Leptospira > Leptospira neocaledonica. The sequence goes on from NZ_NPEA01000012.1 coordinate 94,869, forward strand.
TCCGGAGAAGTTTGGATAGGCGGAAAAAACCTAAGCAATTTTACGGAACAGGAACTTACTGAATATCGTCGTAATGAAACCGGGATCATTTTCCAGTTCTTTCACCTTCTTCCTTACTTAAGTGCTTTGGAAAACGTAGCTCTACCTCTTTATATTTCAGGTTTGGGAAAATCAAAGGCGAGAGAAATTGCAAAGGAAGCTTTGGAGAAGGTTGATCTTACTCATAGATTCATACATAAACCGGATGAACTTTCCGGGGGAGAACAACAGAGAGTTGCGATCGCAAGGGCACTTGCAAAACGTCCTAGTATCGTTTTGGCGGATGAACCTACAGGAAATTTAGATACATACCACGCTCATAAAATTTTGGAACTTCTATTAGAGTTACAAGAGAAGGAAAAATTTTCCTTATTTATTGTAACCCATGATAGAGAGATCGGAGAAAAAGGAAAAGTTCGGCTGAAGATGAAGGATGGATTGATATTGCCTGAACAAAATCCTGCCTTGGGCCTCGTATGAATTTATACTTCTTATTCTTATACGAATATTTTAAGACCCATCTTCCCAGATTTATTTTCGCACTCTTAGGAATTTCCTTGGGCGTTGGTTTGTTTTTATCTACTACAAGTAATGCAAACAAAGCAGAAAGATCGCTCGTCGATTTTTCCATGGGCTACCTAAAGGGAGATTTTAATCTGAAAATTTCTCCGAGTAGACCTGGCCAAAGCCTAGATTGGCAGATTCTTTCCGAAATACATTCGCATCCGGATTTAAAGAATATTTTCGCAGTCAGGCCTAGAATACAGCAGGAGGGAATTTCTTCAGACAACGTAAGAGTTCTCTACATGGGAATGGATCTTACAAAAGAATATCTGGGAATTCCTTTAAGAGAAGACACCGGTTCCGAAACTTCAGGTCCATTAGAAAAAACGTATGTATCCAAATCCTTAGCGGAAAAATTCAAAGGAGCTCCATTCACTCTTTTGCTGAATGGAAAAACCTGGGAATTTAAAGATTATATCCCTGTAGATATGGAAGGCGGATTTTTGATCATCGAAGATATTTCTTTGATCCAAGAAAAATTTTCCGATATAAACGGGGCGGACTATCTTCTTTTAAGGTCTTCCGATCATAACCTTTCCCAAACAAAAGAAAATCTACATAAGATCTTAGGTTCTAATGTCAAAATAGAAACCTCGGAAGAAATCCAAGAAAAATCGGCAAATGCACTTCGTTCTTTCCAGTTAAATCTGCTGATCATATCTTTTATCTCACTTCTAATCGCATTTTTCATGGTTTCCAATACTATGACAGGTTTGTATTTGAGTAGAGAAAGAGAACTTGGGATATTAAGAACCTTAGGATTAGATGTAAGATCTTCTATTTTTCTTTTTTTAAGTCAGTCCGTTCTTTTAGGAAGTATAGGCACGATTTTAGGGATCGTATTCGGTATATTCTTCTCCGGTTTGGATTTTTTCCGTCCTGAGTCCGGGCTTGTAGATAAAAACCTATTATCAACTTATAGTTCCATTTCTCTTTTCGACTTAAGTCTTGCAGCAGGACTTGGAATTTTGGGTTCAGTCATTTCTTCCGTGTATCCTGCAATCCGAGCGGGAAAGGTCCCTCCCCTTTCAATACTCAGAGATTCCCAAAAAGAAAAAAGACAGATCCCTAACTCCAGACTTGCGATATATGGTGGGATCATATTTTTATCTTCTTTAGGGATTTCTAATCTTCCTTCTCCTTGGAAACTCCCTCTGCCGGGTTTATTGGGTGTGGGAGGTGTGACAATCGGGATCACATTCGCTTTTCCTTATTTACTTTCCCTATTCAGTTCAGGTGTTTCTAAAATTCTGGATAGAAGCGACAAAAGTTTTCCTTTTTTCAGAATAGGCCTGGAAGAATTAAAAGAAAATCCAGGAAGGAATACTTTGACTGCGGCTACGGTCATGCTTGCAGTTTCTTTGGTTTTATGTCTGACCATTCTTACAGACAGTTACAAAAAATCCCTGAACGATTGGGTGGATTCGGAATATCCTTCCGATTTTACGATCATCAATGATCGTTTCTTTCATTCAGGAATTCACGGTGGAGTTCCCAAAGATCTTCCTGACAAGATCAGGGACTTAGGCGTAAGTTCTTACCTCGACGGTTTTTTAGTGAATACTTCTTTCGAAACTGATAAAGGAAATTTTATCATACATGCTTATGATTTTTCCGTGTATCAAAATAAACAGGAAAGAATTGAAAATGAAGTAAAAGAAGAAACGGATGTTTTAATTTCCTCGAATATGGCTCATTTAAAAAAGCTGAAAGTGGGAGATGTTCTGATTTCCCAAACTCCTTTCGGCAAAAAGAATTTTCATATCAAAGGGATCAAAGAACATTTCTTTTCGGAAAAGGGAACGGTGATGATGGATATTCGTTCCTACGAAAAAAACTTCGAATTTAAAACCATAAACTCTATTAAACTTTTTTTAAAAGAAGAATATTCGGACGCATCCGGGATAGAATATTCCAAAAAGAAAATTTTAGACTTTCTAAACTCGGATCCAAAATATAAAGATCTGATCTTACTCGATTCCGCACAACTCAGGGAAATTTATCTATACGAGATCAATAAAGTTTTCAGGGTTTTGGATTCTCTAAAAGCAACAGCTATTCTGATCTCCGTAATTTCTCTACTTTCTTCTCTTGTACATACATTGTATGATAAACGTAGGATTCTGGGGCTTCTAAAATATTTAGGAGCCTCTCAGGACCAACTCGGGATTATCCTCAAAACTGAATCGGTTTATCTGACAGGATTCGGGGCATTCTTCGGGATCATTTCTTCTCTCATCATGTCCCCCATCATTCTTTATGTGGTGAATAAGAACGCATTCGGCTGGACCCTTACCTTCTCCTTTTTGCCCGAAACCCCTATCCTAATCCTAATTTTTGCACCGATTCTAGGTTGGATTTCCGCAGTTTATCCTCTGCGTTTATTGAAAAAAATGAGCTTCCAGCTCAGTCCGGAATGAGGAAAACTATCTTGATTCCCAGCTAGCCTCGAAGTATGTTATTCCTTCGATGGCTACTCAGCTGGAAATCGCTCTGGAACTTGCGGAAGAGATCAAAAAGATCAACCAGCAAGAAGACAATCGGATCCCTTCTTCCGATTCTTTTTTGAAAGATATGATCGCATTCTTTTCCAGGGACGCGCATGAGATCCGCCAGACCCTGGAAATGCTCCGGGAAGCTAGGTATCTTTTCATCATTAAGATCGTTCTTCCGGAACAATCCAAAAATTCCAGGGACCAAGACCAGGGGGTCGACGCTTATATCTACGCAGATCTCAAGATCGTTACAGACTTGAAAGGGTTTGCGGAGAAAAAATTGGAAAAGGCCTACGAGGCCACTTATTATAAAAGAAAATCTCCCTTCCAGATCACGAGAGAATTATTTCCAAAGATCAAAGAACATAATAATACTCCTTTGGGAAGGTTCATCAATATAGCGGTGATGTTGGAAGAATACCAAAGAGTTCTCACCGCTGCTCCGAACGAGTACGATGATAATAGGCGTAGGAATTTATTATCTGAGTTATTGGAAAGAAATGGTGCACCTGTTACCGTTGCGAGAGACATTCCAGATTACGAGATCACTTCATTGGGTGGTGGTGGAGGTTCTCCTTTAGGTTTTAAAAGAGCGGCTGACGCAGTCGCTTCTAACGAGGTTGCTTTTAATCCCAAAAGTCCTTGGTCCAGATTGACTTCTAAATTTTCCGTAGAGTTTTTAGTTCGTATCCATTTGAGAAAGTACGAATTCGATACGGTGCGTAAGTTGATCCTGGGTGGAAAGTTAGTGAGCTTTGACGATCTAAAATATGTAAGAGATAGTATCCAGACAATGGAGAATCATATGCATCTGGACCCTATCCTACAAAATTTTACAGATGAAATGACCGAGTTAAGAAGGCTTGCTCAGAAAAAAATGAATATCCTGAAAGGTATTACCAATTCAGGATCCATCCAAAATTAAACCCACTCGAAATATCGAGCGACTAAAACGATCAATAATACCACTAAAATAAAAATATAACGCCTTCTTGCGGAATATCCAGTGTCCATTCTATCTTTAGGAAAATAGATCAGAAACAAAAGTGCGTTCGCTACGAATACGATAAATAAAGCGTCCTGTTTTTCTTTCCAGTATCCGCTCCCGAAAGCGATTGCAGCTCCGATAGAAGGTACGAATGCGATAAGAGTTTTCCAGCTTAAGACCTTTGTATCTTCCTCGAAAATTTTCGCTTTTTTGCCGGACTTCTTTTCTAGTTCGCTTAAAAACTGGTCCATATTTTCCAGATTTAGGATCGGGATATATGTTCCTTGTTTAGAAATGAGTAGAATTCTTTCATAACCTCTAAATCTATCCTTTTCAATACCTTCTAGATCTCGGAATTCGAACTCCATACATTGGCCTTTCGCGTTCCATTGTTTTAAGGAAGAAGAGTCCAATTCTACCTTGGCACCTTCCAATACTTTCAACTGTCTTCTGTAATTTTTCAAAAGAAGCAGTATAAGCACCCCACTCAGAAGAAGATACATGGAAAGAAATGCGGATCTTTTGTCCAATTCTACCTGAACAAAACTGACTCCGAGAAATATTACGAAAACGGAAAGCACAAGTCCTGTGCGGATCAGTAGCTTTTTTTTAAAAACGGGAGAATCGTATTGAAATACGGACATTATTCTAAACTTCCGAATTCTGATTTTTTAAACAAAGGGAACACCTTGATCCCTTCTTCTTCTATCGCTTTCCTGCCGCCTTCTTCCCTGTCCAGAATGCAGATACAAGCCTTTACTTCCAATCCCGCATCTCTCAAACTTTTGATCGCCTGCAAGGTAGAACCTCCAGTAGTGATCACGTCATCCACAACCACACAGGATTTGACTGCGTTTACTCCACCTTCTACCAAATTTTTGGTGCCATGATCCTTTGCTTGTTTCCTAACGATTAAGGGAAACACGTTCTTGGACTGTTTGCGATATTCTAAAGAGATCCCGAAACAGATTGGATCAGATCCCATGGTGAGGCCTCCGAAAGCCTCTTCCTCATCCAAACCGGATTCCGGGAGATGTTTTTCCACAATATACTTACAAAGTAATTCCAATCTTTGAGGATGAAGAGTGATTTCCTTACAATTAAAATAATGCCTGGATTTTCTACCACTGGCCAGGGTGAACGGTTCCTCTCGGAAACGATAGGCGTGGGTTTGAATGAGTTGAAACAATTCTTCCCTCAAAGCGGATCTCCCTCGGGCAATGCCCGGAATTCCATGATAGTAGGAACTCCTCAGGAAAAAACAGATTTTTGAGCCTGATTGTGGCCCTAGGGAAAAATTCTAAATTTTCGAATTTTTTCGCAACCTGGGACCCCGATTCCGCTCTTATCAGAAAAACCAAGACGGGAAAAACCGACATGGAACAAACGAAAAAGAAATACGCGTTGAAGACCACAATCTTCTTATTTGCGACTCCGATCATCGGGGTCATTGGGACGGGTGCCTTATTATTTACCAGAGGCATTCCTTTAAACACATGGCTTGTGTATCTATTTATGACCGCAGCAACCGGGCTTGCGATCACCGGGGGATACCACCGTCTGTTTTCGCATAGAGCTTACAAAGCTTCTTTGCCGGTAAAACTTTTTTATATTCTTTTCGGAGCGGCTGCGTTCCAACAATCCGTAATCGAATGGAGTTCCGATCATAGGATCCACCATAGATTCGTGGATAAAGAAGAAGATCCTTATGCAATCACTAAAGGATTCTGGTATGCTCATATTCTATGGTTATTCGAGAATAGGGACCACAGAACTCCTGTTAACGTGAACGATCTTTACGAAGACAAATGGGTAAAATTCCAGGACGATCATTATTACAAGATCGCTATCTTCATGGGATTTATCTTCCCAACTCTTCTTTGCGCTCTTTGGGGAGATGCTTTAGGCGGATTATTACTCGCAGGTTCTTTTAGAATTGCGGTCAATCACCACATGACATTCTTCATTAATTCCTTGGCTCATTATAAGGGAGATCAACCTTTCTCAGATAAACATACTGCTAAGGATAATTGGCTCATCGCATTATTCACTTTTGGAGAAGGATATCATAACTTCCACCACGAGTTCCAAGCTGATTACAGAAACGGGATTCGTTGGTTCGATTACGATCCAACCAAATGGCTGATCAATACATTCGCCTTTTTCGGTTTGGCAAGCGATAGAAAGACTATCTCTGAAGAACAGATCCTCCGTAAAAAGATGATCATGGACGAGAAGGCTTTACGCGAAAAATTGGAATCTAAGTCTGAAACCTTAAGCCAAGGATTCGAAGAAAGATTAGAGGCTCTGCGTAATTCCGTTCAGGAAACCCAAGCCAAACTGATTACTTTGAAAGCTGTAAAAGAAGAAGTAGGCAAAAAGGCCGTAAAAGAAGCTAAATCCGATTTCAAAGTGGCGTTGAACACTTGGAAAAGATTTGTTTCCGGAGACCTGGCGCCGGTCTGATATTATTCCCAGTACCTGATCCATTGCCCTCCTTCGGGAGGGCCTTTTTCATTCCACAGTTATCCGGCCTTGTGGGAAGTCCAACAAAACAAATCTAATGGAAACACTGCATGTAGGAACTCCTACATCGCAAATCTTAAATCACAGTAAATTTTAGATATGATTTCCGATCGCGTTAGGATCACCTAACTGGGAAACATCCACTTCTACTTTCAATTTATGTTTTCCACCTCCGAATAAGATCCCTTTCAGGGGAGAAACATCAGAAAAATCTCGACCTACGGAAGTATGAATATACTCGTCTGTGATCGCTTTCCCATTTGTAGGATCAAAATCAAACCAACCTTGTCCGGGAGAATATACGGATATCCAAGCGTGAGTGGCATCACTTCCTCTTAACTTAGGTTTTCCTGGAGGCGGATATGTTTCGATATAACCGGATACATATTTGCAAGGTAAACCCATAGAACGAAAAGCAGCCACGGAAAGATGTGTGAAATCCTGACAAACTCCTTCTTTCTTTTCTAAGACCTCGTCCAATGGTGTGTAAATATTCGTGCTTCCTGCCTTGAACTTAAAATCTTCTCGAAATCTTTTCACATATTCCAAGACGGCTTCCTGATAAGGAAGATCCATAGGCAGATATTTTTCTAAAAAATTCTTATAAGAAACGGAACGGTTCACAAAAGAAGAATCTCCCACGAATTCCAGGGCTTCCAGATCTTCTTTTTCGGTAACTGTTTTCAATTTTTGTAATATTTCAGAAGCAGAAATCGCGATACGGTCTTTTTTTTTCTCCGGTTCCGAAGTAAAAACTTTTGCCTCTGCAGTTACGGAAAGAATATTATGAGGTGTCTCTACTGCGAAAGAATATACCGTATTCCCGAAATAGTCCGTTCTGAATTCGGTATATTTAGGTTTGGGAAATATTTCTATTCGGAACTCTCTACAGATCTGCCTCTCGTTGGAGGTAGGACATAGATGGGCCAAATTTAAACAATGAGAAACTTCCTTCTCATAAGTATAATGGGTTAAGTGCCTAACGGAATACTCAGCCATACGGTCCTCCCAATCTGACTTGGTTTTCCACATAACGGAAGTATTTGGTAGCAACTGCATCCGAGACGGATTTTAATTGTGCCAGGATATCTTCTAACCATCTACGAAGTCCTCCGGCAGGATCCGCGTATTCAAAAATACGTTTTGCATCTTCTTCGCTGAATCGAACTAAAACATCAGTGAGTCTTTGGATCTCTTCCGAAATTTCTTCGTCTTTTCCTGTGAAGGAGAATAATGTATTCTCTCTTAATCTTTCCAACTGGAATGCAAGTGAACGAGGATTACTTTCGTCGAAGATAAGAATATCCACGACTGATTCCGCTTCTATTCTATATTTATAACGTCTTCTATAAGTGATCCGGATATCGTTCACATTCAAAAGACTCTCGAACATACTTTTATTATATATGGAAGCTCTTTCCATCGTGGCGAGTATCAGCTTCGTCAAAAACTGGGATCTCTCCAATCTTTTCCCCATATCCAGGAAGAAGTATCCGGTCTCACGACTCATACTTTCATTTGCAAGCCCGGAGAGAGAAGCAAACAGGTTCACAAGCTTTTGTAAATATTCTAACACTTCGTCGTAACTAGAATTTCCTGGGGTTTCAGACTCCAACCTGGAAATCAGATAACGTGTATCGTCGGAGATCCTATCTCGAACTGCCTTAGTAGTTCCCACAAAAAAGTTCAGATCATGGCGGATACTTCCGGAAGAATAAGGAGAAGTCGCCAATTGGAATATTTTCTCTCGGATGGTATCCAAAGAATCCAATCCGTTTGTTTCGAAAAATCCAAGACTGTATCCTGAAAGTTGGTCCAAGATCCCGAGTAACATGGAGAATTGATCCTTCTCGTAAGACTCTTCCGCTTCCAAAATTTTGTGGACTGTTTCTCTGAGAAGCCTGGACATATTCTCTGCCCGTTCCGCATAACGTCCCATCCAGAACATATTGTCCGCGACCCTACTTGGAATTCCGGAACCTTTTCTTTTGAGCGGTATTCTTCCGATCTGTCCGGGAAGAAGACTGAATTCCTTCTTCTCTTCCGAAGCCAAAATCCAAAGATCTTTGGAAATAGCTCCTCTTTGGTTGGTGATAATGAGTTCGTCCGCTTTAGGAGAAACTCGCACGAGTCCTCCTGGCATAGAAGTATATCCGTTCTCGGAAAGGCAGGTGAAAGTTCTTAGCACCGATTTACCGATCAGAAGTTCTTCCGAGTCTCCCGAAAAAATAGGACAGGTAGAACCGGTTAGTATCTCTTGTGCCACATAACGTTCCGGCCTTATTTCTACTTTGGTTCTTAACTCAAACATTTCCTTATCTTGCAAAGTAGAAAGGAATACGGACGGATCCAAAGGAGAACGAATTGCAGGTTTGATCGCATATTTATGAGGATTGGAAAATACTTCTTTGCGGGAATTTTCGTCTCCCATCCAAAGAGTAGGAACATTCGGAAGGATCAGATCCTCGCCCAGATAAAACTTACATAAACTAGGAAGATATGCATGGATTGCTCGATTCTCCAAAAATCCGGAACCGATAGGATTTGCTACGGTGACATTCCCTGCCCTTACCGCACCCAAGATGCCTGGAACTCCTAACAAAGAGTCTCCCTTTAACTCAAGGGGATCCATGTACCAATCGTCCACCCGGCGAAAGATCACATCCACTTGTTGTAAACCTTCTATCGTTTTCAGAAATACCTTATTGTCCCGAACAGTTAGATCCTCTGCTTGGGCCAAAATATATCCCAAGTAACCTGCAAGATATGCATGTTCGAAATAGGTCTCGTTTCCGGGGCCAGGCGTAAGAAGAATTGTGAGAGGTTCTCTATCTCTATTAGAAGAAAATGAATTTAAAGTTTTTCTTAATGCCCTGAAATATAAGGCAACTCTATGCACTTGAGAGTCGCGATAGAGAGAAGGGAAAATACGGGAGAGAACGATACGATTTTCTAAAGCGTACCCCGAACCGGAGGGAGCCTGGACTCTATCTCCGATCACATAAAAATTCCCTTGGCCGTCCCTGCTAATATCCGTGGCCAAGAATGCTAAACGGAAATTTGTAAAATCGTAAACCGGAGCGCAGGCTCTTAAAAATCCTCCGGATTGAAATAGGACTTCGTGGGGGATTTTTTTTTCGTATAAAGATCTTTTAGGACCGTAAACGTCCTTTAGAATTTCGTTAAGTAGTTCGGATCTTTGGGCGAGACCTCTTTCTATCCCGTCCCATTCTTTGCTGTCCATGAGAAGAGGAAAAAGATCCAGTCCCCAGACCCTCTCCCTTTCGTCTCCATAAACATTATACGTTACTCCGCTTTCCTTTAGGATACGGAGGCTATCTTCTTTGCGTCTTCTTAATTCCGCTCCGCCAAGATGATTCAGAGAGCGAAGTAAAAATTCGTATTTATCCCTGGATTTTCCGTCGGGAAGGCATAACTCATCATAGACTCCCGAGGCGGGTTTGTATCCAGAGAGTAAATTTGTGGCCTGGGAAGTTCTCTGATTCATCTTCCGAGAGACATTTTCACTTTCCGTCCAATTTTAATCCAGCTTTAAAGTAGCTCCGATATTGATTTGTCTATACGGCCCTTGTTGGATCCCCACAGGAAGTCTTCCGGAAATATATACTCTATCTTCTAAATTTTTTCCGTTCACGAAAATGGACCATCTTCCTCCCGGAGCTTCGTATCCAAAGTCAGCATTCCAAATTCCATATGCGGGAACAATACCTTGGCTTCCATCTGTACTTTGGTTTTTTGTATTCTGCAGATCGGAATATTGTTTGTCAAAATACTGATATTCAACTCTGGCATAAAATCCGGATGGGCTTTTCACACCGATCGCACCTATAAAAACATTCATAGGAACGTAAGGCAGGTAATTTCCGTTTGTATTTACTTTGATCAGATTTCCTGCCGAGTTGATCGCATACAATGGTTGGTTCGTGATACTCACGGTGCCGTCCGCATTTTGTATCGTGCCCACAGGAACGTAAGTGGTAGAGATTGCTTTAGTATATGAGTAAGTAAATTCCAGAGGAATTTCCCATTTGGACTCGGCGAATTTCCCGAAATCGAAAACAAAATTACTTTCCACACCTCTGTTCACCGATCTTCCCGCATTAATCGGAACCGCTCCTAATCCGGAGCCTGCTTCGTTCGTGTTCACGATTTGATTCGAAAAATATAATGCGTATGTACTGACCTGAGTGTAGAAGTAGCGAGTAATATTTCCCCTAAATCCAGTCTCGTAATTATTAGATCTTTCCGCACTAAGTTTATAACCTAAACCTAATGCAGGGTTTTGAACAGTGGAGAATGTAGGAGGAGAAAATGCGGTGTGAGCTCCGGCAAACCAGATAAACTTCTCCGTAATATCAAACGTAAGACCGATTCCTGGTAGAACTACCTTCGTATAAGTCTCGTTTGCATCATTTACTAAGATGGATTGGCCAACCGTATTCGCGTATCCCTTGGTCACATCATCCGAAGTTGCAAGTCTTCTATGAGTATACACACCTTGGAAAATATGTTCGTAACGAACTCCGGGGATTACTTTGAACTTATCGGTAAGCTTGATGGAATCTTGTACATACAAAGCATAAGCTCTTGCATTCCGATTCTGTTGTTGGGTGGTAAGACCTTTTGTAAGAGTCGGATACGGAAATACGTTATTCGCCGCATTTACGGATTCATAATGCATTCTTGCTCCAAAAGCGATCTCATGATCCAGGCCGAATGTATTAAATTTACCTTCTACCTTAGTTTCCAAACCTCCGGTCTTAAAGAAAGAATGCCTGTTTGGAGTGGAATTTAACATGTAAATTACATCCCCAGGCTGGTTTCCTATAATATCCGGAGCATATACGCCAAATGCATTTTCAGGAGGTCTTGCAGGAAAACCGAATTCGGTCATATTATTATAAGAATAAGATTCCTGGCGGAATAAGAAGCCAACATTGGTCCAATAGGCTCTTGTAATCATTTTCCAATTTTCATTAAAAGTATGATCATGACCTATAACCGCTGCCTGTCTATCGATAGATTTTTGGTCGTATCTAGCAGGATTGATCCTTGGATTTCTCCAATACAATCCTTGGGTCAGTCCCAAATAAGTGGATTGGGCCTCTTGTTGGTAGGATTGGTATTTTAGAAAAACCGAATCCTTTTCACCTAATTTTTGGATCAATTTTAGATTCAGGTCGTTTACCCTAAAACCTTGGTAATCCCTAAAACCGTTTCCTTGGTTACGCATATAAGAAATATCGTAACCTGTATTTGTAGTTTGGTTAGTTCCACCATATTGTAAAAGACTCGAAGCGTAGCCGTTTGTTCCTCCGATCACCTTTGCACTAAACGTAGGTTTTTCTGGAGGCTTGCGAGTTACGTAGTTAACAATACCACCTAGAGTTGTCGGTCCAAAAAGAATGGAACCGGAACCTTTCACAACCTCTACTCTTTCCATCCTATCTATATGAGGAACAAAATAACTCTCAGGTTGTCCGTAAGGACTCAAAGAAGTAAAAACTCCGTCTTCTAAGATCAAAGTTTTTCTGGATTCTTCATTACTCACACCCCTGAATGCGATATTTGGAGTAAGACCTACTGCATCTTGGTAACGGATTGTGGCACCTGGAACCCTGCGCAAGGCTTCCATAGAATCGATTGGATTTGTTTCTTTTAAGATCTTTTTACCGATCACATTTGCAGAACCGGGGATCTTTTTAATATCATCATCCTTGGCTCCGATCACATTGATTTGGCCGCTTTCTAAAAATCTTCTTTTCTTTTCTGCAAGAGTTTCCTCTTGTTTGGAAATTTCCTTCTTAGAAGGATCTTCTTGCTCGGAAGCAGAAGAAGTTCCATTCGTCCCGGCATTTTCGTTAGGCTGGGAGAAAAGAAAAGAATTAGAAAAAATGAAAATACATAAAATTAAAGAAGAACGGAATCGTTTTTGTAACATCAATCTCCGTCCCCTCCTGGTCCACCGGAAACCGGACTCGAGCCTGTAAGAGCGGCTAACTCAGTATTCAAAATTGTTAATAATTCGCTTAAGTCCGCAATACTCGACTTGATCGCGGTAAAATTCGCAGCATTCGAACTTCCCCAAGCAGTAGAAGGATCGGAAGGCGAAAGAGAAGGAGTGATATCTCCTAAATGTTCCTCCAATTCCGCAATCTCTGCGTCAATTTCCTCAGCTAGTTCTGGGCTATAAAATTTTACATAATCCTTAAGTCCCGCTCCCGTTCCATTCCCGGTATAAATCGCTTTAAAAGTACTTAAATTATCGATCAAATTCTGGAAAGATTGTCCGGAATATCTGGACTCCGCACGATCCGATTTAGGAGAAGAACCGTTTCCACCTCCGGAAAGCCCGGCAGGAATTTCCAACTTTCCATCCTTCATAATAGTTAAAAGTTGGATTGCTCCCGATAAAACAGCGTCTAACGCGATACCTGAACTCGAAAAAGTGGCAGAAGTTCCATTTCCTGCAGTTGCAAGCTGAGTGCCCAAAGGATTTGTGCCACTCGTATCCCAAGCACTAGTTACATTAAAAACATGCCCGCTATATTCTAAAACCAAAGCTCTTAGGAGAGCCGCTCTTCCGTCCGGAGCAGACGGAAAATCAGAACAGCTTGGCGCAGTTCCTCGATTCACCCCCGCTCTACTAAAAAGAAGATATTCTATCGCGCTAATACCTTTGGCCTTATTTTTCATCTGACCGATAGCCTGTTGCGCATCGGAAAGATCCCCGACAGTAAATGTATCCAAGTCATCCAACTCATCTGTATTAGGCGAAGACTCTATTAAATAATTGATTAGAAAAGGATCCATCCGGGTAAAGTATGCAAGAGTAGATCCGAAACGAAAAGGTTCTACTTTTTTCAGATCGGATTTATGAGCAATCCATGCGGCCTGCGCGGAAGCTAAAGAATCAGAAGCACAAAGATCATTCGTTGCGTTTACAAGATTCACTCTACTCGTTTCTAAATTCACGAAAAGTGGAGGAAGAACATTATTCCCTAAATTCTGCAAAACAGATCTAGGATCGAATGAATTAAACATCTGATAGAGATATCCATTCGCGTTTGCCGCACCGGTTGCGGAGTTTTTGTGAGAACAAGAAATAAGAATAGAAAGTAAGGAAATACTTAGAATGACCCAAGCGGTAAGGATCAGTTTTTTAATCCGGAAAAACCTGCCGAATCGTCCGCTTCTGACAGAATTATTTTGTCGCATAGTTCCCTCGAAACTGGGCTCTTTATCTTGAGAATCAGAATTATTTTTCTAAGGCTGGCTGCAACTGTTTTTGAGATTTGATCTCACGAACTAAGCTTGATAAATACTGTCATTCAATCCAACGAAGGTCCATTGTATAACCATTCGTTTGTTTCAATCGTTTAGGTTCGGAACCATCCAAGGCAGAATGACCGTCCGCCAAAAATCTGGAGATCCTACGAGACTCAGCTTCATATGAATTTACCGGGAACGTATCGTAAGCTCTTCCACCAGGATGAGAAACATAATAACGACAACCGCCTAAAGGACGAGAAGACCAGGTATCCCAAACATCAAAAACCAAAGGAGTATGGACGGGAAGATTCGGATGCAAAGTAAATACAGGATTCCATGCCTTAAAACGAATTCCGGAAACTGCTTCTCCTTTTCTGCCGGTGCTTCGAAGAGGAACTTGGTATCCATTACAACTAAGAAGATAACGATCGCTCCAACCTTCTACCTTTACTTGCAATCTTTCTAATGCAGAGTCTACTGATCTTGAGGTTCCGAAGGAAGATGATTCTTCTCCTAAAACATTCCAAGGTTCTAAAGCCATTCTTAGTTCTAAAAATACTTCTTCTCTTTGGGTTTTACCATACACAGGAAAACGAAATTCGAAAAACGGAAGGAACTCCTCTTCCCCAAATGCAAACCCATGATCTTTTAGATCTCTAAGAACATCTTTAAAATCGTTCCAAACAAAATGAGGGAGAAGAAAACGATCATGCAGTTCCGTTCCCCAATGGATAGGAGGCTTCACATAAGGTTTTTCCCAAAATTTACAAAGTAAAGATAAGACCAAGAGTTGCTGGACCACACTCATTTTATAATGAGGAGGCATTTCAAATCCTCTTAGTTCCACAAGACCCAAACGAGAACCCGAAGGCGGATACAATTTATCGATCGAAATTTCCGCTCTATGTGTATTCCCTGTTAAATCCACGAGCAGGTTCCTAAAAAGACGATCCACAAGCCAAGGATTTGGTTCTTTAATTTTATCTAATTGAGAAGAAGCTAATTCATACTCATATAATATTTCATCCCTACCCTCGTCCAATCTAGGAGCCTGAGAAGTAGGACCGATAAACAAACCGGAAAATAGATAAGAAAGAGAAGGATGATGCTGCCAGTAACTTACCAAACTCCGAAGAAGGTCCGGTCTTCGTAAGAATGGACTGTCTTCCGGGGACATTGCACCTACTGTGATATGATTCCCGCCCCCGGTTCCGGTATGCCTTCCATCGATCAGGAATTTTTCTGCGCTAAGGCCTAGATCCTTTGCTTCTTCGTATAAGATACGTGTTTTTTCTTCCAGCTCTTTGAAATTAGAAGAAGGATGTAAATTCACTTCTAATACACCTGGATCAGGCGTTATCCGAAATAGACCCAGCCTCGAATCAGAAGGAGGTTCATAACCTTCTAAAACGATTTGTATTCCGGCCTTTTCGGAAGCAAATTCCAACGAAGAGATCAAATCCAACCAAGGCTCCAATCCTTCGATTGGTGGTAAGAATACATGAATGGATCCAAGCCTTGGCTCGATGACCAAAGTAGTACGGATGGGAAGATCCTTACTCTCTGAAAAAAATTTAGGTTCCTTGGAAGATCTTTTTGTTAAAATCGAATCTATATCTTTTCGGGTGCGTAATTTTTTACTCTTGGAAAGGTCCGTAAGCACGGCATTCGGCCTGAAATTTTCTGAGATAGAAGAAAAAGGTAACCTAAAACCGGCAGGACTATCTCCAGGGATTAGGTATAATCTTTCTCTTTTGTATTTCCATTCGGAACTTTCCCATTCAGATTTTGTATAATTAAATTGTAATGGAATAGCGATCGCTTTTTTGAGTTTGAAGTCCCTGTCCACCAAGGAAAGAACCTTCTTCCTTTCTAAAGTTTCGAAAGAAAAATCCTCCGAATTAAAATCCTCACTCTTAGGGTCTTTCCATTCGGGAAGTTGACCTTCTTTCCATAAATAATAAAAGCCGTCCTCGTAAAGAGGAACCATATGTTTGGGAGAAATTCCCAAGGTTTTACAAACTAATTCTCCGAAACTTTCGGACGATTTTAAGTCTTTGTCCAGATCCTTTTCGTCTTTTTCAGAGGAAGAAGAAAACAACCCCTCGTTTTTCCACAAAGGCTCCTCGTCCTTTCTCCAAAAGACATTCAAGGACCAACGAGGTAAAGGTTCTCCCGGATACCATTTCCCCTGAGTCACTTGGACCAAAGAACCCGGCGAAAATTTATTACGAAGTCTGGTAAGAAGTGTTTCTCCTAACTCTAACTTTTCTTTTCCGATCGCAAGAGTATTCCATTGAGGATCTTGCCTGGAAGTATCCGAGATAAAAGTGGGCTCTCCACCGATAGAAACACGAATATCATTTTTTTTGCATCTAGTATCTAGATCTTTGCCAATCTTTAATACCCTCTCCCAAGTCGGATCCGTATAAGGTTTCGTAACTCGAGGAGATTCCTGGAAACGTTTGACCTCCATCCTAAATCCGAATTTGGACTCTGCAGGATCAGAATATCCGAATACAGGAGAGGCACTTCCAGGCTCAGGAACCGCTGCCAATGGAATATGACCTTCTCCTGCAAATAAACCGGATGTTGGATCTAAACCCACCCAACCGGCCCCCGGTAGGAACAC
>NZ_NPEA01000013.1 GCF_002812205.1 Leptospira neocaledonica
CAACTTGCACATTGGACTCCGCCTTCTTCTTTCGGCCGCAATTATTACGGCCAGCTTCTTCTTAACGTTTTGTAAAGAAGAAGAATTTCATGAACGGCATTGGGTATTCCCCCTCGAATCCCAAGGCTCGCTTACAGTTGATCCGAACCCAGCCTCTTGCGGGAGCTGCCATTTACAACAGTTCGGTTCCTGGAAGTCGACTCTTCACTCCCGGGCCATCGGCCCGGGCTTTCTTTGGCAATTACCTCGGATCGGAAAACATGGATCCGAAAATTGTATGAACTGCCATAGTCCAAATCCAGAAACCAAAAACTTGTTACTCTTTCGTTTAGGCTGGGGAGAAGTTTCCGATTCCATTTGGAAACCGGGTAGTGAAGAAGGCGGAGTCCAATGTGCAAGTTGCCATCTCCGAAAAGGAAATGTTTATGGGCCTTTTCCAAAAGATGGAAATAAGGATAGAATATTCCAAAATGTGAATATTCCTCACCAAGGTTTTATTCCACAAAAGGAATTCGAAAAATCGGAATTTTGTAAAACCTGTCATCAATCTCCGGAGACGGCAAAACAAATAAATGGAAAATTTCTGATGGATACGTATGGCCAATGGAGAAGGTCGGAATTTGCAAGATCAAATGTCCAATGCCAAAATTGCCATATGCCTCATAGAAAACACGAATGGAAAGGTATCTCCGATCCGGAAATGGTAAAACGTGGAGTCCAAACTTTCTTACAGGTTGTACCAAAGGAAGAAGGCGCAGAAATTATCTCAGAATTGAAAAACACCGGGGTAGGACATTTATTTCCGAGTTATTCCGTTCCAAAAGTGTATTTAGAAATTCTGGCTGAGTTCGTAACGGGAGAAAGAAGAAAGATTTCCGAGAAAACTCTTGGCTGGATGTTAGATTTGGAATTACAAAAAGAAATTTTCGATACAAGACTTTCTCCTGGAGAATCCGCTTTTCTAAGCGCAAACTTATCCAAGGAAGAATTTTCCAAACTTAAACGGGTGGAGTTCATCGTCACAGTAGATCCCAAGGAGTATTATAAAAGAATGTTCCAGGACAATTGGAATTACAGAGACACATTCCGAGAAGATACAAAACTTTGGGTCTTGCCAAACCTAAAAAAAGCCCTCGCGGAAGCAAACTCGGCGAAGTATGAATTGGTTCGCCTTGAATGGAAGAAATAGGCACAGAGTTTCAAGAGGCACAAGGATGTTCTCACACAGATACACAAGGCCACGGAGAAAAGAGTTTTGTTGGAACTCCTACAGGCATACTTTCCATATAATAACCCTCAGTGTTTCTGTGCCTTTGTGTGAAAAAAACAATTTCCGAATAAACGGCCCTTCCTAAAAATCATCCCGAGTATGGGCTCTTTATTAGAAGAACCGGAATTTCCAAAATTGATAAGCGCATATAGAGAAGCTTTAAGAAGAAGATATTCCAAAAACAATCTTTCCAAGTATCCAAAGTTCTCTACAATACCGGAAGAGAAAGTGGATCTTCTCGTACGTTACTTTTTAGAGCTACTATACCCTGAATACGAGGGGAGGAAAAAATTAGACGGGGCATTCGAATCTTTGGCGGGATTTGTACATTCTCCACAAAAAGTATTCGGGTTATTAGGTTCTTTAAGTATGGCGGTATTCAAACTGGGCCGTCATTTAAGGTCTGCGTTCCAAGCAGGATTTGCCGCCCTACATTCTTATATAACCGCTCATAGATTCGAAGAGATCATGTTCTCCAAGGCAAAAGAATTATTAAAAGAAGGGAAAGATCTCACAAATAGATCCGTATTTAATCAGGTGCTTGCTTCCGTTTCTAAAAAAGACGCGGATCAATTTAGGGAAGATATCTTAAAATTATTCGCCACACTTTCGGATAAGGAACTTCTTTCTAAAATAAAACAACTTATGGACGCAGTCGTTAAGACAATGAAATCCAAATCTAAAACATATACTCGGCAAGAGGTAGAAGGTATTATGCTCGGTGCAGGAATTCTTACGAAGGGAGAAGAATTATTTGCCGGGATGACTAGAGAAGAAATGGATTTGATCTTAGAAGCGATTGATCAAGTGGAGAAGGATGCATTTGAAGAAGCGATTGCTTCTGGTAAGTAAATAACCCTGCCGACGGTCGGAGTCGAACCGACACGGGGTTGCCCCCGCTGGATTTTGAATCCAGTGCGTCTACCAATTCCACCACATCGGCGGGTTTTATAATTCCGTATTGGATCAGGAATCGAGTTCGATGTATTTGCCCTTACCGCGGGCAACAATCTTACCGATCTCGTTCTCTATTTCGGCTCTGTTTTCGATCACTTTTTTGTTCTTTTTCACGAACCAGCCACGTAAATGCAGAGGTTGATTTACTTGGGCAGGCTGTAAGAAGCGGATCGTTAACTCGCCAGTTGTTGTTTTAAAATTCATCGCTTCATTGATTTTGGCCATGATTTCGTCCAAAATAGTGGCAATGATTCCGGGATGGATCACGTCCGGGGACCCTTGGAACTTTTCAGGAACCGTGTAGTCACCGTAAGCGGTTTTTGTGTCCTCATCAAAGGTGATCTTTAACTGAAGACCGTCCGGATTATCAGGACTAGACCCGAAGCTCAGGTTTTCCCGAACCGTTGATTTCATATATGTCAAGTTATTACTTAACATTCATGGTGTCAATCCGAAAAAGCTACTGATTGCTGTTTAAGAACGACGTAATACTCTGTCGAAAATAATAGATAAGAATCTTTTAGATGACTGCACTTCTTTTATTACTAGGACTTCTTTCTGCAGGAGCAGGAGCGTACACTTTATTCCGAAATCCGAATCGATCTTCCGGAAGTTCTGCACCTTCTCCAGGTGGTGGAAGTGCAGGTGGAGGCGGCGGTCCAGGGTCGGGAGGTTCCGGTGCAGGAACTCCAGCTCCAGCTGATCGAGGAAAACTAGTCAATGTAGGAGACCAAGATTCTTCTCCATCATCATCATCCTCTTCTTCTCCACAAAAAGGTGGAGGGCAGGCAGAAGCAGAGAAGCCCGATCAAGAATGGAGTCCTCCTTCCGAAAGTGGTGAAAAACCTAACTACACAGGATTGAAGAAGAAGGAAAAATTACAACTTCCTCATGCAACGGATGATATCATCCGGAATAACTCTCGTTATGCGCATCATAGAAGACCTCTATTACATTCAGAAGCGTTAGTAGATAAAGAAAATTTCTTAGGTGCGTTGGAGATCTTAAAGAGAACTAACGCTAGAATTCCCGACTCGGATATTAATGAGAAGATCGACAATAATATCCAAGCAATCGAAGATCATTTAAACGCTCCTCCTGAAGAAGAAACTTATACTCCTGATGACCCGAATTATACAGGACCTCCTATTCCTTTGGGAGATTTGGTTAAAGCGATCAAGGATATCAGCCAAGCCTTAGGCGGAAGTCTCTCCCAGGGATTTGCAAATCCGATCCAGATACAAGCTCCACCCGGAACAGAAGCTCCAAAACTTCCCGCGGAATTACCCCCGGGCCCGGTATCTTATCAAATTATTTCTTATGCGCCTTCTTCCGGGCCAATACCTCCGCCACCACCGGGAGCACCTATCTCTTATTCTGCCGGAGTTCCTTCACCTCCTGGCCCTGGTGGAGGTCCTCCTCCAAGCGGCGGACCAGGCCCTGTAAGTCCCGAAGATTTTGCTCCTTCGGAACCTTCTCCAAAACCTAAGGATCCAGAACATCTTGATCCAAATGAGATGGATCTTCCAGAAGATACGTTCTTCTCGGATGAATGGGATAAGTTTAAGGACCTTCCACTTGTGGATAGAAGGACGGGAGAAGATCGTCGTTCCCAAGGAGAAAGAAGAGGAGGAGAGGGTTCCCGAAAAGATAGAAGGGGAGAAGACGATAGAAGAAAAGAAGATCTCTTTCAAGAGAGAGATGATTATCTAAAGAAGAAGGCGGAAGAAAAACGCCAAGAAAGAGAAGAGCAAGCATTAGAAGAACCTTTACCTCAGGATTGGCCTAAACCAGAATATCCTCTTTCCGATCAGATCCCGGGTTATGCCGCACCTGTTCTTCCTCAGCTAGATTTAGTTCCGATCCGTTTACCTGATCCGGAAGATAAAGTCGTCCGAGGAGAACCTGAAGGAACTCCTCAGGCGCCCGCACCGGCTCCAAGTGGAGAAGCTGCTCCTGCTACAGGTCCGATCGAGTTACCTAAGATAGATCTTCCTGATCCGATAGATGAAACAAAACATGAAGAATATACACCTGAGATTCCTCCACTTGCAGGACCAGGTGCCCCGACTTCTGCACCTTCTCCTGTTCCAAATGCAGAAGAAGCTCCTGAAATAGAAGTACTGGATGGAGGCCTAGAACCTTTAGACCAAGATAGGCCAGAAGGCCAGAGTGGAGGAGGGGACGACGAGCCTAAGATGATCCACGGTATTCTGGAGTTAAAACCTCCGGAAGTGGATGATGCTCCCTTCTTGACCTTGACCTATGATTTCGGAAAGATACCACATTCGTTCAAACTTTCCAAGAATTACAGTATTATGGAATACTCATATTATAAGTATAAACCTATGCTGATTAAGGCCCAGGAATTTGCCCGCCGCAAAATGTTGAAGAATGCTTTGAACTATTATCGCGTGATCAAATCGCAAAATATTCCTCCTGAACTCAGAAAGATGATCAATCGGAACATCAAGGATATCACAGAGTTCATGGAGAAATACCTGATGGCGAAAGGCTGAAAATTTGGCAGAGAAGTTTCTCCGGAAAAAAATTTTCAGATTTCCTAAAAAAGAAAAACTGCTTTCCATCCTGGCTGTCTAAATTTAGAATGATTCTAAATAGGAGAGAGCAAAATGCCTCAAGTTACTTCACTCGCACCGGACTTTAAAGCAGAAGCCGTAATCGGCCAGCAAATCAAGGAAATCAAACTTTCCGAATATAAAGGAAAGTGGGTTGTTCTATTCTTCTGGCCCCTCGACTTCACTTTCGTTTGTCCTACTGAAATCATCGAGTATGATGCAAAATTGGACGAATTCAAAAAAATCGGAGCGGAAGTTCTGGGAGTTTCCGTAGACAGCGCTTTTACTCACCTTGCATGGAAAAACACTCCTCGTAAACAAGGCGGATTGGGAGATATCAAGTATCCTCTAGTTGCTGACATAACCAAGTCAATCGCAAGAGATTACGGAGTTCTTACCGAAGGTGGAGTTGCTTTAAGAGGAACTTTCATCATCGATCCAGCCGGAGTAATCCGTCAGTCTACCATCAATGACCTTCCTGTAGGAAGAAACATAGACGAAGCAATCCGTCTGGTCAAAGCTTTCCAATACGTGGAAAAACACGGCGAAGTTTGCCCTGCAAACTGGGACGAAGGAAAGAAAACCATGAAAGCGGATCCGGAAAAGTCCAAAGAATACTTCTCCGCAGTAAACTAATCCAAATACTTACGGAAATCCGGCCTTCGGCCGGATTCTCCTTTCTGAATTTCTCCTGGTCACACACCTGTCCTCTTAAAACCTGGTTATAGGGCCCTCAACCTTAACGAAACTCGCCTTTCAGGCTTTCAAAAGGGTTGCATCTTTCTTTTCAAAGTCTAAGATATGGGAGAAGAATATTATGGCACAAGCACTTGAGATCATTTCCGACGAAGATAGATATTATCGTGCGGATAATTTTCCCAAAGGACTTACCCGCAAAGTGGTGGAGTCCATCTCCCATATTAAAAATGAGCCGACCTGGCTAACCGAATTCCGTCTAGAAGCATTTAAGGTTTTTGAAAGTAAACCTATGCCTAGTTGGGGATTTTTTCCCAACTTCAAAGTGGATATAGACGAGTATGTGCATTATATAGGTGCTAACCATAAGAAGAAAAAATCCTGGGACGAAGTAGATCCTGAAGTATTAAAAAGTTTTGAAAGACTTGGAATCCCTGAACACGAAAGAAAATACCTGGCTGGAATAGAAGCCATGGAAGATTCCGAGACTATTTACGCTAACGTTAAAAAGGAACTTACCGACTTAGGAATTCTATTCTGTGATATTGATACTGCGATCCGTGAATATCCTGATATCGTTCGTAAATATATCGGGACTGTAGTTTCCATCGGGGATAATAAATTTTCCGCATTGAACTCCGCGGTTTTTTCAGGCGGATCTTTTGCTTACGTTCCGAAAGGTGTCAAAACTCCTATGCCTTTGCAGGCTTATTTCAAAGTGACTGCAGCTTCTTCAGGTCAATATGAAAGAACTCTTTTGATTGCAGAAGACGGGGCAGAATTGGAATATTCGGAAGGATGTTCTTCTGTCCAAGACAAGGGCACAAATTTTCATACTGCAGTTGTGGAGCTGATTGCTCATAAGAATTCTAAAATATTCTATACTACCATCCAGAACTGGAAAAAGAATATGTATAACTGGACCGTTAAGCGTGGTCTTTGCCATGAAGCTGCTCATATCACTTGGACGGATGTGAATATTGGCGCAAACACGATCAAATATCCGGGTATCGTATTACAAGGTGATAATTCTACAGGTGATATTCTATCCTTAGCCTTTGCCGGCTCCGGTCAGATCCAAGATACAGGCGCAAGGATTATCCACGTAGGTAAAAACACCCGCAGTAATATTTTAGCAAAAGGTGTTTCCCTGGACGGCGGGATCAACTCTTACAGAGGTCTCGTAAAATTCACAACAGGTTCTTCTAACGCATATAGCCATGTAAAATGTGATGGTCTTATGATGGACGATCGTTCCCAGTCCCACGCTTATCCTTATAATGATGTAAGCGGGCAGAATGGAACCTTAAACTATGAGGCGACTGTTTCTCGTATAGACGAAGAGCAACTCTTCTATCTTCAGTCCAGAGGACTTTCGGAAGATGATGCAAAACTTCTAATCATCAATGGTTTTTGCGAAGGTGTGACTAAACACTTAAATGTGGAATATTCGGTGGAGATGACTAGGCTTATCAGAATGATCCTGGAAGACGGGAAAGTTATTTCTGAACATTCGGATTCTGCTGTTTCCTGACCGGAAAAAAGCTGGTATTCCTTTTAAAATCCGGTCATACAAATCGTATGCAGAAAGTATTGGGCATTTTCCTGGTAGTTGGTTTAATTTTGGCAGGGTTTCAGATCTTTTCTCCGGATGGGTCTGTTTCTTCTAACGAGGCTGAAAAATCGGACACACAAAAAGAAGAATCAACACCTCAGACTTCTTTTCAATTCTCTTCTCTTTTTTCCGAGATAACTGCGTTTATAGACCAATTGAAAAAAGAATCAGGAAGCACCAATGTTGTTGCTCCTGAAGTTCTTACAGACCAGGAACTGAATGAACTTTTTCAACAAGGTTTAGATTCTTATAATGCAGCCGAGTATGAAAATTCTATCTCTCAATATGATCGTTATCTCGCAGCGAATCCTAATAATTCTTCCGCATTGTATAATCGCGGCTTAAGCAAATATTATCTGAATAGATATACCGAGGCCGAAACCGATTTTGATTCCGCATATTCTATGGATCGTAAAAATCTGGATGCATTATTTTACAGAGGTTTAAGCCGTTTCGGTTTGGAAAGAAAGGAAGAAGGTTTGGAGGATATGAATCGGGCCATCGATTCGGGTCTCATCAAATCATATGCATTTGCGGAAAGATCCATCCAACTTGGTATATTAGAAAAAGCGAAAGAATCTTTGGCGGACGCTAAAAAAGCGGTACAATTGGATCCGGAATATCCGAGAGCGATCTTTTCTTTGGGGTTCGCTTATTATGCTTCCGGAAAATATAAGGATAGCGTAGATTCTTATTCCAAAGTTTTAAAGCTCCTACCGGACGATTCGATTTCTTATTTTAACCGCGGTTTGGGTTATGCTGCCTTAAAAAGAAAGGCAGAGTCTTGCAGGGATTATAAAAAATCCTGGGATCTGGGATACGAAAACGCAGAAAAAGAATATAAGGATTCTTGTAAGTGAACGAAACCCTTTCCAATTCTGAACTCCAGGAAAATAGAGCTGGAAAAATCCCGGTCAAGGGCCAGACCTTGGAAGAGCTCACCCGGATTATTTCAGAACTGGGAGAAAAACCTTTTAGAGCGAAACAAATCTATAATGGATTGTACACAAATCGTTACGAGTCCTGGGAAGAATTTTCTACAATCGGAAAAGACTTAAAGGATAAATTAAAGGAGAAGTTTTACTTCTCATCTATCAGTGTTGCCAAACATTTAAAATCAATAGACGGAACCCAAAAATTCACATTCGAATCCGTTCCTGGAAGCGGAAAAGAATTCGAATCGGTTTGGATCCCTTCCGGAGATGGTGGAAGAAAAACGATCTGCATTTCTTCTCAAGTAGGTTGCACTCTAAATTGTAAATTCTGCGCTACTGCTAAACTACCTTACCAAGGAAATTTAAAAGCAGGAGAGATCATCGATCAGATCCTTCAGGTAGAAAAGATCGTAGGCGATCGAGCTACCAATATTGTATTCATGGGAATGGGTGAGCCTATGCATAATTACTTTAATGTAATGCGTGCAGCGGAACTTCTGCATGATGGGGAAGCTTTAGGGATGGGCGCGAAAAGAATCACGATCTCCACCTCAGGAGTAGTGAACGGTATTCGTAGATTTATAGAAAATAAAGAACCTTATAATCTTGCAATCTCACTCAACCATCCTGATCCGAACGGAAGAAAAGAAATCATGGATATAGAGGAGAAATTTGCACTCCCGGAACTTCTAGATGCTGCCTTAGAATATACCAAAGTTCTAAAGCGTAGGATTACATTCGAATATGTGATGATCCCCGGTGTGAACATGAGCGGGGAAGACGCTAAAAAATTAGTGAAGATCGCAAGAAGACTGGATTGTAAAATAAACGTAATCCCTTTAAACACCGAGTTTTATGGCTGGAGAAGGCCCACCGATCAGGAAATAGACGAGTTTTTACGCCATCTGGAACCTGCAGGAGTTCCCATCTTGAATAGAAGGTCCCCTGGAAAAGACATCAACGGAGCATGCGGAATGCTCGCCGCAAAAAGTTGACCTTAGATCCGTATCGAATAACCTAGCTGGAATGAGGCTGTCTCTTTTTTCGACCTTATTCTTATTTTCTTTTATTATGATCGGGATTGCCGATTGTAAGGATCCTTACCAACAAAAATGCCAGGAGATTTGCGGTTTTTTCACCTCTTGTGTGGAAAAACAATACGCATCCAATGGGCCCATGGACGCCTCTCAAAAAAGTTTTATGCAGATTGAATGTGAGTCCGGATGTTTAAGAGAACAAGGATATGCAATGCCTTGTTACGAGTCCGAAAAAACATGTACTGGATTTTCACGTTGTCTCATGGAATCCGGGCTCATGGATTGATATTATCGTTTTTCTATTAAGTTTGGAGTATTATAAAAATATGAATTTCGTTCAGGATGGGAAAAACTCCTCTTTTGTGAAATATTCTATTTGGTTTCTTTTAGCAGTAGCCGTTCTGCCCTTATTTCTAACATTTCCCCTGGATGTGATCGATATTGATTCTTCCCAATATGCGGAAATCGGTAGGGAAATGACCGATAGCGGGAATTGGTTTTTTATTCGAGATAATGGTAGAAGATACCTAGATAAACCGATCCTTACTTTCTGGAAGATCAGTTCTTCTTTTACTCTTTTCGGTCAGAATAATTACGCGTTCCGTTTGCCTGCAATACTCATGACCCTACTTTCTCTCTGGGGAGTGTTTACAATCACCAAACTATATTCAGGAAATGTGAAACGTGCCTGGATTTCGGTGTTCTTATACGCGTTGTCTCCTGGATTGTATGCAATGGTGGTGGATCCTAAGATTGATGTATACGTGACTCCTTATATCATTTTAGTATTCGCTTTTTATTATTTAGGAACCAAAAAAAATCCTGCCTATTATTACGCGATGTATCTTGCTATGGGACTCGGCTTTATCACAAAAGGGCCGATCGCAGTCGTGATTCCAGGAATTGGAATCGGCGGGGACATTCTTTTTAGAAGGGATTGGAAGAGACTTCTTGGGATGAAATTGTTTCCTGGAGGGATATTAGCGTTAATTCCTCCGTTTCTATGGTCTATTCCTTTGTATTCGGAATTTAATACCTACGGACCTTATTTTTTCCTTTGGGTGCAATCTTTCGGTCGCTTTTATATCAAGATGTATGACCAAAAATTCAATCCTCTATTTTTCTACTCCAATTTCTCTTGGGCATTCGGAATATTCATATTACCGTTCTTGGCTTGGATCGGATCGAATTTAGTCGGATTCATCAGAGAGAAGGGTAAAAATCTATTTTCTAATATTCGAAAAAATGAATGGAGAGATAAGGATTTTGTCCCTGCTTTTTGGTTGTTCTTATTTTTGTTTTTGATCAGCTTTTCCAAATACCAATTGCCTCAGTACATTTACTGGTGCCTTCCTGCAGGAGCTATTATTGGCTCCGGCTTTTTGCTCAGACTGATAGAAAGTCCGGAAGGATCTCTTTCTTTTGCGGGTAAAATTTTAGTTTATCTAACTAGTTTGGGATTTGTGTTCGCAGGGATCTTATTTCCGATCTTGGTCTTAGATGTTCCGGTTTCCTATTATGTTTGGGTGGCAGTGTATCTGGGAATTGCGGCTATCGTTTTATTATATTTTAAGACGGAAGCCGTGCTCGGGACCTTAGTGGTATCCGTCTCCTTCTTCTTTACTTTGGTGAGTTTATATGCGTATCCGTTGCTTGTATCTTACCAACCTTCTAAGGAAATAGGAGAGATTATCCAAGAAGCAGAACCTGGAAAAGAAAAGTTTCTGATGTTCGGAGTTCCTGCCTCTAAAAGATCCTATGCGTTTTATTCCAAACGTTTGACCAGAACCTTATTTGATCCGGAAGTTCTGTTCGAAGCATTGCAGAAGGATGGAGAAAGAATGATACTCATCTCCGAAAAGTATATGCCTCATTTTGACGAATTTACTGCGGATCGAGTGGATCTGGATATTTTTGCAGAATATGAGAGTTACAAGGTAGCTACTCCCGAGTTTGGTTTTTTCTTAAAATCCAAACGAGATTCTTTGACCACCAAGGTGTATTTAGGAAAGATCCGATTTAAACCTGGGAAAGAAATTTCCAGAAAATGATCCTTCGAATTTTTTTTTTAAAAATATTAAAAAAGTTTAAGGGAAATTTTGTAAACCCTCCGAATTCTTAAGTAGGCTTTGTTATGAGCCTGGTTTGGTTTTGGTCCCAGGGTCCTCCTGGGGCTACTTTTCCCTATAAGTAATTCTCGACTTTTGATCATTCTTCTTTTAGAAATGACGAATGTTCGTTTCTCGCACATTTTTTTATCTTTGTTCAATCTTATTCTTCTATCAATGTGTCACATCCCCCATTAAGGACACTTCTCTAAAGGAAGAAAATCATATTCTATCCTGGGATAAGAGAGAGGCGGAAACAGTTAAAATTCTCACAGATCTGATTCGGATCAAATCGATTAGAGGAAACGAAAAACAAGTCGCAGAATATATCAGATCTATTTTCGAAAAAGAAGGTATTAAGACCAAGTTTGTCTCCGAGCCTGGATTTCCGGATCGAGTGAATTTAATCGCTGAGTTGGAGCCGAGTTCTCCCAGTTCCGAAAAAGGTTTAATTTTAGGAAATCATTTGGATGTGGTAGAAGCGGATCCGAAGGAATGGACGGAAGACCCTTTTGCAGGAACAATCAAAGAAGGTAGAATTCACGGAAGAGGTGCCTTGGATTGTAAAGGTCTTATAGCAATGCAGATTGTTTCCTTTTTGGAACTGAAAAGATCTGCGGTTCCACTTAAAAGAAAAATAATGTTCTTAAGTATGGCAGACGAAGAATCCGGAAGTGAAAGAGGTGCCAGATTTTTATTAAAAGCTCATCCTGAATTGTTCAAAGGTTACGGATATATGTTGAACGAAGGAAGTTTCGGGACCAAGGATGTCGCTATACCTGGAAGTATCATCTTCAATATCCAATATGCGGAAAAAGGAAATCTTTGGTTGAATGTTAGAGCAAAAGGGGACCAAGGACATGGAAGCACCCCAAGTCTAAATTATCCCAGTCTCAGACTTTTGAAATTTTTGACCGAAGTTTTGGAATATGATACTGAGATCCGTATCTCCGAAGAAACCCAAGGATTTTTCTATCAATTGGGAAGTATCAGCTCTTTTCCAAAATCATTTATATTAAAAAATTCAAATATTCCAATTTTAAGAGGCTTATTATACGGGCCGATTCGTTCCAGCAGGCAGCTGAGCGCTATCACTAGAAATACTAAGGCTGTTTCCGGCTTAAAAACGGAAGAAGGTAAAGGTCATAATGTACTTTCTTCCTTGGCGGAAGCAAAACTGGATGTGAGACTTCTTCCTGGGTTTGATCCTTTGGAATATTTAAAAGAGATCCAAAAGATAGCGGGAAAATATGAAGTAGAAGTGGAACCTGCATCCACTGTTAGCTCAGATAAATCTAAATTGGATTCTATTCTTTTCCAAACGATTGCTTCGGTTGCGACTCGCAAAATTCCAGGAAGTGTAGCCGCTCCTTTTATTTCTCCGGGTAAAACGGATAATGCATACTTTCGTCAAATAGGTTTGGAATGTTATGGGTTAATTCCAGTTCTTCTTAACGAAAAAGAGCTGACTATGCTTCATGCTAAGAATGAAAGTATTAGTTTGGAAAATTTGAAATTGGGAACGCAGATCCTCTTCGAGATATTGTATCAAATGAACTGAGGGTCTTTTTGCTTGTCAAAGAACCTACATCGAATCCTTATGTTCGAAAAACAAGAATTGGATCCACTTTGGTTCGCTATATTATTCCCTATATCTTTTTATACTTATTTTATCTACCGTTCAGAATTCTACCTTATAGAGCCTGCTTAGTTTACGGAAGATTTTTAGTACGTCTTCTTTATCCACTCGCTAAAAAACATCGTAAGATAGCTTACGATAATATTTCTTATGCATTCCCTGAATATTCGGAAGAAAAGAAGAAGGAACTAGTATGGAAAAGTTTTCTTCATATAGGTGATCTTCTTGCAGGTACTTTATTCGCTCCTCGTTTAAGCCGTAAATGGATGGATAAATATCTAGTCTATGATGCAGAGTCTTTGGCAATCGAACAGAAAACGATCCAAGATGGGGTGGGAGTTGTTTTGATCTCAGGACATTTTGGGACCTGGGAAATCCTTGTACAATTTATGGGGATTAGAATGAAGGGAGGAGGGATTTATAAAAAAGTCCGAAATCCTTATGTGGACAGACTCATTCATAAATTAAGAAGTAAGAATGGAATCAAGTTGGTTTCTACTGAAGAGTCCAGCCAAGTTACTAAGATGTTAAAACAAGGATACTGGGTAGGATTCGGTTCGGACCAAAATGCAGGTAAGGTCGGGATCTTTGTAGACTTCTTCAATCGTAAAGCTTCTACTTACCAAGGTCCTGCGTTGATGGCGTATTTGACCGGCGCAAAGATGTTACTTTATTCTGTTTTATGCGGAGAGAAAGGAAAGGTCATGGTTCGCGTTAAGGATCTTGGCTTCGTAGATAAATCTGCATTTTCGGATAGAGAAGCTGCGATCCGCCATTATACTGAAGTTTGGACCAAAGCATTAGAAGAAGAAGTTAAACTATATCCTGAACAATATTTTTGGGTACATAGAAGATGGAGGACCAAACCGGGAGATTTTCCGGGTCAAACTTAGTTATGGTTCCTGCGATACCGATCATTTCGTTTACAATCTGCGTTTTTTCCGCCTTTTTAATTTTTACCAAACGACCTAGGTATCCTTTCGATTCAATTTATTCTGTATTTACGATCTTTCTTTCGGTACCCCATTTAGGGCATTTGCTTGCCTATAGATTCGAATGGGGTCCTGAGTTTTTAGATTTTACCATCCTATTTCCTTATACTTATGGTCCATTATTATTATTGTATATTCGAAATCTGACAACGGAAGGTAAGAGTTTCAGAAGAACGGACCTTCTTCATTTTGTTCCTTTTGTATTCCTCCAATTTATACTTTTAGCCAAGTTGTTCTTTTTCCAAAGTCCCGAAGAAGAATTGTATCCTCATGAATGGCATAGGCCGAGTAGGGGATTTCATCCAAACGGCGGATTATTGGTCACTTCCATGTTGGTGTATTCCATTTGGACGTTTTTACTTTTGAACAGACATAGAAGGAATATAGTAAATCATTTTTCTAATATAGATGGTATTAAGGATT
This sequence comes from Leptospira neocaledonica, assembly GCF_002812205.1. Lineage (NCBI taxonomy): Bacteria > Pseudomonadati > Spirochaetota > Leptospiria > Leptospirales > Leptospiraceae > Leptospira > Leptospira neocaledonica. Next base: position 14,252 of record NZ_NPEA01000013.1, read on the forward strand.
TACGATGGATGTATTGGAGTTTAGTTTTATTCGTAATTTCTACCTGTGTCCATTTTTTGTTAGAAGGTTTGCTATTTACGGACCTTCCTCCGGAAACCTACGAGCCGAGACTGATCAGAGGAGCAGCCGTTTTAGCATTCTCCGTTTTTTTCTGCTGGTTCGGTGTAAGACAAACCGTGGTTTACACTCATAGAGAACTGCATGCATTTAAGACAAAAACTTCAAAAGAAGAAGAGGAGGTAGAAGAAGAACGCAAAAAATACGAAAAATCCGGACTAAGAGAAGATATGATCCCAGAGTATCTATCTAAGATTCGTGGTTATATGGAGTCTGAAAAACCTTATAAAGATTCCGAATTTTCTATCGATCTACTTTCCGAAAATACGGAAGTTCCAAGATTCTATATCACACAAATCTTAAGCGAAACGTTGGAAACAAATTTCTATAATTTCGTAAACGAATATAGGATCAAAGATATCATCTTTGTTTTGGGAAATATTTCGGAAGAACGTCCGAATTTTTTGAGATTGGCCCTTGAGTATGGGTTCAATTCCAAGTCCACTTTTAACACTTCTTTTAAAAAAGTCACAGGGAAGACACCGACACAATATCTGGAAGAAATTTCCGAAGTGAGTTCACGTTAAAATTTTAAAAATATGGTTCGAGCCGATTGGGGCGGTCGAATTCATTCGAAAGATCTCGTAGATTATTCTAAACTAATAAGTTTGGAGTAGTTATGCTTCGATTACGATCTGTCCTACTGATTGCTATTGCAGCTTTTATTTGGAATTGTGATAATTCTGGAGGGAGTGATCTTTCTTCCACAGCGGTTTTATTGGCCGCTTCTCAATGTACACCAACAACCACCACTACAATGCCCACAACTCTTACGTCCACTGCGTCTTGCCCCGCTGCGATTAATGAGTCTAATGATGATCTTGGTTTTGGGGGGCCTACCTGTGTAACTAGCATTGCTGCAGAGGCTCCTTGCTGGATGAAGACCAGTTTTCACTGTGTGACTATTACTGTAGAAGGTTCCAATTATGTGATCACAACCAATGATCGGCCTCCACATAAAAGCACCTACTATACTGGTACGGATAGTACTTACACTGAGAGCATGGACTCAGGTTTCCATACCAATCCAAATCATATTATTACCCAGAATATCACGATGACGATCCCGACTACTCCTACAGTTACGGATTGTTCACAATCCAATGCAGGAACGGATTCTGTCGGAATTACAACATTGGGTGTTGTGATCTTCAATAACCAGGCGGCTCCTGGAGATTCTTTTGCAACTGAATATTATACAATGGACCCATCTCAAGGCCACCCACAGAATACTGGAAAATATCATTATCATACGGAGCCTTATAAAATCACAAATGATGATGATAATATGGTAGGGATCATGCTGGATGGTTTCCCAATTTATGGAAAGAAAAATCAATCAGGTTCTTATCCTACATTGGATTCTACCACACATACCACTTCCTGTACAACTACCGAATTTGTTGATTCGACTTATTGTTATCACGTGGAAAACCAAACAGGTTTAAACGGATACATCATAGGGAGTTATTTCAAGGGAACTCCAGGTTCCGTAGACTAATCAGAGGTTAGATTGAAGTTCTATTTATTCACGATCTGCTTTCTTCTAGTCGCTTGCGATCCGGCTCGGGTTGTAAGCACTGATCCTTCTATTACTCGAAATGGAAGGGTTGTTTTTTATGGAGGAGAAAAGTTCTACGGCTTTTTGGAATCAAGGACGGAAGAATTGGGAATCGTCCGTGTAACTTCTTACAAGAACGGTTTGCCTGATGGAATCGAAAAAGATGTACATTCTAACGGCCAAGTTTTGGCAGAAAGAGAATTTTCCCAGGGGAAGAAGATCGGAACTCATCTTGGTTGGTTTCCCGACGGTAAAAAACGTTTTCATAATGAATACTCAGAGGGGCAGTTTCACGGCTCCCAATGGGAATGGAGAAACTCCGGTACATTATATTCTTACGCAAAATTCGATCATGGAAAAGTGGTTGGAAAGAAGATGTGGAGAGAGAACGGGCAGATCTATATGAACTTTGTGATCTATCAAGGACGAGCATATGGGATGACGGGCGGAAAATTATGCAGCCAAGTTAGAGGAGATGAAGATGGGAATACGGTCCTATTTTAAAATTTTATTCTGCAGTTTGATTTTAATCTCTCTTTCGATCGGTTGTTCTAAAGATCCGAAAGAGGAATATTCGCAAGAAATCACCGACTTCTCCTTACCTCAAAAGGATAAACTTCCTTTATATTATGGAAAAGATCTTCAACCGGTCTGGGAGAATAAAAATACTTTTAAACCAAGAGAGATTTCCAAATTTATAATGAAGGATCAGGAGAATCAGAATATTTCTGAAGTGTCCTGTAAGGGAAAAATTACTGTTGTTTCCTTTTTCTTTACTAAATGTGCCGGGATCTGTCCTACAATTACTAATAATTTGAGTTTGGTGCAGAAGGAATTCGAGGCCGACACCAAGATCCAAATTTTGTCCTTCTCCGCCACACCTGATTTGGATTCTCCTCAGGTTTTAAAAGAATACGGATCCAAACGAAAAATCCGTTATGAAAAATGGAAACTTCTGACAGGAAATCAAAAAGAAATTTATGCTTTAGCAAGAGATTCATTTAACGCGGACACAGCGATCCCGAAAGAAAACGCTAAAAAGAAGCTCACTGAAAATGATTTCCTTCACTCGGATCATGTGTATCTTTTAGATTCTCAACTTAGATTACGCGGAATTTATAATGGAAAGATGAAGTCTTCTATCCAGGAATTGAATTCAGATATAGAAGTTTTGAGACGAGAACTTTGATTTAATTATAAACATAGGATATGCTGAGTTCGTGTTAGCTAGCAAATATGGACGTAACACGAACTTGGAATTGATATTCCGCGTGTTCGAAGTGATTTGAAATCAATGTAGTTGACGAATTAAAAAAATATAAATATCCTTGGGTCATGAAAATGACAGCTACAGGACTCAAATACCGATTCCCATTAGTGCGATTTGAACACGAATCAGAGCCTACTACGAAAAAACGAATTCCAACGAATCAAGTTGGAACACCCAAAAAAAGAATACTAGGAATTTTAAAGGGAAAAGCTTCCTTTAAAATCTCCGATGATTTTAAAATGACAGAGGAGGAATTCCTGAATCTGTGAATTATCTATTGGATACACATGCAATCTTATGGGTATTATTTCAGCCGGAGAATTTATCTTATAAAGTTGAATCAGAAATTTTAAACCAGACGAACCGGATCTTTATTAGTAGTATTTCTTTGTGGGAAATTTCACTGAAATTTTCTCTAAGAAAGATGGACTTACAAGGAATTACACCAGAGCAACTGCCTAAAAAGATCCGAGAAGCTGGATTTGAATTTATCGGAGATTCTCCTGAGATATTTGCGAATTATTATAAGCTGCCGACCGGGAAACATACAGACCCATTCGATAGATTTCTGGTTTGGCAAGCGGTAAGTTTTGATTTTGTGTTTATTACAAAAGATAGATACTTAAAGGAGTATAACCCTCTGGGTTTAAGATTGTTTTGGTAAAATTATGAGCCATCATCTTTCCAATAATAAATCCGCGCTCACTGGACAATGATCCGAAAGGCCTTTTTCTGCGCTTGGATTCCCGTCAAAATTGCCATCGTCAGATTCGAACTTGGTTTGGATAAAACTTCCTTCTTGCCATTCCATATTCGTGATCAGGTAATCTATAAAGCCGTCATTGTGTTGCCAACAATCCGATTTTTGTTTATAGTTCGCTATCTTAAGTTTTAGATTTTTTTGAAGAATTTTCCAGAGATCTATTCTTCTTTCCAGAACCTCATTAAAATCTCCTAACAAAACAAATTTACCTAGGGAAGGCAGAATATCCTTCAATACAAGTATCTGTTCCTTTCTTTCCTTCTTGTCCTTTGGAGAATGTCCCGCTTTCAAGTGAACTACTAAGATAAAAACTTTCTTACCATCGAAATTGAACTCTGCAAGAAGTCCCTTTCTCAGGCCCGGGCGAATGGAAAGTTGTTCTAATTCGCTGATAGTCGGTTTTCCAAGTTCCTTCTTCCAACATAATCCTAACTCTTGAGAATAACCTGGAGTAACTGTCGCTGTGCACTCATATTCATTTATTATAATATGCTGAAGTGCGGTTTCGTTTTCTATTTCTTGGAATCCGATTATGTCGGGATGATTGGAAAGAATTATCTTTTTTATTTTGGCAAAATCTTCTTCCGTTCTATGCCTTCTATCTTTAGGAAACTTATGTGAATCTCCTATCTCATCATATAAAAAGTAGGAATTGAAGCTTGTGATTTTAAGTTTTTTTATGGGACCTTTCGCGATAATGGAGATTGTTATTAGGAAAGCGAAGGGAATTCCCAGAAATCGGATCAGTGGGCAGTGCATCATTCTTTCCAAATTAGATTTTTGAATTCATATTTTAGTGATATGAGAAAGTAAAATCCAGGAATTTTCTTAATATTAAGAACGACCGTTCTAATCATATCTATCATAAACTTAGGTTTTGTATTCGAGATCTTTTATCTTCTAAAATAGACCTTCTTCAATACAAATGGTATCCATTTAATTGATACTAAGTCTCAAAGAAAAATGCAAGAAATCGCCAAACCAATCGCGTTTTTAGGCGTTTACTTGCAATTTTAACCTAAGCCAAAATCCTTGTTCCCAAACCTTATTTTGGAACCCACGGGACTTCTCACGAATGAATAAGAAAGCTTTGAAACTTTCGGTTCCGCTTATTGCTATTGCAGCAGTGGCTTACCTGATTTTTTCTCCCTCCAAATATGTAGGCTACTCTCCGGATCAGCCTATACCTTTTAACCACAAGATTCACGCAGGTGATAATAAGATAGATTGTCGTTATTGTCATACTGGTGTAGAAACAAGCGCGCACGCAACGGTTCCGAATACTTCTACTTGTATGAACTGTCACTCGCTTGTTGCAAAGAACAGCCCAGATATAAAATTTTTGAGCGAAAGTTACACGAACAAGAAACCGATCGAGTGGGTGAAAATCCACGACCTTCCGGATCATGTTCAGTTCAATCACTCTCGCCATATCTCAAGAGGCGTGGATTGTTCGCAATGCCACGGCAATGTAGCTGAAATGGTCAAGGTCAAGCAGGTAGCATCTCTGAATATGGGATACTGTATCAACTGCCACCGGGAGAACAATGCTCCTACCGACTGTTCCACCTGTCACAGATAATCAGGAGATAGCATAACAGATGGATAAAAAGAATTTCCAGAAAGAAAAGAAAGCTCACTGGCTCTCCCTCGAACTGAAAGATAACGAAAAAGAAACGAAGGACCTAGCACGCTCTGAATTTTTCACTTCTCCGGATCCAGTAATCGCAAGAATTAAATCCGGCGAGTTCGATCGTAAAACTTTCCTCAAATTGATGGGTGCGGGAGTCGCAATGACTTCCTTAAATTGTGTACGCAAGCCTGTCGAAAAAATCGTTCCATACGTGGATCTGAAAACTGACGAAGGTACTTTTGATTTCGTAAAACACGGACAAGCGTATTACTATGCTACCGTATTTAACGGAACCGGTTACTTAGTTAGATCTAAAGACGGACGTCCTCTAAAATTAGAAGGAAACGAAGATCACCCTGTTTCTCAAGGTGCTCTTGGTGCTTCTGGCCAAGCTGCTATTTTTGATCTATATGATCCAGACAGAGCACAAGGTCCGGCGGCAATTTCCGGCGGAAAAGTGGAGAATATCCAATGGGCCGCTTTGGATTCTAAAGTTCAGGAAGCTCTTTCTAAGAACAAAGGTAATACTGTAATCGTAACTAGACCTCTTGATTCTCCTTCTACCAAAGCGATCATCGCTGACTTCTTAAAAGCAGTCGGTGGGGGACAACATTTAGAGATCTCTATCACTTCTCCGGAAGATGCAATTTCCAAAGCTCAAGCGGCTTCTTACGGAAAGGCACTTGTTCCTAACTATAATTTCGAATTGGCGAACACGATCCTGTCCATCGATTGCGATTTTATGGGTGGATGGTTGTCTCCTGAAGAACACCAAAAGGATTTTGCAAAACGCAGAAACCTAAGAGATGGAGCAAAGGATCTTAACTACTTCATCGCTGCCGAATCCGTTCCTACTATGTCTGGATCTAACGCGGATCTTAGACTTCCGATTCGTCCTGGTGACCAGTCCAAACTGGCTCTTGCAATTGCTGCGGGTCTGGGAGAATTAGGAGCAAATACTAAGGATGTTACCGGAGCTTCTACAGTAGAAAGTCTCGCAGGAGAACTTGGAGTTAGCGCAGAGGGAGTCCGTAAAACTGCAAAAGCACTTTGGACAAACAAAGGTAGATCTCTTGTGGTAGCCGGTGGTCTTGCCGCTTCTACTAAAGAAGCTGTGGATCTTCAAATCCTTGTGAACTTCTTAAACTCTACCTTAGACAACGACGGTAAGACTGTTGATTACGCTACTCCTAAGAAAGAAGGGTTAGCGGATTATTCAGGTAACTTAAATAAACTTACTGAAGCATTAAAACAAACTAAAGTAGGAGTTCTATTCCTCTACGATACCAACTTGGTTTACCAAGCGGGAGATTCTTGGAAGGACCTTCTTCATAGAGCTGCTTTGACTGTAAGTCTTGCTGACAGGGCGGATGAGACTGCGCTTGCTTCCAATTATCTGGCTTCCACTACTCATTTCTTAGAGTCTTGGGGAGATTCAGAAGGAACTAAGGGAATATTCTCTATCCAACAACCTGCGATCCGTCCTTTATTCAACACTCGTTCTTTCGAGGACAGTTTGATCGCTTTCGCAGGCGGATCTCTTTCTAACGAAAAATCGTTTTACGAATTCGTAATGAACTCTTGGACCAAAAAACTAGGTTCTAAACAGAAATGGGAAGAACTTCTCAGAGTTGGAACCACAGTAAGGGCTAAAGACCGCAGCAAAACTGCAAGTGCTACTCGTGGCTTCAATAAAGCGGCCCTGAAAAAGCCTGCAAGTTATCCTGCTGGAATCCGTTTGGCTCTTTATGAGACAAGCTCCATCGGAGACGGTAGAGCCGCGAATAACTCTCTATTACAAGAGCTTCCGGATCCTGTTACCAAGGTTACTTGGGACAACTACGTAGTTATTTCTCCTGCATTGGCGAAAGAAAAAGGGATCCAATCCAATGATGTGGTTTCCGTTAAAACCACCAAAGGTTCTATCGAACTTCCTGCTCAGGTTCAACCTGGAGTTCACAAGGATACGATCGGAATCGCTGTTGGTTACGGTAGAACTGCAGCTGGTAAAGTAGGAAACGAAGTAGGTAAGAACGCTTATGCTCTTGCAGAAGATGGAGTATTCTCTGGAATTTCCGTGACTTCTCTCGAGAAAACAGGCAAAACCTACAAGCTTGCTTGCACCCAGCACCACCACGTTTTATCTCCAGGTTTCGGATACGAAGATCGTCCTTTGGTTCAATCTACTTCTTTGGAAGAATGGAAAAAGAATCCAGCTTCCGGAGTGAAAGAATCCGAAATTCCTAAAATTAAAAAAGACGGTAAGATGGTCTACGCAGCCGGAGCAAACCCGGTTCATGAATACCCTGGTTATAAATGGGGTATGGCTATCGATTTGACTGCTTGCACCGGTTGCGGTTCTTGCGTCATCGCTTGCCAAGTAGAGAACAATATTCCTGTAGTAGGAAGAGACGAAGTTAGAGTGGGTCGCGAGATGCATTGGCTTCGTATCGACCGTTACTATATCGGTGATCCTGAAAAACCGGAAGATCTACAGATCGCTCACCAGCCTATGATGTGCCAACAGTGTGATAACGCTCCTTGTGAGACTGTTTGCCCTGTTGCAGCTACCGTTCATAGTTCCGAAGGGATCAACGACATGGTTTATAACCGTTGCGTTGGAACTCGTTACTGCTCTAACAACTGTCCTTACAAAGTTCGTCGTTATAACTGGGCTCAACACTGGTATAACGATACCGGAGCCGAAAAAGGATCCAGAACTCCGAGATATCTCGGACTCAATCCTGAAGTTACGGTTCGTGGTAGAGGGGTTATGGAAAAATGTAACTTCTGCGCTCATAAGATCGCAGAGGCTAAAATCCATGCTAAGAACGAAGGTAGAACTCTTAAAGACGGAGAAGTTCGTTGTGCTTGCGAGCAAAGCTGTGCAGCAGATGCGATCAGCTTCGGTAATACCAACGATAAAACTTCTAAGGTTTCCAAACTTAGTGCGGATCCTAGATCTTTCCGAGTTCTCGAGTATTTAAATGTCGGTCCCCAGGTCGCATATCTGACCAGGGTAAGAGCTTAATCCGGAGTAATTAAAGCGCTATGTCTATACCTAACGCAATCAAAGAAGCCCTGGATATCCAACCCTTAGTCACTGGCGGCAAGTCCGTCCGTGACGTTACGGAGGATATCCTCAAGCCGGTAGAAGCTTTCCCCACTTCCTTGTGGTGGAAGGCTTTCATTCTGGCTCTTACCATTACCGTAATCGATTTAGGTATCATCGGATACTTGGTATACGAAGGTCTTTATATCCTCGGGATTAACAATCCTGTAGGTTGGGGATTTTTCATTGTAAACTTCGTATTCTGGATCGGTATCGGTCACGCAGGAACTCTGATCTCAGCGGTTCTTTATCTGTTCCGCCAAGAGTGGAGAACCGGTATTAACCGTGCTGCAGAAGCGATGACCATTTTCGCGGTGTTAACTGCTGCATCCACTTTGATCATCCACATCGGACGTCCTTGGATGGGATTTTGGTTATTCCCTTATCCGAATGAAAGAGGACCTCTTTGGGTGAACTTCAGATCTCCTCTGATCTGGGATACATTTGCGGTTTCCACTTACTTGAGTATCTCTCTTGTTTTCTGGTATATCGGTTTGATCCCGGATATCGCAGCTGTGAGAGACAGAGCGACCACTCCTATTCGCAGAAAGGTATATGATATTCTTTCCTTCGGATGGGTTGGATCCAATAGAGCTTGGTCTCACTTAGAGACTGTTGCGATGATCCTCGCTGCATTGTCTACTCCTCTGGTTCTTTCGGTGCACACGATCGTATCCTTCGACTTCGCTGTTTCCATCGTTCCTGGATGGCACACTACGATTTTCCCTCCTTACTTCGTTGCCGGTGCGATCTTCTCCGGATTCGCGATGGTGGTTACTCTGATGGTAATCGCAAGGGAAGTCTTCCAACTGAAAGATTATATCACCATGAAACACTTGGAAAACATGAACAAGGTGATCATGGTTACCGGTTTGATCGTGGGTCTTGCTTACTCCACTGAGTTCTTCATGGCTTGGTATTCAGGAAACGAATACGAAGGATTTACCTTCGTAAACAGAGCATTCGGACCTTATGGATGGGCATACTTCATCATGTTCAGCTGTAACGTGTTTGCGCCTCAGGTATTCTGGTCTAAAAAACTTAGAAACAGCATCCCTGTGATGTTCATCGTTTCCATCATCGTAAACATCGGTATGTGGTTCGAACGTTTCGTGATCGTAATGACATTACACGCGGACTTCTTACCTTCCAGCTGGGATAAATACATTCCAACGGTTTACGACTTCATGATGTTACTCGGAACCTTCGGTATCTTCTTCACTATGTTCCTTCTCTTCTGTAGATTACTTCCAGTAATCGCGATCGCGGAAGTGAAAACAGTAATGCCTCATAAAGATGGAGGTCATCATTAATGTATACTCCTAAGAAAGAACAGTTTCATACTTTCGAAGAAACAGAGCATGGAGTTTTCGGACTATTCGATACTCCTGCTCAGATCATAGACGCGGCTCAAAAAACAAAAGAGAAGGGTTATACCAACTTCGATTGTTTTACTCCATATCCTGTTCACGGACTGGATGATGCAATGGGTCTTGCACGTTCCGGACTTCCTTGGGTGACCTTCTTCATGGGGCTTTTCGGATGTATCACCGGTTTCTCTATGCAGTATTTAACTCATAAATACGATTGGCCGATCAATATTTCCGGAAAAAGTTTCAACGCTTGGTTCGCATATATTCCAATCACATTCGAGTTTACAGTGTTCATGGCTGGACTTTCCACAGCTGCAGCTTTGTTCTTCCTGGCTAAACTTCCAAGAACCGGTCGTAAGGTTTTACATCCGGACATCACTACCGACAAATTCGCACTTTGGATCCCTTCCAACTCCGCGAATTATTCAGAAGGTTCAGTGACCGACTTTATCAAAGGCCTCGGCTCTAAACATGTCGAGACGGTGAAATAGGAGAATTTTGATGATTTCACTGCAAAGAATTTTTGCTCTTTCTCTCGCGGGTTTGATCCTATGGAACTGCGAGTCTAAGACTCCTCCAATGGAGTACATGCCGGATATGGCTGATTCTCCAGCAAGAGAGGCTCAGGAAGCGGACTCTAATTTTCCGAACAATACTTCCTTACGCCTTCCTCCTGTGGGAGCAGTTCCTCAAGGATATTACCCTTACGAGTATGCGGGTATGCTGGATCTCAACAAGCTTCCAAATAAAGGTTTAGCAAATCCTTTTAAAGGTGATTTGGCTAATCTTCAAAAAGGGGAGATCAAATACCAAACGTATTGTAGCCCTTGTCATGGTGTTCGAGGACAAGGAAATGGAACCGTAGTAGGTCCAGCTCCACGTTTGAATATGGCTCAAGGCGACGGAAGTCCAATGGCTGCACTTACATCTGCAATCGCTAAAGGTTATTCCGACGGACAGATCTATCATATCATCACCGAAGGAAAAGGAGCTATGAAAAGTTATGCTTCTCAGGTTCCTTCCGAGGATCGTTGGAAAATCATATTATATGTTCGTAAATTACAAGAATACGACAACAGAACGGCTGGTAAATAATGGAAGTTAAAGTAGAACAAAACTTAATCAACTTTAAGTTGGATTCCAAAACCAGAAACGCTCTGGTCGGAATGATTCTAGTAGGTTTAGTAAGCTTAGGCCTTGCAACTTTCGGTCTTGGACATCCTGAACTTCGTCATGAAGGCGGTCATTCCAATCCGGCATGGTCTGCATACTTGGTGGGTGTATTTTTCATTTTGGGAATTACACTTGCAGGGATCTTCTTTACTTCTTTGGCACATATTACAGGTGCACATTGGCCGGTAACTCTTCGTAGAATTTCCGAAACGTATGGATTATTCGTCCCGGTTGCAGCGGTCCTTCTTCTTGTTCTGATCTTAGGAGCTCATGATCTATATGAGTGGACTCACGCAGAAGTTGTAGAAGCGGACAAACTTCTAAAACACAAAAAGCCACTTTTGAATATCGGATTCTTCTCCGCGATGGTGGTTGTTTTAGGAGCAGCTTGGTCTACCTTTGGATACTTATTCTATAAGAAATCCGTAACTCAGGACAGCGACAAAGACGTTAAGCACACTCAGTTTAATGCGAAGTTAGCCGGAGGATATATTATATTCTTCGCACTATCTTTCTCCTTAGTTTCCATCATGTTGGTAATGTCTCTTACTCCACACTGGTTCTCCACCATGTTCGGAGTTTATTGCTTCGCAGGAGCTTATCAGGCAGGACTTTCTTCTTTCATAATCATGGCTTATTACCTGAAGAAGAAAGGATTTTTAGGAAACCTGGTGAACGAAAACCATATCCACGACTTGGGAAAATTCTTACTCGGATTCACAGTATTCTGGGCTTATGTTGGTTTCTCTCAGTTTATGTTGATCTGGTATGCTTCCATTCCGGAAGAAACTTTCTTCTATGAGCAAAGACTAACCGGTGGATGGGAATATTTGACTCTGGCATTGCCTGCGATTAAGTTTGCAGTTCCTTTCTTACTTCTTTTAAACCGTCCAAACAAAAGAGACATCGACTTCTTAGTAAAAGTTGCTCTTTGGGTTATCTTTACTCAGGCTACCGAAATTTTCTGGTTAGTTTATCCCGCTAATTTCGTGAATTTCTCCTTCGGAGGATACTTGGTATCTTTAGGAGCAGTAGTAGGAGTGATTGGAGTATTCGGTCTGGTTGTTCTGAAAAGATTAGAAAAAGCTCCTTTGATTCCGGTGGGAGATCCGAGATTGGAAGACTCTTTACACCATCACCAATAAGGAAAAGGATCATGAAAAAATTAGTATTAAATATTACGATCCTCGGAATTGCAGCTCTCGCTTTGGGAGCTTGTTCTAACACCGCTCAAATTGTAGGGAATATTAACTGCCCTACATTAGAAAAAGGTAAATTAGATCCTAAGGTCGGGATTCTTTCTGACGAGCAACCGGGTTCTGTTCAAGTGGAACTACTTCCCGTTGGAACTGTAGTAAAGGTTTATGATTACAGAAACCATTATTACATCGCGAAAAAATTGGTCCGTATTAAGACCGAGAAAAACGAAGGCTGGGTAGACCCGGTTTGTTTGGTAGTTGCTCAGAATCCTGACGATTCCGTTTTCAAATGGGGATATCGTTCCGATTATAAACCTTTCTTAGACAGAGAAGATAGAGACAGATATAATTATAAAAACGATCCTAACGCAGGACCTGATTCAAAAGGAAAATCTGCAGACGGATTCGAATTTGATGTCTACAGAAACCTTCCGAAAGATAAGGTCCCTCTGGCAGATCTGGCACCTGAGCTGAAAAAGTAAAAGAAGAACGTTCTTTTATCCGTTTCAAAATTCACAAAGCCCCCTCCGAATTTGATTCGTTGGGGGATTTTTTTTGCATAATTGAGAGTAGATATTATGAATAAAAAGATACTGATTAGAAAGTTAGCTGCAGGGTTACTTCTTTTATTTTTCTCCTGTTCTATTATTTTTCATACGATCATTATTTCCGGTGCAGTCCCTTTTTCCATAGTTTGGGGAGGAAAATTGGAAACCTGGGAACAGATGATCCTATTTGAATCTATTTCTATTCTTTTAAATTCTATCTTTCTGATAGTGATTTCACTCGACTCCAAATATATCAAGCTTCCAATTCCTCAATGGGTTGTTCGTATAACACTTTGGATCATGGTCGCTGTCTTTTCTCTGAATACTTTGGGTAATTTATTCTCTATCAATTCTACCGAGACTACACTATTCACTCCGGTTACTTTAGTGATCGCTCTATGCTGTCTAGCTTTGGTGTTGATTCCTTCAAAAGAAAAAGTTTGAGAATTTAATCCTTAAACGAGATAAATTTTTTACTGGAATCTTCCTGAAAACTCGTTTAGGGTTTCCAAATGCGTTTACTGGTTTTCTCATTATTCTTTTTATTTTTATCCAATGCCTGCGCTTCCAGATATTCTCTTACTCAAGCCGGAGATGTAGGAGCTCCAACAAAACAACCGACTAAAAAATTCAGGATCGCTTATTTAGGATTTAACACCTTTAAATCCACTAAGTTAAAAAATCCTGACGGGACGGTTGACTTCGAAGCTCTTTCCGATCCATATTCTCGAACGATCAAAGAGCCTATTGGGGGAAGTTTTCCGATCCCGGGAGAGAATAAACCAAACGGAATTAGAAAGGATTTATCTCAGGAGAAGGTTTCGAAATTCGTAAAATCTTTCTTAGAGATAACAGGACCTACTGGGATCAAAGAATTAGAAAAGTTTTTAGAAATCTCAAAAACAGGGCAGGATTACACATATTCGTTTAAAAATCTTCCTTATGATTATTATATCATGGGATTACACTATCCTGTTTTCGAAAAAACAAGGAATATAGGCCTGAACTTTGTAACGATCTTTTCCAGTTTGTTTAGTGTTGCTACATTGGGGATTTTACCTTCTTATGAAGCGTATGCCGCGAATACAAAAGTGTTAGTATATGATAAAAATTTGAATTTGATTAAAGAATTGGAATACGATAATAATTATTCGGTATGGAGGGCATTATGGATCTCTCCCAATCCAAAAGAATGTGGAATAGGAAGCCTGGAATGTTTAGGAATGTTCAGCCCTACGCTGGGGACAAATCCTCCTATGGTATTCGAAGTAAGTTCTCCTAAGATCAGCGCCGACCTAAGCGATTTTATAAATACTTTGAAGTAAGAAAAGACACCCGGGGATTTACTCCCCGGGATTCGAAGCTATTTAGCGAGAAGGGATGCTAGGTAACCTTTCTTATCGATAGGAGAATCGAAAATAGAAGCAGAACAAACTTTATAATTTACGGCAGTAGGGCAACTAGCCGTTCCTCCGATCTTACATCCTGACTTCTCACATTTTTTGCGACTTTCAGAAGTATCCGAACCTGAATAACTGCAATAGTCCCTACAATTGGAACTTGAACCTGAACCGCAGATATAACATCCGTCCGCATAAAGACCGAGTTTTGAATAAGCGGAAAGGATTAAAATAAGAAGTTGGACAATAAGTAACTTTTTCATATAGTCTCCGAATTCAAAATCTAATTAATAATTTATTTCCAAAATTAAAACTAGTCAACCGAATAATTTTTAGGAAGTATATTCTTTCATTTTATATTAGTTCCGTATCAAATTAAAACCGTTGGTCTACGAAAACATAGATAAAACTTACTTTTTTGAGGATTTTCCCCACAGTTCTCAAATTCCCCCGTTCGAGTGATACGTTAGTCGGCCGGTGTCCCCTAACGGATGAAATTTAGTAAAAAATTTTTTTCAAAAGAAGCCGATTTTATCGTAAAAAATGCGAAAACGAAAGACATTCCAAGAATAAATTGTGAGTCGGTTAATTCGAAAAGAATCAATTCGCTTATTAAAAGAAGCCCAGTCGGATTATGCAATATTTTGAAAAGAATTCCAGAACTTTAGATTATATCGTTTCCAAGGATCAGAAAAAGCATGTCATTCTGAAATATTTACTGGAACAGGAGCTTTCTCTTAAGATCTATCCTTTTGATAAAAAAGCGGTAATCAAAAAGTATTTGGAAGAGGATGAGAAAATCCTAATCCGTATGCCGGAAGACTGGGAGGAAATGGGGGAGAAGAAGGTCTCTTTATTCAAGATTCTGGCCAAGTATATAGAAATTGACTGTCAATACCTTCAAAAAGCGGAGAAGGACCTTTACCTTTTGAAGGTAGAAAGACTCGCTATCGCAAAATTGAATCGGGAAAGTCCAAGGGTCCAAGTCTTGAGCGGCAAGGCAGTCGTCACAAATTTAATCACTCCGAAAACGGTTATTGAAGCGAATATGTTCAATATTCCGACTTTGATAAAGGTGAATTTGGAAGATTATAAAAATCGCCTGAAAAAGAACAGCACTGATAATATAGTAATAGAGACGTTTAAACCCGGGTTGGATAGGAAATTCGAAATCGTTAAACGTTCTCGTAAGTCCTTATTGCTGGAAGATACACAAAACGCTAATTCTTATTCCGAATCAGGGCCTGATCGTTTGGATTATTCCAAGGATATCGATGATGATATCGGGACAATGATCCGAAAATTTAAGGACCAGAAAATTGTTTCGGAACTTATTCGCCCTATCATTTACAAAAACCATTCAGACCAACCGATCCCGATAGGTTATATCTGGATTCAAAGTAAGGATAAAAAGCTGAGTTCGGATTATCTTTCGGAACTGGGGAAACTTTCCGATGAGGTTGTTGGGAGGATCAAAGAATCTAATACAATTAAGACTACAGAAAAATTCAAGGTTTTGGATGCTTCTGCCAAGGGACTTAAAGTGAAGATCGATGACCCGAATCTTATCGATACCTTAACTAAGCAGGAAGATTTTATCTTCGATGTTCTTTTTAAGATGCAGGCACCTTTGACTGTTTCTGCAGCGATCCGTTGGTGGGGAAAAGACGAGGATGGGCATTTAACTCTAGGCTTGGAATTTAAAGGGAAATCGGATCATCCTGGAGAGAGAGACAGGTATATTAAGAATCTAGAATTGATGCAAAAGGGTGCTCTTTAATTTAGAAATCGAATCTTCCTTGAGGGTCTATAAGGGAATCAAAATCCTTGAAGGATGCAAATTCTGCCCAAACTTCTCTGAAGACCCCGGCTAACATTTTTCTATAATATTCTTTGTCGAAACCTGTATTTTTGATCTTGTTCGGATAGAGTTGTAATTCTTCTTCAGGCATATATCTTCTGTCCTTGGTTTTAGCTCTTTGGTTCAATACTAAGTATTTTATTTTTTCTCCTGCTTGCACATCCATTCCGAAATCCTTAAGTTTCATCATGGAAAGTGCGGTAGCTCCCATTACTTCGTATTCTTCCAATTCTCTGGAGCTGGATTTGACAAGCAGTAGATTTTCGGGCGTAATATGGTTTTGACGGATCATGGCATCGTATTTATGATAGATGGCTAAAATTTCGGATTCGGATTCTTTCAGATCTTGGATACTAATCTTAGTTTTCATCCATTCCAACATTTCATATTGGGCGCTTGTGATAAAGGTCGGTAGGTCCTTTCTTCTGGCTCCAATTCCTCTACATTTCAATTTTCCGGATTGGAATCTTCCCATGTACCTATTTGCCACAGGCATTTCAGAATCTTGACTGGAAGGAGGAAAAAGTAACCAGCTATAGATTCCATCTACTTCCATTCTGATCCCGGTTCGTTTTTGTATTTCTAAACACAGAGAATCCAATTCAGAGGAAGTTAATGGAGAAGAATTATAGTTTTTAATAAATATACTGTCGGTGATCGCATGAACGAATTCATAGCCGAATTCTTCTGCGGTCTCTTTTGCGAGTAGAAGTTTTTCTCTTCCGAAAGCGTTTACACTTTCGTGACTTTCTAATCTTCCGAATTTTGCATTCCTATAACCCAAATATCCGAAAGAAGTGACTAACATCCATTTTAAACTGGCTTGTTTTGCTTCATAATTTGCCAATTGTTCTCCGGAGCTGATCTTGGATTGTTTTTTGTAATAGGCTCTTCTCTCTAAGACATGCTCTAAGGCTTCAGAAACTACTCCTTTACGTTTATTGCATATACGATATCCTATATCCGGAGCCTTCGGAACTGTTTCGTCGTTGCTACAACATAAGCAGTTCACACATTCTGGAGAAATATTATGCATTGCCATGATGCTGGGATACATCTGAGCAAAGTCCAATTGGGCGACATTCTCCGCCGTTTTTCCATAGCTGATATCCGGCTGAAAAACTAATCCTCCTTTGTCCGCCTCCAATAATTGGAGCGCCGTTTTAGGAGCTTCTACCGCACTTTTTTGCCAAGGAACCAGATAGCCTCTTCTTAAGGCCACATCCGTTTCAATATAGGTGAGTGCCTTGCCTGTGGATGCTCTTGCCATTTTTTGCATAGGGAGTCTGGAAAGTCTCGCGAGTTCTACAACTCCCATTAGATCTGCTTCCTTATATACGAAACTGTTTTTGGAATCAATATGCCATCTTCCGAATAAAGGATAAGAAGGTGCTCTAAACACTATATTTCCATAAGTAAAATAACTGGTTCCTTTGGTGCTGATATTTCTTCGGATGGGAGTGGTCCTATCTCTGTCCAGTGCGGGCAGAAATCCTTGTTTTTGGGATTGGTAGAATAAATAAGGTAGAATGACCTGGTCTCCGTACCGGGTCAGAAGAATATCCGGATCTTCTTCTTTTAAAAGTATATCTAATTTTTCTAATAATCTCCTGGGATTTGTTCCGGACAATTCATGGTAATCCGTTTCGGTTCTTACGATCAAAGGATTATTTTCTATATTGATCCTATGGCTTTTTTTGAGTTCCAAACGTATGATCTTGAATTTGGGAACTTCATAATCCATTTCTTTAGGAGAGTCTTCCGTTCTGATATTTACGACCCTTTTTGCTCCAGGATCTTCAGTGTAATCGATCTCCATTTTGCATAAAGGAAATAGACCTTTCTGAAACATGTAACTGGTCGGAAGATCCAGATCAGAATGATAAATCTCGAATTTTCCATATAGAGCGAATAATTTACGGCTGATTTTGGGAAGGATAGAAGGTCTGGTGATTATAATTTTTAGGACTGGAACTGTTTTATTTTCGTAGAATAGGTTTCTATTTTCGTAAACCGGAATTTCTTGGATGGCATCTAATTCGAAAAGACGTTTTACTAATTTTTTAAGTAGATCAGCCTCTCCTCTTGCATATATGATCGGATAAAATTTATCTAAAAAAAGTTGGGATTCACCTTTTTCATTTTTTAACCAAAGATATACCATGTCCTCCGCATGATAAACGTCGAACAGATATCCTTTGGTAGTTCGGAGATTCATTCTTGTTTCCGAAGATCTTCCGATTCTTTTTTTAATCTGAGTATTTCCTTTTTTAAATCGATCATCATTGTAAGAAGCATGATATCGATCGGATAGGGAGAAGAAGCCATTACCCCCGCTTGTACCTGAAGTTTTGCAGTTCGAATCAATTCATCAAAAATTTCCTGGTCCGGTTTACGAAGTCCTCTCCTGTATTGTCCAAGACTAGACTCGATATACTGCATTTGTCTGGAATATGGAATAACCGTCCTACCCATAAATAAACTCCTGTTTGGAATTCGGATCTGTTTCGATCTCGTATATAGATTTCGCTTTTCTGATCTTAAGATAAGAATGACCTTCGACCACGTTTAATTCCCAAAGATCTTCGGAGAGTTCGACTAACTTAGGAAAAATTTTTTGAAAGTTGGGATGAGTGTATTTTGTGGATTCCACAAGTACGATAGGAATCTGTCTGGAACGTATACGTTCCAATAATAATACCAATTTTTCCAAAAGGAAAAGGCCTTCGTCGTCTTGCACATCTCCATCGAAGAATTGTTTGCAGGGAGCTAGGATAAAATAGATCGTATTTTCTTTTCTAGAAGAATAGATTTCCTGGACGGAATCCAAGATTTGATAAGGAGTGAATGCTCTCTGGACCAGGATTTTTTCCAAAAGAGCCTCGGGGGATACTCTTCTTTTTCTAGTCTCTTCGGTGATAGTGAATACATCGAAACGAATGGCACAGTCCAAGTTAAAGACCTGGAATCCGGAAACGGCAAATGCGTATTCCCAAAGAAGCGCCAATTTATAGATACCCTGTCTTCCTGTTAAAAGCCCGACATTATCCCTGCTCCAGCCTAGTACCGGACGAAACAACTGGTCTTGGAAACCCTCCAGGGGACCTAAATACATATATACTATATAAACGATACGTTTAAATATGTAAAGTGAAATGGAGTGTGGGAATTCCAAAAAGAAAACTTTGGGCTATGGACTATTGCAATTATGTCTTGTCTTAAAAAATTTTCCAAAATCCTTGGAGCTATATGGAATCAGATCATTTTAAAACGGTCCGTGCTCGTTCTGCAGTAGATTATCTTTTTAGGACCGTTCACCAACATCATTCTCAGCTCAGCCAGATGGCGGACCAAAAGGCGAATATTTTGATCGCCGCATCATTCGTAATACTCTCACTTTCTTTGGGCTACGTCCAAAGGCCGGTCTATAGAACAGGTTTACTCACTCTGATGGTATTTATTGTAATCGCGGCAATCTTGGCGATACTTGCGGTGATGCCCACGTTCAAACAGAAAAAGAACGGCCAAATAAATCCTTTGTTTTTCGGGCATTTTGCTCCGTTGAGTGAAAAAGAATTTATGACCAAGATGGAAGATATCGCTTCGGAAGATTCTTCTTTGTATGAAGCCTTGACTAGAGATTTATATAATTTGGGAAAATCTCTCTACTTTACAAAATATAGATATTTGAGATGGAGTTATCGTTGTCTTCTCGTAGGAGTTACTTCTTCCATGATCTTAATATTCTTGGAAATTAAAGGAATTATCTAATACTATATTTCCATAAAAGAATCTAAAATCTCTCTTAGAGTCGCGAGTTATGGAAATTTGCAAACTTTAGAAGAATGCGAGAAATCCAAAAGATAGGTCCCTAGTTCGGGACCATTGTTTCGTTTTTCTTTTGTTTCATTCTTTTGACTAGATAATCTCTAAGCGCTAAGAAAGGTCTTTCGGTTATGTAAAAGATCGGAATACAGATTACGAAAGACACTATAATTGCAAAAAGTCCGAACAAGAAAAATTGTCCCAAGCTTAAACTTCCTGGGATTTTTGATCCAAAAATTATTCCGAGTGCGACTGCTGTGCAAGGTGTATGCCATAGATACATTGTATAGCTGATCCTCGAGAAAGGTCTAAAAATCGTAAGACTAAAAAGCCGATTGATAAAACCTTCTTTCCATAAAGCTAATATGAATAGAGAGGAATATCCTAAATGGAATCCGGTGAAATTGAAAACCAAACCCCAGCCAACTCTTTCCGTTAAATAGGCAAAACTTAAGAACAAGACTGCTCCAAAACCTAACAGATAAGAGAATTTGGGATTTTTCGATGTTAAAAAATCGGGTTTCCAAAATACTAATTCCGCGATCAGCATTCCGCAAATTAAGGTATCGAACCTCGTTTCAGTATGATAAAGTATGACAGCTTCCGTCAGTCCGAAAGACATGTATATGAATCTTATAAATAACGGGAGGAAAAATAATCCCAATAATGTAATCCTTCTCAGTCGGTCCGGTATTTTAAAGAAAAATAAAAGACAAAGAGCTGGGATCACTAGATAGAATTGTTCTTCAATAGATAGGGACCAGCCATAAAGAAAGAGTCTATCATTGAAATAATTAGAAATATATAAAACATCTGCCCAAGAGTGAGAAATTGTGGAAGCTAATTTCTGTATCCCTGCAATTCCTTCAGGATGAAGATCCGGATGAGAGTTATAATAATTTAATATATTTTTAGAGTAAAAAAAGGAAGCGATAAGGCAAAGATAATAGGCCGGCATGATCCTAAGAGTTCTTTTTATATAGAACATTTTTAGATCCAGGGTATTTGTTTTCCTTTTTTCTTGTAATAATCCACTGTATATTAGGAAGCCACTTAGAATAAAAAATAAATCCACGCCCGTTCTAAGATTATGAAAAACGACCCTTACTAGAGGGTGTTCATAATTCAGCAAATGTAGCTTATCCGCGTGGTCCCAAAAATGGTACAATATTACCAAAAAAATAGATAATGCTCTTAAGCCGTTTAACGCGGGTATTTCTGATTCGTTTTTGGAGAATAAAAATTTCAACGGATGATTTCCTCGGATCGAGTTAAGCTAAAATCATAGAAAAAAGGAAATTCATATCGTGGAAACTATTTTCCATAAGAATCTAAGGATTCTTGGTCCGGCATCGTTCAGATCAGGACTTGATTTGGATAGGAACAAAACGATTCAGGATTTCCCTAACGACCCGATTGAGTCTGGGCTTTCCTTCCGCTTCTAAGAGGATCCAATAGGCATAGTCAATACTAAACATATCCTTGATATTCTTTCCAACTTTTACCCATTGTTGTTCTATTCTCTTTTTAGCCTCTATAGTTAGGTTTGGATTTTTTTGAAAATTTTCCAAATAAGAATAATATTCCGAGGTAAGAGAAGCGGGGATAGGATCCTTCCATTTTCTACCTCTCATACTTCTCTCCGTTTCCCATCGGAATTCTCCCAGGGTTTTAGTTACGACTAATGTGGCATTTTCAGTCATAACTACCGGAAATAATAATCTGCTGTAATCCTGATTACCGATACTCGTTTCTTGCCATAGAACACCTCTATTTCCGCTATAAGGAAGAAGGATACAATCTGCAAAAAATTCCTTTCTATACTGCTCGGTATGGCTTGGATCTGTATTAGAAATTGCAGTTACTTGTCTCTGGAAGATACTTGTGTCTATCTTTGAAACTCTTTCGGCATTCGATAAAATCTTATCAGTAAAAGTAAGATTCGCTTCCGTGGCGCCGTAAAACTGATCTTCGGAAAGAATAGGATATGCAAAATTCGGATTTAAGGAAATCCCTAAAAGCCCCATATAAAGTATGTTTTCTAATTCCCAATCCAGAATATGCAAAAGATATTCTTTATTCATAATATTCTTTGCTTCCGGTTCTTGGTTCCAGCGTAGATTAGATTTTTGGATCTGGTCGTAGGTTTGTCCCATATGATTTTGGGATGGATTCTTTTTGCCTGCAAGTATCAAGTTTAACCAGTCGGGAAGAAGATGAATAGAAAGTTTTACTTCCTGGTATTGTCGATCTGTCATTGAGGATTTTAATGTGGCAATAGCAAGTTCCAGGTCTTGCAGTCTTTTTGCAGAGAGCAAACCTTCGTCCAAAAAGAAAAAATAAATAAAAAGAAGTACAGGTTTTGGGATATTCGTTGTTTGGGAGCGGAATTTAATAAAACAAACTTTATATAGTCTTATTAATATTTTATAATCTTCTTGTCTGTGTCTTCTTCGTATCAACCCTGGATGCTCTTTGTATGCATGTACGAGTCGAGTGATCTCCTCACAAGTGCTTGCGTGAAGGCCGGAATACTCTAAAATTTGTGCCAGACTGTTTACATATTCATCCGGTATTATGCTAGGATGGGCAGGTCCTGCAGGGCTTGTTTTAGGAGTTTCGATCCATTCTTCTGTTTTTTTCTCGTCCAGTTCGGGAACTGTTTTGATCTGTAAGGTAAGATTTGTTCCCTCTTGAGAGATTAATATTGCTTCGGATTTGAGCCACTGTTTGTTCTCATCCGGAATTAGGATTTGCATTCTTTCATATCTTGTGAGAGAGAATGTGGCTCCTACTTTTTTGGTATAAATCCTGGCTCTTATCGCTTTATTTAAGGAATTCTCATCCAATTCTTGGATACCAAGTAAGGCCGGAAATCTTTCCTCGGAATCTGTTTCTAAAATAGCAGTGATAAAGTTTTTGGCAGTCGTTTTATGATCTTCTATCAAATGATCTAAAGTATGTATGATTAATATATCTTTCCATGCGGGAAGATTACTCTGCTCTGCAAGAAACTGTAAAAATTCAGGAAGGAAATGTTTTCTGTACCAAGAGGGATCTTCTGCTAATCGTTTTAAATCGAGATTGTCTACTTGGTCTAAGAACGTATGAAAAAGATTTGTATCCTTGGAATTGAAATGATGGAGCTGTAATTTAGATACGATCTTTGCTCTGTACTCTAATGCGAGACGGTTTTGTCCGCGCAGATAACGTTGCAATAGATATATTACGGTAAATAGAAGGACTAAAAAGATCGCTCCGCTGATAACGGGAGTCCAAGAGAACTCCGGCCAAATCAGGATAGGGTTTCCGGAATCCTGACCTAATATGAGCATAGAAAAATAGTAAATGGAATTATAAAGTAGTCAAGATGTTTACTGGGTCTGGAGGCTGAGAAGAGCGAGAATTGGGAGAAGGATGGCTGACTTCTCCGGAATTTTTCCCAGAGAAGTCGCAAATTCTAATCTAAATGGATTGTTGGGAGATTCCCGCTGTCTGTTTAGATTTCAAGTGAGCGATCCATTTATCTTTGAGGATTAAAAAAGGTCTCTCAATCAGATAAAATAAGATCACGCAGAATATAAAAGTAAATAACATTGCTACTAGGAAAGTAGCAAACGTTCTGGAATAACTCAGTGAATGAATTACTGTCCCGCACACTAAGGAGATTGCTGCAGAGGTCGGATATAAATGCCAAAGATACATTGTATAACTTACTCTTGCTATAGGACGAAATATAGGCAGGCTCAAGAATTTCGAGAAATATGAATTTTCCCAAAGACTAAGTAAAACAAGTCCAGCGAAACCAATGTTTAGACAATTATAAACATAAATTTGTGTGAGCGCGGTTCTCTCGGATAAAAATCCGATCGCTGTTAACGTGATAGACGCTATATATAACCCAATCCTAATAAACTTCTTTGTAGTAAAGTTTGCATAACTCGCAGAAAGATAAAATTCGGAGCATAACATCCCTGCGATAAGAGAATCAAACCTGGTCTCGCTATGTTGGTAGACCATATGTGGCGAGAAAATATTGAATTGAGAATATAAAATCCTGAAGAGGATCGGAAGGAAATACGAAGAAATTAAAAGGATCCGTCTGGCCTTATCCGATATTTTAAAGAAAAGAAGCGCACAGAGCGGCGGCAATATTATATAAAATTGTTCTTCGATGGAAAGTGACCATCCATAATCGAACATTCTTCCTTTTGTGTAGTTGGAAATATATAATAAATCGGCCCAGTAATAGGATATATTTTCAGTTAAGCTATTCTTTAAGAGAGTTTTTGAAGAATCAAGATGGGGTGCTGCGTTGAGTGATTTTAATATTCCACGCATGCTCACATACTGTACAAGCAGTAAGAAATAATATGCGGGAAAAATCCTTAACGATCTTTTTATATAAAAGAAAGAGAGTTTTATGTTACCATGTTTCGCTTTTTCTTTTAATAGATTCCCATAAATTAGAAATCCACTCAAAACAAAGAAAAGATCTATTCCTGCTGTAAGATTTTTTAAGGCAGTATCTAAGAGGACAGGAATATCAGGGATAAAATGATTCGCTCCGATCCATATATGAAGACCAATGATCATCATAATGGAAAAAGCTCTGATACCATTTAACGCAGGATATTCGTCGGACCGTTTTTCGGTTATATAAGAAAGAAACTTCATCTGTCCTCTTATTTTTTCTGTTTATAGTTTAATCTAAACGGAAATTAGTCATCGGGAATTGTTGGGTGATCTCTTTCACCCCAGCCTTGACTTTTTCTTTGGTCTTTTCGTCGTCCGGATTGTCCAAGAAATCACAAATCAGATTTCCTACTTTTTCTATATCAGGGGTCTTAAGTCCTCTAGTAGTAAGTGCAGGAGTTCCTAAACGAATTCCGGAAGCAACTGCCGGAGGATTTTTATCGAATGGGATCGCGTTTTTGTTCACAGTGACTCCCACTTCATCCAAGCCGTCCGCCGCTTTTGCACCGGTCAGTCCTTTTACGGATACATCAAGTAGGACAAGGTGATTGTCTGTTCCACCGCTCACCACTCTGAACCCTCTTTTTACGAAAACTTCTGCCAAAACTTTTGCGTTTGCGAGTACTGTTTCAATGTATTTTTTATAATCAGGGCTTAAAGCTTCTCCGAATGCTACCGCTTTTGCGGCGATCACATGCATTAAAGGTCCACCTTGGATCCCAGGGAACACTCTGGAGTTTAATACTTTCTCATTTTCTAATTTAGAAAGAATTAATCCACCTCTAGGTCCTCTGAGGGTTTTGTGAGTGGTAGTGGTAACATAATCAAAACTATCGATCGGAGAAGGATGGTAACCTGTAGCAACTAATCCGGAGATATGCGCTATGTCTGCCATAAGTTTTGCACCTACGGATTTTGCGATTTCTGCGAACTTATCAAAATCGATCGTTCTGGAATATGCAGAAGCACCTGCGACGATCAATTTAGGTTTATGTTCTTTTGCAAGAGATGCGAGTGCATCATAATCGATTGTTTCCGTTTTAGGGTCCACGCCGTAAGGGATCGGTTTATAATATTTTCCGCTGATGTTTACAGGAGAACCATGAGTTAAATGCCCTCCATGAGCCAGGTTCATTCCTAAGAAAGAATCCCCTGGTTCCATGGTCGCCAAGAAGACCGCCATGTTTGCCTGTGCCCCAGAATGGGGCTGAACGTTTGCGTATTCTGCTTTGAAGATTTTTTTGGCTCTTTCGATTGCCAGGGATTCGACAGCGTCCGCGTTGACGCATCCATTATAATATCTTTTTCCAGGATATCCTTCTGCATACTTATTGGTAAGTGTGGAAGTATAAGCTTCCAGAACTGGCCTGGATACGAAGTTTTCGGAAGCGATCATTTCCAGGTTTTGTTCCTGTCTTTGGTCTTCTGCTTGTAACGCTTTGAAAATTTCGGGGTCTTGTTGGGGAAGGTATTTCATTTTTTCCTCTGTGGTGCTGCGAGAATCATTCTCCCAGAATATAGCCTAGATCAGAATATTTTTCCTGGAACAGCCGATCTGCCACCTTGCGAATGTTTCGAAAGAAGGAAGGATCCGCTTCGGTACCTAGGATTTCAACCCCCAGATAATCCGCAAATAAAAGGGAAAGGTCTTGTTTGAATTTTCCTGGCGAAAAAGAGGCCGGTAAGGAGGTTACAAATTCCTGGTGAGTTCTGCCTTTTCTATATTCGGGCTCTTCCGGAGGATGGGGAAGGAGGTCCGACACCAATGGGATAAGCCTTGGATCCAAGATCAGGGTCCCATGTTGTACGATGCAGTTCTTCTTTCTGAACTGAGCGTTACCCGAAATCTTTTTCCATACATCTGGAGAAAGTTCTAAGGCCAGATCTGACTTTCCTTTACATTTTGTTTTGAGTCCTTGTTTGTTTAAGGCAGAAGATATCAGACCTAAGAATATATTATAAGAGTTAGAGACGGGATATAATTCCGGTTTTGCTTCTAAGGAAACAAAAAGGCTGAAGTTTAGATTCCATCCTGGCTCATGCACTACGGTCCCTCCGCCGCTTGCTCGTCGGGCCAAATACACCGGATCTGTAAGGGAAGGTTTTTTAGGAGCCTGCCTTTTGTTAAATTCGGTTAGGAAACTTTCTAAATTTTCTTTTCCTGCACTTAGTTCCGGTTTTTCGGAGAGACCCATTATGATGGACCTGGGTCCTTCCCAAAACCGAACCCCACCGGAATATCCTCCGGATACTAGTTGGACTGCGAGCGCTTCTTCCAAAGCTAGATTATAATAAGGTGTCCTAATGGATTTTTGGTCTAGTATAAAAGTTCGCACTTCGAGACCAGAGTCTATCAGACTATAGTTTTCGTCCATGGGTTTACTACGGACTGTAGTCCTCTTTTTTATATTTGAGAGTCGATTCCAATCTTTCATCCTATATCCTTCCTCAAGGAATATTTCCGGTTATTTGTTTCTATGTGAAATGAACTTCGTTCTAATATATATTATAAATAATTAATATTAAAGTAAGCTTTAAGTTTGGTTGAACTTCGGTCACCATTGCGTGATTTTTAATAAAATGGGAACATTCTTCTTTCTTCCCTTGTCCTAATTTATAGAGCATTATGAAAAATGAATATAAGTTATTTATTGGAGAAGTTGGAGCTTCTCTCTTTCTCTTCGAAAGCCAAGGGAGTTTTTAATCGGCTTTCAATTATTGTCCTCGCGTCGGCTCTTCTTTTGGGAGCCTGCGTGCAGGACAAGGATACTCATTCTAAAGAATCCAAACTGTACAAACCTAGTTTCGCTCTTTTCGGGGATAGTATCTCCGCTTATTGGCCTGTAGAAGAACAATTTCCCGAGTTCGAAACCTATAAGAAAGCATTTCCGGGCAGAAGGACTTACGAGATCCAAGAGGCCGCTAAAAACGAAACGGGAAGATATAGATCCTGCATGTTGAACGGCGGTGTAAACGATTTCCTGCATAATTATGAACCTACTTGGGAAGAGGTCGATGCCACCGTTCAGAGACAACTCAAAACATTAGAAATATTGAACGACCATTGTGATTATATCGTCGTTCTGAATGTATGGACTGTACAACTTCCTTGGCCGGTAAAAGCCGCCTCTATGATTAATTTAGAAATGAAGCAGAAGGTAACCTTTTTGCCAAGGATCGACCCCGAGGATCTGATCCATAGTGAGATGTTATTGGACGGTGGTCACCTTACGGATGAAGGATACGGGATTCTTTCCCAAAGAGTAAGAGAATATCTTAAGGCTACTTTACCCGAGTTTTGGTTGGAGTTCCTATTATGAAGTATGGACTCTTATTATTTCTGATTTTTCTAAGCCCTCTTGCTGAAATTTTAGGCTCGGATAAAATGGCGATACCTTATCCTGTTTGGGGACAATCCGTCGGAGTATATAATATTTTTGTAATGAGTGCTCAAGCGCAGGAATACAAAAATTCGAGGGATTCTGATCGGAACCGTAAAATTTCCCTGGATGGGGAACTTAAATTAGGGGATAATTTTTCTGTTTCTGCGGGTTACGGGTACGTAGACCAAGATTCTACAAAAAACACACCTTGGAGCGGTTGGGATAGATGGAGAGCGGGACTAAAGACATTCTTCACCTTCGGGATATTTTCGATCGGTGGGGGAGTGAACGTTTACGGACCTTCTGTATCCGAACCTTGGATCGGAGACAGAAATCCTGATCTTCTTTTGGTTCGTCCTCATCTGGGCTTTGTATTAGATTTTGGTAAAGTCAAGTTCCAAGCATTCGGTTTGTACGAGAGAGAAACCGATTCCAAGTTTAGGGATCCTGTCCAAGATAAATACTACCGTTATATGGAAGCCGGGGCTACTCTTTCTTATGAAACGAATTCGAACTGGATCCTTCTTCTGGAGACTACCTATCGTATGTCTGTCGAGGATACGATCCCTGCTCCTCGTTCCGATTCATTCAATCTTCATCCCGGAGTTCAATACAAGGTGGGGGATGGAGGAAGAATTTTCTTTAGCGGTTTATATGGAATGAGAAAAGATAATACGTATGACCAGGGTTTTAAAATGGGTTATCAGCAGATGTTCTCTTTCGAGTGATCGCCCACGGATTCGTTTAGCGCATCTTGTGCTTTACTCTACTCGCACTATGGTTATCTTCGCTCCCTAGGGGTCGCTCGATGGATCGATGGGAGGGCGCGGCAGAACTTATTCCTTCGCTTCGTAATATTTGGTGGAAGCTTCCTTCAGAAACTTTTTCTCTTTTTTGTTCAAAGAATTCATTCCTTCTTTGGAAATTTTTTCCAAGAGACGATCTACTTCTTCTTTTGCTTGTTCTCTGGTTTTCATCTCTTCTTGCCAGCGGACCATTTTTCTT
Organism: Leptospira neocaledonica; assembly: GCF_002812205.1. Classification (NCBI taxonomy): domain Bacteria; kingdom Pseudomonadati; phylum Spirochaetota; class Leptospiria; order Leptospirales; family Leptospiraceae; genus Leptospira; species Leptospira neocaledonica. Next base: position 42,951 of record NZ_NPEA01000013.1, read on the forward strand.
TTTTGTCTCCATCTGGAAAAAGAGAAACTTGGAAACTTGAATCCGAATCTATATTTTACTTTAGTATAATATAAAAAGTAAAGCCCTCCCGCAGCGAAGCCTCCGAGTCCGTTTGCGATTGGAGTTCCCGATTGTAATCCTAAAAGTACTAAAACCACCAAGATTAAAGCTGCCAGATACTTTGCTTTGATAGGAAAAATACCCCAGAACAAAAGTTCTCTATTTGGCCAGATCAATGCGTAAGCAGTGATTAACCCGTAGAGGACTGCAGAAATACCAAGTACTGTCCCTTGTTGGAATCCGAAAAGAGAAGCAAGCACGGTAGCAACCCCGCCTCCAAAGATACAGAACATAAAATAACGTAAAAAATTTCTGGACCCCCAATGAGACTCTAACGCAGACCCGAACATCCAAAATGCGAACATCTCGAATAAGAATCCGATTAACATATTAGGGGAATGGAAGAAACTGTAAGTCAATAGCTGCCAGCCGAAAAACTTTTCTAGGACAAGGCCGGGAGTCAGTCCGAATAGCCCAAGAATGGCTAAAAGTATGGGTTGGGCCACCAGGCTTAGAATAAACTCTATCCCGAAAATCGCTATATTTAGGATCAAAAGTTTACGAACGAGTGGAGAGGTTGAGACACCGAATCCGCTAGAGAAAGACGCCATTGACTCCCTAGTTTTCTTTTTTCCTTTCGAACGACAACCTAAATCCGGATTTTGTTTCCTTTGACAGTTTGGGCGAAATATAGTAAATGTTCCTAAGATGGAAATCTTCTTGTACGGAGTCCGGGGATCTATTCCTTCCCCCTTATCAAACGAGGAATACAGGGAGAAAGTAATTTCCATTTTGAGACTTGTCGCCAAGTCGGAGGGAAAAGCTTTTTCTTCCCCCGAAGAATGGTTCGACGGGTTGCCGGAACCTCTAAATTACGTGGTCGGCGGAAATACTACCTGCGTTCGGATCATCGGTTCTTCCGGAGTGGAATTGGTTGTGGATTTAGGAACCGGCGCCCGAGTTCTGGGAGAAGATCTAGTCCGTGGAGTATTCGGGCAAGGAAAAGGAGAAGCTTCCGTATTTTTCACCCATACCCATTGGGATCATATCCATGGGATCCCTTTTTTCAAACCGATGTACATCCCTGGAAATAAATTCACTTTTTATTCCCCTTTAGAAGATCTTCCGGAAAGATTAAAATACCAACAAGAACCCAGATTTTTCCCGATCCATTTCGATCATTTTGGTTCTGAAAGAAATTTCCATAGGCTCCAAAAGGGAGAAATTTTGGAAATCGGGGGTATCAAAGTGGAATGGCTTGCTCTCAAACATCCGGGAGGTTCCATCGCCTATAAATTCACCGAAAATGGGAAAAGTTTTATTTTTGCCACCGACGCGGAATATAATGGTGAGGATTTTCCTTTGATCCAAGAGCAAAAACCATTCTTTAAAGGGGCGGATCTTCTGGTTTTGGACGCTCAATACACTTTGGACGAATCCTTCCAAAAATTCGATTGGGGACATACTGCCTATACCATGGCGGTCAATTGTGCTTCTTCCTGGGAGGTCAAAAAACTGGCTTTGACCCACCATGAACCCGCCTATTCGGACGAAATTTTAGCTATCATCTTGGATGACGCCAGAACCCATGCTGAAAATCTTGGAGCTAAGGACCTATCCATAGTCCTGGCTAGAGAAGGAATGAAATTCAAACTCGTATGAATCTATTTAGCGAAGGAATTCACAGAGCTACAAAAACACTTTTGGTCTTTGCCTTGCTGGGCGGTCTGTTTTTCGGATATATTATCGCGGAAGTGGATGAGGGGGGGGAGCTTGCGATTTTAGCTTCTTACCAACCCACCACTCCCACTCGTTTGTATGATATCAACGGTGTGGTGTATGCAGAGTTATATCGTCATAAGCAACAACTTCTAAAATACCAAGATATTCCTCCTCATGTGGTTCAGGCCTTCCTTTCTGTAGAGGATAATAACTTTTTCAATCACTTCGGGATAGACTTCTCCGCAATCCTTCGCGCGGCGGCAGTCAATGTGATCTCCGGCAGGATCAAACAGGGTGGATCCACTCTTACTCAACAGCTAGCTAAAACTGTTTTGAATAATAGGAAAAAATCTTTTATTCGTAAATTCGTAGAAGCTCTGTTTACTCTTCAGATTGAACAAGAATATTCTAAAGAAGAAATATTAGAAATTTATTTTAATTTAATATACCTAGGACATGGAACGACAGGTCTTGCTTCCGCTGCAGATGTGTATTTTCATAAGGATGTTTCTGACTTAGATGTGGCAGAGGCTGCACTTCTTGCCAGACTTCCTAAGGCGCCTGTAGATTATTCTCCTTATAAAAATCCTGCAGCTTCCAAAAGAGCCCACCTGGAAGTCTTAAAACTTATGGCTTCTCAAGGATTTGTTCCGGAAGACAAGGTGCAGACTATTCACGATGAGTTCTGGGAAAAGTATTGGCCGATCGTAATTACCCAGTCTCCTTCTCAATCCACCTGGGGAACCAAACTGAATAGAGCTCCCCATTTTACTGAATTCGTAAGACAAAGATTATTAAAAGAATTGGGAGAGGATAGGATCTACAGTGGGGGTTTGAAAATTTATACCACCCTGGATATCCGCAAACAAGAGATCGCTCAGGACGAACTTCGTAAGGCTCTCAAAAAACACGATGACCTGGTTTCAGGTGTTACAGTAAACTATGCGGGCGGTGCGGACAGAGGTCTTGTCGGACTTTATAATTTTATCGGATCCTTATTCCCTGTTGCTCCTCCATTTGTAAGCCGCTTAGATGATAAGGCAAACTTCAGAGTGGCTTTAGAAAAAGAACTCATCGATACGGCGGATGTACTCAGTTTACTTCTTCCTGCAGATAATGAGTCGGCTGCTTTTACTGAATTCCAAAAAAGAACCGCAGTATTCGGCAAGAACCTTCACGTAGAAGGTGCTGCTATCACGATAGATCATACCAACGGCTATATAGAAACAATGGTCGGAGGATATGAATTCACTCCTAAAAATCAATTTAACAGAGCGGTCCAGGCGAGAAGGCAGACAGGTTCTTCTTTCAAACCTTTCGTCTACGGTGCAGCGATTGCGGAAAGAGTTGTTGGTTCCGGAACCGGGATCATGGATGCTCCTCTCACTACTTTAACGGAAGAAGGAGAAGGTTGGTCTCCTCAGGATTTCGACGGAGACTTCCAAGGGATGGTTCCTCTTTCCAGAGCACTTTCCATGTCCTTAAATATCGTTTCGGTTCAGGTCCTTTTGAGAACCGGAGCGGATGCCGTTATAGATTTTGCTTCTCGTTTAACAAAAGCTGATAAGAGTAGATTTGTTCCGAGTCCTGCCCTTGCCCTTGGAATTGCCGAACTTTCTCCTTACGAAATGGCGGTGGGATATTCTATCATCGCAAACAAAGGAAGAAATGTGATTCCACTTTCTGTTCGATATGTGATCGATCAGTCAGGAAACGTAATTTATAACGAAGAATTAAAAGTCAGAGAAGAATTGGATAAAGAAGCAGAAGACGGTTCTATCCAAATCATCAGCGAAGGAACAGCCTATATTCTTCGCAAAATGTTGACCATGGTTGCCATGGGAGGAACCGCAGCGAACGGACTCCATTCCCCTGACCAAGGAAATTATAAAGGGGTCGCTGCTGGAAAAACGGGATCCACTTCTTCTTTCACAAATGCATGGTACTGCGGATTCGATCCTAAGTTGACCACTGTAATTTGGCTTGGATTCGATAAGAGTTCTATCTCTCTTGGAAGAGGGCAGGCTGCAGGAGTTCTTGCAGTTCCGATTTGGGGAAAAATGTACCGTCGTTTCTATAACGGAGAAAATTATCCGACTTTTGAGAACGAACACGGTCTGGATCCACAACCGGAAGAAGTACAAAGTGGTGGAACCTGTGCGTATAATGGATTGTCTCCTAAACCAGGAGTATGTCCTGTTACCCAGAACTTGACCTTAAAGCCGATTACTGTAGCAGGTGTGACAAAATCTGTCCAAGCGAATCGCCAATGCGACGGAGATCGGGACCACCATAAGTCAATAGATTTTAGAGAATTCCTCCAATTGGAATATCAGATCAGCGACGAAGAGATCGGAAAAACGGATCGTAAGTTTAAACCGCAAGCGGACTAAAAACCTTAGTTCGTTTTCGCGAAAATTCATCCAAAACACCGATTTGACAAGAACGACTTTACAGAATTTTTCCGCTTTCCGAAAGTGAAATGGAGGCGGTCCCGGAATGGGACGTATACACCGACCTCCGTAGGATCAAGATGTCGATAGAGATCAAGGTTCCCGAAATGGGTGAGTCCATTACGGAAGCAACAATAGCAAACTGGGTAAAAAAAGAAGGCGAACGAGTAGAACAGGACGAGGTCCTGGTGGAATTGGAAACCGACAAGGTGACCATGGAGGTACCGGCCCCCTCGGCGGGAGTTCTCCAAAAAATTAACAAGAAGCCGGGGGAGACGGTCAAGATCAAAGAAGTGATCGGAATCATTGACCCTTCTGCCTCCGCAAAAAGCACTCCTACTTCAAGCACTCCTTCCTCAACGAATACAACACAAACTAACACAACCAGCGCAACGCAGAACGATACACTTCCTCCTGCTGTTCGTAAATTGATAGATGATAATGGATTAAATCCTGCTTCTATCTCTGGCTCCGGCAAGAACGGACAAATCACCAAAGAAGATGTGCTAAACGCAATTGCAAATAAACAGTCTGCTCCTGCGGCTGCGGTTTCCGCGGCGCCTGTTGCGGCAAAGTCTGCTCCTTCTCCAGAAATTGCTAAAGCGGTTCCTGCCGCTTCTCGTAGTAATCTTCCGAGAGAAAACGTTGTTCCGATGACTAAACTTCGCCAGACGATCGCAAATCGTTTGGTTGCAGCTCAGCATAACGCAGCTCTACTTACTACTTTTAACGAAGTGGATATGAGTGCGGTCATGGATCTTCGTTCTAAATACAAGGACAAGTTCAAAGACGCGCATAATATCAATTTAGGATTTATGAGCTTCTTTACCAAGGCAGTGATCGGAGCTTTAAGATTTGTTCCTGCAATCAATGCAGAAATTCGCGGTACTGATCTGGTTTATAAAAACTACTTCGATATCGGTGTGGCTGTTGGAGGTCCAAAAGGTCTGGTGGTTCCGATTGTTCGTGACGCGGATCTTTTAAGTTTCGCTCAGGTTGAATCCGAAATCGCTCGCCTCGCCAATAAGGTGAAGGACGGAAAAATCGATCTTTCCGATATGGAAGGTGGAACATTCACCATCTCCAATGGAGGGATTTACGGTTCCATGATGTCCACTCCTATCCTGAACCCACCTCAAAGTGGAATTTTAGGACTTCATAATATTGTAAAACGTGCAGTAGTGGTGAACGACCAGATCGTGATCCGGCCTATGATGTATGTTGCTCTTTCTTATGACCATAGGGTCGTAGATGGAAAAGAAGCGGTTACTTTCCTCGTGAAGGTAAAAGAAGCGATCGAAGATCCGACCCGCCTTCTTTTAGAAGTTTAAGGAAGTCTAATAAGTATGGCGGAACAATACGACGTATTAGTGATCGGATCGGGACCTGGAGGTTATGTGGGTGCGATCCGAGCGGCTCAACTCGGGTTTAAAACCGGGATCATCGAAAAAAGAAAAACCTTGGGAGGAACCTGCTTGAACGTAGGTTGTATTCCTTCTAAGGCGCTTTTGGATTCTTCTGAAGAATATCATAAAGTTTTACATAAAACGGATATCCATGGGATCGGAGTTGGCAAAGTTACTCTGGACTTAAACAAACTCATGGAGCGTAAGAACACTATCGTTAAGGAAGTCACAGACGGTGTAGACTACTTGATGAAAAAAAACAAGATCACTCGTTATGAGGGTTTTGGGAAATTGCTAGGAGGGGGCCAGGTAGAAGTTGCTCTCACAGACGGCAAAAAAGAAGTTCTTAGCGCGAAACATATCGTTCTGGCAACAGGTTCTGTTCCGATCGATATTCCAGGGCTTCCTGTGGATGGAAAGTCTATCATCACTTCTGACCATGCAATCGATCTAAAAGCAGTTCCTAAAAAACTGGTTGTGATCGGCGCTGGGGTCATCGGTTTGGAGTTAGGTTCCGTTTGGGGAAGACTCGGGGCAGAAGTCACAGTGGTGGAACTATTACCAGGGCTTCTTCCTACAGTAGACAGATCTTTTGGTAGCTTGTTGCAAAGAAGTTTAGAGTCCCAAGGTTTTAATTTCTTATTCGAACATAAAGTATTAGGAGCGACTGCTTCTAAATCTGGTGCTAAAGTAAAGATTGCTGCACCTGACGGAAAAGAATCCGAACTGGATGCGGACGTTGTGCTTGTAGCAGTCGGCCGCAAACCGTTTATTGATGGGATCGGATTAGATGCTGCCGGGGTCCAATTAACAGAAAGAAAAAGGATCAAGGTAGATTCTCATTTCCAAACTAGCGCAGCTGGTATCTATGCAATCGGGGACGTAATCGACGGACCTATGCTTGCTCATAAGGCGGAAGAAGAAGGTGTTGCACTTGCTGAATTACTCGCAGGTCAATCCGGACACGTTAATTACGCTGCGGTTCCAAGCATTATCTATACCTGGCCCGAAATGGCTTGGGTTGGAAAAGGTGAAGAAGAACTAAAAGCTGCCGGTGTAGAATACAAAGTAGGTAAGTCATTATTCAAGCCGAATGCGAGAGCTAAGGCTATGAACGAAGCGGAAGGCCAAGTCAAAATTTTAGCGGATAAAAAAACGGATAAGGTATTGGGAGCGTTTGTGTTCGGGCCTAGAGCTTCGGATATGATTGCTGAACTTGCGGTAGCGGTAGAGTTCGGTGCTTCTTCGGAAGATATAGCACGTTCTTTCCACGCGCATCCTACATTGTCCGAGGTCGTAAAAGAGGCCGCCATGGCCGTAGACAAATGGGCAATTCACGCTTAGGGGAGATCCGATCATGAAAATCGAACAATTGATGGCATTATACGGAGAGAACGGAGCATTACTCGAAGAACTTTACGAAAAGTTTAAGAAGGACCCGAACTCTCTGGACAAAGAATGGTCTTTATTCTTCCAGGAAGTGGAGACTAACGGAGTATATCCTCAGAACGGATCCAACGGAAACGGGAATGGCAACGGAAAATCAGCGGTTGCCACTTCCTTTACGGATGCGCAAGCCGGATCCATCAGAGAGATGGGGATTATCAACCTGTTGAACGCGTATCGTAGACAGGGGCACTTAGCGGCAAATGTAGATCCTCTTGGAATTTCTCAACCGAACCGTAAGTTCATCGAATCTAAATTGGGGAATCTGACTCCTGCGGATTTGGATACGGTAGTCGACACACAGAATCCTTCTCTGGGTCGTGCTAAGCTGAAAGATGTTGTGGCTTGGTTTGAAAAAGCATACTGCAGCACTGTGGGTTACGAGCAATATTATCTAGTAAATGATGAAGAAAGAGAATGGCTCCAACATCAGATCGAGTCAGCGGAATATCATGCGCCTCTTCCTAAAAGTACACGCTTAAGGCTGTTCGAAAAATTATTCCAAGCGGATCATTTGGAAACATTCTTAGCTAAAAAATACGTGGGTAAAAAACGTTTCTCCTTGGAAGGAGGAGAAAGTATGATCCCTATGCTCGACACGATCGTAGAAGAAGCCGGACGTTTCAAAATGGACGGACTCGTGATCGGTATGGCGCATAGGGGACGTTTGAACGTACTTGTGAACGTGATCGAAAAGCCAGCCTCTCTAGTATTCGCTGAATTCGAAGAGAAGGCAGACAAAAGTGCTGGAAGTTATGCGGACGTTAAGTATCATTTAGGATATTCTAACAGTAAAATGACTTCGAGCGGAAAAGAGGTGAAACTTTCTCTTGCGTTCAACCCAAGTCACCTAGAGGCAGTGAACCCGGTTGTTACCGGTTCCGTTCGTGCTCGCCAAGAGCAGTACGGAGATGCGGATCGTTCTAAATTTATGCCGATCACCATCCATGGAGATGCAGCGTTTGCAGGTCAGGGTGTGGTGGCTGAAACTATCAACTTAATGAATCTGGATGGTTATACTACCGGTGGAACTTTCCATATAGTGATCAATAACCAGATCGGATTTACTACTTTACCGAATGAATCTAGATCCACGTTATACGCAACCGATCTCGCAAAAGGATACCAGATCCCTATTGTTCACGTAAATGGGGATGATCCGGAAGCGGTGTACCGAGTGACCAAACTCGGAATGGAATACCGTCAAAAGTTCAAAAAAGACTTTATCATAGATTTGATCTGTTACCGTAGATTAGGTCATAACGAAACCGACGAGCCTGCATTCACTCAGCCTAAGATGTATTCCATCATCAAAAATCACCTTCCTACAGCTCAATTATATGAGAAAAAGCTGATAAATGACGGAGATATTTCCGGAGAAGAATTAGACTTCATCAAGAATGGTTCCGCTCAAGGTTTGGAAGATTCTTTCCAAAGAGCAAAAGAGCAAGATATCAAGATGAAAGTGGATACAATGCAGGGTGTTTGGGCGAAATATTCCAAAGAACCTCTGGATAGTGGTACTGCTACTTCTCTTCTTGCGGAACAAATTGATCGTATCGTAAAAGCGATCACGACTGTTCCTGATGGTTTTACTCCGAATCCTAAACTAGTAAAACTTCTCCAAAGCCGGAAAGAAATGGCGGAAGGAAAAGTTTCTTTGGATTACGGAATGGCGGAAGCGCTTTCTTTCGGTTCGATCTTGGAGAACGGATTTAGAGTTCGTCTTTCCGGTCAGGATAGCCAACGAGGAACATTCTCTCATAGACATGCAGTTCTTGTGGATATCAACTCAGGAGCAAAATACGTAGGTCTAAACCATATTTCTGAAAAACAAGCCAAGGCAGAAGTAGTGAACTCTTCCTTGTCCGAATTTTCCGTTTTAGGTTTTGAATACGGTTATTCTCTTTCAGATCCGAGTGCACTCGTGCTTTGGGAGGCTCAGTTCGGTGACTTTGCAAATAATACTCAGGTGATCTTTGACCAATTCCTTTCCAGTTCCGAAGTGAAATGGCAGAGGATGTCGGGTCTTGTGGTACTTCTTCCACACGGATACGAAGGACAAGGACCAGAACATAGTTCCGGTAGGGTAGAAAGATTCCTGCAGCTTTGTGCGGACAATAATATGCAAGTGGCAAACTGTACGAATGCCGCTCAGTATTTCCATTTGCTTCGTAGACAGATACTGCGCAATTTCCGTAAACCTCTGATCATCTTCACTCCTAAGTCTTTATTACGTTTCCCTGGAGCACTTTCTCCGATAGACGATCTGTTAAAAGGAGCGTTTAAGGAAGTTCTTCCTGATGCGGGAGACTTGAAAGCAGATAAGGTGGAGAAAATTGTATTCAGCTTTGGAAAAGTATATTATGATCTTCTAAAATATAGAGAAGAGAATAAGGTGCAAAATACAGCGCTGATCCGAGTGGAACAAGTATATCCTTTCCCAGCGAAAGAGATCCAGGAAGTTCTGAAAACTTATAAAAACGCCAAAACTTTTGTTTGGTGCCAAGAAGAACCTAAAAACCAGGGCGCTTGGACATTTGTAAGAGATAGATTCGAAGATCTTCTTCCTAATGGAACAAAACTCAATTACGCTGGTAGAAAAGAATCTGCAAGCCCTGCTGCAGGACATATGAAAGTCCATACACAAGAGCAGGAACATCTTGTTTCAGACGCTTATTCGGTCTGATCTTAGGTGTCGAATAACGTGGGAGAGCCCGTTCTATTAGCATTAGTGTTTGCAGATCGGGTTATCTCGGAAGATAACGGGAAAAAAGGGATCATAGGAACTTTTACTAAGTTCTTTACCGGACAATTTCCTGTAGTCTTTCCTCCTTGGGGAATATATGTGTGTGTCACAAATCTTTCCCCAGGAGACCATGAATTTTCCTTAGAATTAGAACACGCAGATACGGGCGAAAAAGTTATAGGGGTCGGAGGAAATATCCGAGTCAATAATGGTTCCGAGCCTGTAGAAATAGGTCTTCCAATCCCCCATGCAGTTTTTCCTAAAGAAGGTAGATATATTCTACTTTTTAAAGTGGGTTCCGAAATTGTAGGAAGTCGCCCTCTCTGGGTGGATAAATTAAACTCTCCTACCTGATCCGATCTTTTAGAAAATCCTAAATCTTTTACGAGTCCCTTCGTTTTCTTGTACGATCGGATAATAATTTTTTTCCAATATTAATCTTTTGAAATGCGCTTGCTTTGGAAAATTTTCCAAGTATTCTACCTAACTCTAATATACAAATTTATTATATATTATGGCGACCCCTGCAGAAAAAGATATGACATTAGAAAAGGCTTTGAAGGATGCAAAACTGATCGAATCCAAATACAAAGGCCTTCTGGAGTCTTTGCCCGATTCTATCGTAATGGTAAACGATTCCGGAAGTATCGTGTTTGTGAACGAGCAGGCTCTTAGAATGTTCGATTACAAACTACAAGAACTTCTCGGACAGCCGGTTGAAGTCCTTCTTCCTGATAGGTTTAGAAAAAACCATATTTCTTATCGTGATCATTATTTTACTCAACCCAGGACAAGATCGATGGGAGTGGGTTCGGAGCTTTTCGGCAGGAAATCAAACGGCACAGAATTCCCGGTAGAGATTAGTTTAAGTCCGTATCATACGGAAGAAGCAACATTGGTACTAAGTGCCATCCGCGACATTAGAGAAAGGATCAAGGCGGAGGCGAAGTTCAGGGGTCTTTTGGAATCTGCTCCCGATGCAGTCGTAATAGTGAATCGAGAAGGAGATATAGTCCTAATCAATTCCCAAGCAGAAAAATTATTCGGATATCCCAGAGAAGAATTATTACATAAACCTGTTGAAGTTTTGGTACCGGAAAGATTCAGAGCGAACCATCCGCAAAACAGGATCGGATTTTTTAAGGATCCAAAAGTCCGAGGAATGGGTAGCGGGCTAGAACTATACGGACTTAAGAAGAACGGATTAGAATTTCCCGTGGAAATCAGTTTAAGTCCTCTGGAAACGGAAGAAGGTATGCTGGTTTCCAGTTCTATTCGCGACATCACAGAAAGAAAACAGCAAGAAGAATTTAGAAGAGCCGCATTAGAAGAACAGAATGAAAGAATGAAGGAAACCGCCAGATTAAAAAGTGAATTTCTGGCAAACATGTCTCATGAGTTAAGAACTCCTCTGAATGGTATCATAGGTTTTTCGGAATTACTCTCTGACGAAAGACCGGGGCCTCTGAACGAAAAACAAAAAGAATACTTAACGGATATTTTAAATAGTGCGAACCATCTTTTGAAATTGATCAACGACGTTCTAGATCTCGCTAAGGTGGAATCCGGAAAGATGGAATTGTTTTTAGAAACATTCTCCCTATCCACCGCTATTAAAGAGGTTTCTTCCATCATTCGTCCATTATTAAGAAAGAAGCGGATCAATTTTTCGATAAAAGTAGAGGAATCTATAGATGCGGTGATCTTGGATCCTCAAAAGATAAAACAGATCTTATATAATCTTCTATCCAATGCTGTTAAGTTCAGTCACGAAAGCGGAAATATCAGAGTGAATATGGAGGCAGAAGACAAGGATATGATTCGAATGAGATTCGAAGACGACGGAATAGGTATTGGTGAAAACGATCTAACCAGGATTTTTGAGGAATTCCAACAAATAGACAGTGGGGCCAATCGACAATTCCAAGGAACAGGACTCGGACTTGCCCTGACCAAAAGGATCGTGGAATTGATGAACGGAACAATAAATGTAGAAAGTGAGTTGGGAAAAGGGTCCGTTTTTACTATAATACTTCCAAGAAAGATCTCTAACGGTAAGTAAATATGGCTCCTAAAGTTTTGGTAGTGGATGATAATATCGTAAATCTTAAATTGATTTGCGAATTATTGGAGCTGGATGAATACGAAGTTTTAAAAGCAGGAAATGCTGAAGAAGCACTTCAGATAATTGAGAATTTTCCTTTAGATCTGATTCTTATGGATATAGAATTACCGGGGATAGATGGACTTACACTTACTAGACAATTAAAAGAAAGGGAGAATACGAAGAATATACCGATCATAGCTGTTACTGCATTTGCAATGAAAGGAGATGCTCAAAAGGCCTATGGAGCAGGTTGCGACGGTTATATTACAAAACCAATTGATACGAGGAAATTTACGGAACAAATTAGCGGTTTTATCAAGGGGCTGAATCCGTGATCTACGAGGTTTTTTTCGTCCCTTACTTTTACACGATCCATTTTTGGACTAAAATTTTATGGTTATTCTAGTCGTAGACGACAGTTATCAAAATCGGAAATTAATTTCTGCTCAGTTAGAAAACGGGTCTAGGAAAATTTGCACTGCTTCCAACGGTATAGAGGCTTTAGAGATCTTGGAGAATACGGAAGTGGATCTGATCATTTCCGATATTCTAATGCCTCAAATGGATGGGTACCAATTTTGTTCTCAAGTGAGGCAGAATGAGAAAATTAAACATATTCCAATTATCATATATACTGCCACCTATACTTCCGAATCGGACGAGAAACTTTCTTTCGATTTAGGAGCAGACGCGTTTTTGAAAAAACCTGCCGGTTTAAAACTGTTAGAAGAAACAGTAACAAGACTAATCAAAAATCCCAGATCGGAGCGCGATATTAAAAGATTGGTTATGGACTCGGCACCTCTTCGCCAATACAATCACAGGCTTGTGGAAAAATTAGAAGAGAAAAATTTCGAACTCCAGAAGAGAAGTGAAGAATTAGGTTACGAAATAGAAGAGAGAAGAAGAGCAGAAAGGCTGAATCGTGAAGGTGAAGAATTATTTAAGGAACTTACGGAAGCAATTCATGAAGTATTTTGGCTAACTAGTCTTTCTAAAAATGAGATCATTTATGTCAGCCAAGGATACGAGCAGATTTGGGGAAAAACCAGAAAAAGCCTTTTAGACAATCCGATCTCTTGGATGGAATGTATCCATCCTGATGATAGGGATAGAGTAATCGAAAGTGCAAAGACTAGGCAAGTAACAGGGGAATATAGAGAAGAATATAGAATCATCCGTCCGGATGGAGAGATCAGATGGATAAGAGATAAAGCATTTCCTGTTAAGAACGAAAGAGGTGATACGATTCGAGTTGCGGGAGTTGCAGAAGATATTACCGAACATAAGTTGAAAGAATCCCAGCTAAAGGAGGTTGAAAAAAGAAGGGCGGAGTTGGAAGAACAACTGATCCAAGCACAAAAACTGGAAAGTTTAGGTACCCTGGCAAGCGGGATTGCTCACGATTTTAACAATATACTGTCTATTATTATGGGCCACACTTCGGTGATAGAGATTAGCAGGAATAACCCTGAGAAATTCTCCCAACATATCTCTGCCTTGCATGTGGCTGCTCAAAGAGGAGCTTCGCTAGTTAGACAACTCCTGACATTCGCCAGAAAAACGGAATTCAATCTGGAACCGGCGCAAATAAACGATATTATATTAGAAATTGGTAAATTGATTTCCCAGACATTTCCTAAGAACATTAGGCTTTTTACGGACTTTCAGGAAAATCTTCCTTTGGTTAAAGTGGACGCCAATCAGATCCATCAGGTTTTATTAAACTTGTGTGTGAATGCTAGGGATGCCATGTCGGAGGGAGGGATCTTGAGCATAGAAACCTTCTTAACGGACTCGGAAAGTCTAAAGGCTGGATATTCTAAAAGTTTAGCAGAAAAATACGTAATACTCCGGATCTCCGATTCCGGAACTGGGATGAACGAAAAAACAAAACAAAGGATATTCGAACCGTTCTTCACTACGAAAGATATAGGTAAAGGAACAGGATTAGGGCTCGCATTGGCATACAGTGTGATCGAGAATCATAAAGGTTGGATCGAAGTAGAATCCGAATTAGGAAAAGGAACTACATTCTTCGTATACTTGCCTGTATCGAAAGATAAATCGGAAGTAGATATAAAATCTGCTCCTTTAGAATCAGAGTCGCTAGGAGGAAAAGAAAGTATACTTATAATCGAAGATGAAGAACTCCTCAGAGATATGTTGACTGATCTTTTGGAGTCCAAGGGATACAAAGTATATTTGGCTGTAGACGGAGAAGATGGAGTGGAACAATTTCTTCTGAGGCATTCTCAAATCTCATTAGTACTAACGGATCTGGGTCTTCCTAAGTTTGGAGGAGGAGAAGTGATCAAAAGGATCAGAGCAATTCATAGTTCCGTTAAAATTGTTCTCGCAAGTGGATTTATGGAACCTGAGTTAAAAGTTTCCTTAAAAGATTTCGGAGTGAGCTATTTTATCCAAAAGCCGTATTTGGGCACAGAGATCCTTTCCTGTATACGTTCTGCTCTGGATCAAAAGTAAGATCCAAGTTCCCGTTCGTTCGCTGATTCAGTTTAGATCCATATTTCACTTAATTTTATCTTATATTAGAAATAAAATATTGATCCGTGTAGCAATCGCTACAGTGTTGGTTTTAATCCAAGTGAAAAAGAGAAACGAAAATGAGCCAAGCACGTCTTTTGCCGGTCTTAACCTGGAGGCTGGAGTTATTCACACATACTGTTCCGGTACCTTTCGCAGTATATTTTTCTGCAGTTACTGGTTCTTTATATTCCTTAGAAGAATATCTTTCTATGGGTGTTGCTTCGACGATAGCCGCCACAGCTATGCTATTAGGTGCCTTCTATCTTAGATATATAAGATTGAAGAAGGCATCTTATTTAGAGGATAGAAGTTCCGTAGACCCGAATCTTCTTTCTTCTGCAAAATCTATTTATATAACTCAGCCGATTTATGAATCTTTTGTGATCGCCGGCCGTTGGTTTTTCGGAGTACTACTCGCTCATGTAATCGTTTATTTGATCGTAGGTTATAGACCAAATCTGGTTGCGACCATTCCTGCATTGTATTTAGGAATCATTCCAATTTCATTTATTAGTTATTTATTTATTACTGAATATTCAGTTCGTCCGGCTCTAAGTAAGAATAAATTCAGAGAAGTAGAGGCTAAGACTAGGTTATTCTTCCCCTATTCAAAACGATTATTGGTAGTTGTAATGGCAATGATCTCTATGCCATTCAGTCTTTTGGGATATATGTTGTATGCAACTGTGGATGGAAGGATTCGTCTGGAAAATCCACTTCTGCATTTGGCGATTATGGCATTTTTATTTTCAGTACCTTTGATATTTACGGCGTGGATTGTGACTGAGGCGATTAGATCCAGACTTTCCTCCGTAACCGGATTTTTGGAAGAAGTAGGAGAAGGTAATTTCGGCCTGAAAATTTCTCCTTCTTCCTTGGATGAATTCGGTAAACAAGAACAAAGGATAGGAAAGGTTGTCGAACGGTTAAGAGGCCTTTACGAAGAGATCCAGTCTTTAAATGAAGGTTTGGAATCTAAGGTAGAAGAAAGAACCAAACAGTTAAAGGAAACCGCCGACGAATTGGGGAAAAGTTTAGAAGAGATCCAAAAACTAAAACTTAGTCAGGACGGGGATTATTTTCTAACTTCTCTTTTGACGGAGCCCCTGCATTCTATTCAATTGCAAGATTCTGAATATTCTTTTCGTTCTTTGACAATCCAGAAGAAAAAATTCAATTATAAACAGAAAGAAAGACAGATTGGTGGGGATATCTCTCTCGCGCATTCTATCCGGTTGAGAGGAAAACCTTATATTGCGTTTGTAAATGCGGATGCAATGGGCAAATCTTTGCAAGGAGCAGTGGGGGCTATCATTTTAGGTTCTATCTCCAGATCTATGATAGAAAGGACTCCTGCTCTGTACCGAAATGTTTGGCCTGAGAGATGGCTCAAAAACTGGTTTATAGAATTACAAAAAGTTTTTGAAGCATTCGACGGTTCCTTAATGGCTTCTGCTTTTTTGGGATTATTAGATGAGTCCAGAGGAGTTTTATATTATATAAATTGCGAACATCCTTCTCCTGTTTTGTATCGAGACGAAACTACGATCTTTTTAGAACCAAAAGAAAAGTATTTTAAGATAGGTCATTCCGGTATTGGGCGTAATGTTCATATAGAAGTGTTTCAGTTGAGGCCTGGAGATGTTTTATTCTCCGGATCGGATGGAAGAGATGATCTTTTGATCCATTCTGAGATTGATCCTGATGATTCCAGATTTTTGGAAATTGTAGGAAAAGCAAGAGGAGATCTTGATCGTACTTACGAGTTGATCTTGCAAGAAGGAGAAATTACGGATGATCTTTCTCTTCTTCGGATAGAAGCGCCTAAAAAAAGTTTAACATCTTCTGAAATTCCACTCAAAGATACGAATTCTGAAAAGAAAAATGAGATCCAGAAAATGATTTCTGTTCAGGAATGTAGAAGACTTGCATTGGAATATTCTTCCGGTAAAAAATATACTAAGGCGGGAGAACTTGGTTTGAAGTATGTACAAAGAAGACCTACGGACACTGAGTTTCTTTTTACCGTTAGCAAACTTCTTCGCAAATCTGGTAAGATCGTATTATCTATCGACTTAGGGGAAAGATATAGGATGAGAAATCCTATAGATTCAGATAATCTTCTTCATCTTGCAGAAATGTATGCCTCTAAAAGTAGATTGGAAAGATCTTTTCAACTTTTGGCAGAAGCGACTGCGATTTCTCCTGAACATCCGAGAGCGAAAAAACTTTCAGAATTTCTAATAGAAAAAACGGGGCAGATCTCCGATTCGGACGAGGATAGAAGGATATTGAGATAGAGTTTATTTCAATTTCATCTTGCGAATCTCTTCTGCGACTGGGATATTTTGGTATTCTATCCTTTCTTTTCCATAATAGAGTAAAGCTTCTATAGAGTTTGTTTTCGGGAAAAATTTTCGGATTTCTGTAAGTGGTATGCGGATCGTTTCCGATCTTAGATTTTGATTTACGAACTCGGTATTCTCCGCTCTTAAGATGAGTTGGAGTTCCTTAGGCTCGAAGGTTCTTGTTTTTTCGGATTTTATAATATTCTCCGAGATCATTTCCTCTTCCTTCTTCCTGGAAATTGTGCGAAAAGGAATTGTAGTCCACTCTAAAAGTGCTCCTATATCCGCAAACATTCCTAGGATATATCGATTCCAAGGTTTGTCATCCATGTCCAGTTGTCTATAACCGTCCGTCTTCTTGTAATCGTAATGTATGATTTTGGTTTCTAAAGTTTTCCTTTTTTCTAATGTTTCTTGAAAAGAGGCTCCTTCTATTTTTAGCACCAGTTCGAAGTTTTGGAATTCGTAGTCTATTTTTCCTTTATTCGAAATGATCTCTTCTTCTTTTTTATCCAGTAGTCGAGAATCTATAGTTTCTTGTTTATAAGGAAAAACAGTAAAACAGTTTATAAATATAGAATATACTAAGACTACAGTTGTAAAATATCCGAAAGATTGAAATTTTTTCACTGAAATAAAGGCACCATTCCGTAAGCGGATTCGAATGCATCTGCTTGCTCTTCACAGGCCCAGAGTTCCAGACTTTTGTCGTAATTTTGATTTGTGACTAAGGTGAAGATCGCCTGATTTTTTCGGACCTGGCATCTGACGGTTTCGATCAGCCCTTGTCTGTTCCGATTGCATGCACTGGCGATCCTTAAAATTGCGGAAAGTTTTTCGACTGTTTCCTGCTCTCTCGGACCTACTCTTTGGAACTCTCTATGTTTGGATTTAGGGGAACTTTTACGATGGTATCTTGCGGTGAGTGCAATGATCTCTATTTCCCCCCAAGTGAATCCAAGCATTGCCTCCGAGTTTCGAATCAGATAATAACTATGTTTATGATAGGCGGAATGTGAAATGAATAATCCTACCTCATGAAGTAAAGAAGAGGCTTCCAGATACTCTCTTTCTTCTTTTCCTAATCGATGTACGGACTGAAGTTGATCGAATATATCCAAGGAAAGTTTGGCTACATGGCGGGCATATTCTTGGTCTCTTGTGTAGGAAACTAAAAGGTTTAAGATGGATTTTTGGCGAATATCGTCCAGATGTTTGGAATGTTCCAAGTCCTGGAAGTGCTCCCATTTCCGGATCGTATCGTAGATAATTCCTTCTCTAAGCGCGAACTCCGAAACGGTCATATCGGGAAGGTCCAATAACTGGAATAATTCATCCAGGATGAGCATACCACCTACGATGATATCGGAACGTTTGGAATCGAAACCCGGGATCTTGCCTCTCTTTTTAGAAGTGTCTGCTTCTAAGATCATATTCCTTGCACGTTTAAATTCAGAGGATTGGAATGTATAATGATTTAAAGGCCTTTCTTCTACTTCTCCTTCGAAGGCCCGAATGATCCCTGCAGTTGCCTGTACTGTCCCGGATGAGCCTATGATTATTTCTGGTTTCAGATCTCGGATGATCTTTCGGAAAGGAAGAATGATCTCTTCTACATAGAGTTTACATTTTCGGATCTGGGAAGAATCCAAGGTTTCGGATTTTAGGAATTTTTCGGTGAGTCGGATTGCTCCCAATTTGAAACTTTTGGAGAATAGAATATCCCCTCTATAACCCACTAAAACTTCCGTGCTTCCTCCGCCTATATCTACGAGCAGGACTTTTTTATCGAATACTGGAAGTCCTTGTAGGACCCCGAAATAGATGAGTCGGGCTTCTTCATATCCGCTGATCACATCAATTTTGATGCCAGCTTCCTTTAAGGCGGCAGCCTGGAATTCGGCACGATTGGAGGCTTCTCTCATTGCAGAAGTGGCTACCGCTCTGATCTCTGCCTTCGAGTTATCCGCAAGCATCTTAAAACGCTTTAAACACTCGATTGCACGCCTAAATGCGGGAGGATCGATCTCTCCTCCTTCTTCCAAACCGCTTCCGAGACGTACGTTCTCCTTCTCTCTGGCGATTGCTTCAAAGGTCCCGTTTTCTCGGACCCGGACGATAATCATGTGAAAGGAGTTTGTGCCTAGATCGATGGCAGCTAGGGTGTTTTCCCGAACCATAAGTTCCCCAAGTTTATGGAGGTCGCAATGGGTTCCAATTTGTTTTTCGTTTTTTTTGTTTTGGAATTGCCCGGAAGGATCGGGCAGGAAATATTGAATTGGATCGTGGCCGTAAAATCCTAGAGATTTTCACCGATTCTGCAGATAATAAAAAAGATCAACCAGCCTTCTGGCAGC
Source organism: Leptospira neocaledonica (assembly GCF_002812205.1). Lineage (NCBI taxonomy): Bacteria > Pseudomonadati > Spirochaetota > Leptospiria > Leptospirales > Leptospiraceae > Leptospira > Leptospira neocaledonica. The sequence continues at coordinate 62,149 of NZ_NPEA01000013.1, forward strand.
AAAGGATAGAAATGATATTCGATAAGCTATACGGATTATTTTCCAACGATATGGGAATCGACCTCGGAACCGCAAACACTCTCGTCCACGTAAAAGGGCAAGGTATCGTTCTTTCCGAGCCTTCCGTAGTAGCGGTCCACGCAGCTACGGGCAAGGTGCTCGCAGTAGGCCAGGAAGCTAAGAGAATGTTGGGACGTACTCCCGGCGAGATCGTAGCAATCCGTCCTATGAAAGATGGGGTGATCGCGGACTTTGAAACTGTCGAAAAAATGATCCGCTACTTCATTGCAAAAGTTCATAACAGAACTACTTTTGTAAAACCTAGAATCGTGATTGGAGTTCCTTCTGGGATCACCGAGGTGGAAAGACGTGCGGTCCGTGAATCCGCAGAACAAGCAGGTGCTAGGGAGATCTTCTTGATCGACGAGGCATTGGCTGCTGCGATCGGTGCAAATATTCCGATCAACGAACCTGCAGGTAATATGATTGTGGATATCGGTGGTGGAACCACTGAGATTGCCGTGATCTCTCTTGGTGGTATGGTAATTGCCGAGTCCATCAGAACCGGTGGAGATGAGTTCGACGATGCAATCATCAAATATTTAAGAAACCAATACAATCTGGTCGTTGGGGAAAGAACCGCGGAAGATATCAAACTGACTATCGGTAACGCTTACCCTGAAAAGAAAACCGAGACCATGGAAGTAAAAGGTAGGGATGCAATTTCCGGATTACCTCGTACTTTGGAATTAGAATCCAATGAAATCCGCAAGGCTCTTAAAGAACCAACCGACGAAATTTTAGACGGAATCAAAAGAGTTTTAGAAAGAACTCCTCCTGAACTTGCTTCGGACATCGTAGAAAGAGGGATCGTTCTTACCGGAGGAGGATGCCTTCTTCGCGGATTAGAAACCTATCTTTCCAAAGAAACCGGCGTGCCTGTATTCAGAGCGGAAAACCCTCTGACCTGCGTGGTACTTGGGACCGGAAAATTCTTGGACGAAGTTAAGTATCTGAAACCAGGGATCCGTTAATTCGGATCTCGGTCTCCGGCTGATCGCCGGAGTCCGGTACGGAATTTTTTATGCTTTGGCTTCAAGTTAATAAAAGTAAGGAAACTGTTTCCCTTTTATTCTGTATTGTTTTCTCTCTTTTGTCCCTGACTTTTAAGAGTAATGTTCTAGTCAGAGGGATTGCAAGCTTTCAGAGAGTGGGAGATTCCGTTTCCGGTTCGATCGACGGAGTTGGCTCCTTCTTTAAAGGAGCTTATACTAAATTAGAATCTTTTGAAGCCGTTCGTCAGGAAAGAGACGCATGTGTCGCAGCAATTGACGATTATAAACTTCTTCCCCAAGATCTGGAAAGAATAGGAAGAGAAAACGAAAGTCTCAGAAGAGAATTACGTTTTAATACTAAACAAAAATATTCTACAGTCAAAGCGGAAGTCCTTTCCGTTCGTTTGAATTCCATCTATCGTACAATCATTATAGACAAAGGTTCCGAAGCGGGTATCAAACCTTATATGCCTGTCACTGCAAGAGCTGTGAATCAAAAGGGCGAAATTATAGAAGCTTTAGTCGGAAAGGTGATCGCAGTCACCGGAGGATCCGCAGTCATCCAACCTATCATCAATTCCAATTTTAACATGGGTGTTTCCATTCCTGAAAGTAATCTTTGGGCTACTCTTTCCGGAAACTCAGGAAGAGGAATGGAAGGATTGATGAATTATATCGATAGCGGTATTATTATCGATCCTAGGATTTTTGGAGATTATCCAATGGGTCCAAGCGAGATGATCCAATACACTGAATCTTTGAGTAAGATCGGAAAACCTGTATATAGTTCAGGTTCTTCCGGAATGTTCCCGCCCGGAATTCCAGTTGGCATCATTACTGAAGAAGGTCCGAGAAACGGAAGTTTTAAAACTGCATTCCTAAAACCTTTTGTTCGTTTCGATATGTTGGAGTCCGTTACAATACTCATGAAACTTCCTGAAAAATGGGCGGAGACCTGGCCGGAAGGACAGAATATCAATATCGAAAATCCGTATTTTGGTGAATTAAATTATCCTAAAGAAGAAAGGGAGCCTAAGGTTCCAACTCCTACTGGAAACAAACCTGTGGAAACTCCTAAACCTCAAAAACCGGAAGCCGGATTTACAGACGAGGAAACGAACTGATGATCTTAGAATATATAGTCATTGGTGCCGGGATCCTGATCTCCCATTTCTTGAACGGGACAAACCTATTCGAGATTTCCGGATTTAAACCGGACTTTATGGTGATCTTCGTCCTGTTTTTTGCTCTTAGAAGAGGAACAATGGCCGGGATCTGGATCGGATTTTTCGGCGGATTACTTTCCGATTCGGGCTTAGGTGGAGAAATTGTAGGGAATGTGGTCACATACAAAATAGGACTTCACTCTCTTACATTCTGTATCATGGGATATATTGTAGGAAAGTTCGCAAGACCCGCCTATCATGAAAATCAGATTTCCATAATGTTGTACTCTCTGGTAGTGACTTTGATCTCCAGGATTGCGTCTTACTTTTTATTCTCCTTATTCTTTCACGAAAATTTAAACTACTCCATCATCAGTACCTCTATTTTTAACGGTGCCATCGCACCTATATTCTTCTGGGTACTCGGAAAATTGTACAGATTGGAGCAGGCGGAAGGCTAAAATGTTGGGGGGAGGAGGATCTTCTTCAGCCACAGAGTTTAGACTGGAGCGCAGTTTCAGGCTAAGACTATACATGTTCTCCGGACTTGTCGCATTCGCGTTAATCGCATTCGTGATCCAGTTATTTAATCTTCAGATCGTACAAGGAACGGATAACTCTTTAAAAGCGGAGAAGTTCGTCCGAAAAAGTGAAACAATTCCTGCTGCCAGGGGAGAAATGTTCGATCGGAACTTTCTTACTCCTGAAACTTCGATGGCACTTGTTTCCAATTATTCCAGTTTGGATGCGGTATTAAACACTTCGATTCTCAAATACGATCCGGTTAGGGTTAAGAATTTTTTACAGGAATTCGCGAGAACTCTTTCTATCCCGATGTCCTATTACGAAGAGGACTTGCTCGAGCCCAAATTTTCCAAAAAGATCAAAACCAAAAAACCTTTTGTTCTTTTAGAGGCTATTTCCAAGGCTCAACAAGAACGTATATCAGTTTTTGATAATATATCTAAGTATGTGATCTTGGTTCCTTCTCCCAGAAGGATTTATAAAATGGGTCCTGCACTTGCTCATGTGACCGGATATATAGGTAAGCCGAGTAAAACAGACCTTCTTACCCGTGAAATTAAATCCTACCAATGGCTCGGAAAAGATGGGTTGGAGCTCCAATATGACTCGCGACTCAGAGGAACGGACGGATTTCGTATCCAAAAAAGAAGTTCCGAAGGAAATATTGAAGAAGAAAGGGTAGTGGAACATTCTACTCCAGGAAATAACCTCGTACTTACTATAGACAAAGATATTCAACTTGCTGCATACAAAGCCTTAAAAGGGGCCAGAGGAACCGCAATCGCAATGCGTCCTTCCACCGGAGAGATTTTGGCTATGGCTTCCAATCCAAGTTATGATCCGAATGTTCTCTCCGGAAAAAGCAGATCGGAAAGGACTGCTCATTATAAGAGAGTGGATGCGAACGGTGGATTTTTAAATCTTGCGATCCAATCTAAATTTCCTCCGGCTTCCACGTACAAAACGTTAGTTGCACTTGCTGCTTTGGAAAGCGGTCATAAGGTGGATTATACTCCTGAAACCAGCTACCAATGTAATGGTAGTTATACTTTAAAATCCACATTCGCTGGAGTTCCCGATCAAGTATTCTATTGTTGGGAGAAGGGAGGACATGGCACGAATGACCTGGCTCATGCTCTTCAAAAATCATGTTCCGTATATTTTTATAACCTAGGATACAAACTTGGTTCCGATCCTATCTTGACCTATTCTCGTTTATTCTTATTGGATCAAAAATCCAAGGTGGATCTTCCGGGAGAGATTGCAGGCCAGGTTCCTTCTCCTGCATGGAAAAAAAGAATTTATGGAACTAGATGGTTTGATGGAGATACGATCAACCTTTCTATCGGACAGGGATTCATGTCCGTTACTCCTCTTTCTATGACATTATTTTATGCAGGGTTATTGAATAGAGGGCAGATCTATCAACCTTATATAGTTAATGAAATCAGAGATCCGTTGGATAATTCGATCATTAATCGTACGGATCCTCAGAGACTGAGTGATATTCCGATCCAATCTTCTACCGTAGAAGCGATTAAAACAGGACTTAGATTGGTAGTAAAGAATGGAACTGCCGCTTTCGTATTAAATAAACCAGGACTTCCCGATATTGCAGGAAAAACAGGAACTGCCCAAACAAGAAGAAGGGGATCTTCCGGTTCCAACCATGCTTGGTTCATTGGATACGCTCCTGCAAATGCACCTGTCAGCGAACAAGTATTAGTCGCCGTATTCGTGGAATATGGAGTGGGTGGAGCGGCGGGAGCAGCGCCTGTTGCAAGAGAAATGTTTAGAGCGGCTTTCCCTCCTGGAAGTTTTAAGAGAACTGCGGAGATACCTGAAACGGCTCCTGTAGCACCGGAGAATATACAATGATGTCGGATCGTTCCATAGATAGGATTGACTACTTTTTGGTAGGCTCGGTCATCATAGTTGTGATTTGCAGCGTTCTCACATTATATTCTCAAGAATATAATTTTGACGATCCGAGTATCGGACTCATGGGCCATAAATGGTTCAAACAGTTCTTATTCTTTCTCGGCGGTTTAGTGATCATGTGGTTCGTATCTCGTATCAATTATCAATTGATCGGAGCTTACGCATTATTCGTGTATGGATTCGCTATACTATTACTCGGGCTCACGCTCATTAAATGGATTGGTTATCTTCCTTCCAGTAGGGGGGCAAGATCTTGGATTAAGATCGGACCGTTCCTGTTACAAGCATCCGAGTTTGCAAAACTTGCAACTGTGATCTTACTCGGTCAGTATCTAGTATTAAAAGAAAAAGAAATGAAGAAGTTAGTCGTACTAGTGATCCCATTTGGGATCGTACTTCTTCCTATGGCTTTGATACTTTTACAGCCTGACTTCGGGACTGCAGTTTCCTTCTTACCTATTTTATTCACCATGTTGTTTTTGGGAGGAGCCGACTATTTCCATATCGGTTCCTTCATCACATTCGGAGGGATCTCTCTCGTTCTTCCTATGTATGTGGAATATTCTAAACTTACATTACTGAATGATATTCTCGCATTCTTGCAAAGGACTGGAAAAACGGACCTTCTATCCGTAGTAAACCGATTGGGCGGAAAAACCTGGCAGGTGTTGGACGGGAAAGAGGTCGCCGGGGCCAACCTGACTCCCAAAACAATCGCTGCACTACGAGAAGTTTTCGATCAAGTAATCGACTTAGAAGCGAGTTTCGTATTTAAAATACTCTCCAACCAAGGATTATTGATCGGAGTAGGTGCAACTCTTATCATATTCAGTATAATCATGATCTTACTCAGGATCGCCAGAGGAAGTAAAACATTACGTTCTTATTATATTCCTTTGGGAATCCTCGGGATCAGTTTGATTTCTGCGGTAGTCGTGATGAAAACCGTTCCTTTCCGGGAAAACCAGGTCATTCGATTGACAGCATTTTTGAATCCTGATGAGTTCAAACAAGACGCAGGATACCAACTTAGAGCATCTAAACCTGCGGTTGGATCCGGAAAATTAGTCGGAAAAGGATTTTTAAATGCGGAAATGACGGAAGGAAAAATCCCTCATGTTCCTGAATCCAGCACAGACTTTATATTTGCTTCCTGGGCGGAACAAACCGGATTTATAGGTTCGGTATTTTTGCTCTTCTTCTTATTCTCCATTCCGCTTAGAGGACTGCAGATCAGTTATGAAAGTAAGGATAGATTCGGATCATTGCTTGCATCCGGGATTGTTGCGATGTTATTCTATCATATGGCAATTAATATAGGGATCGTTCTTGGATTATTGCCGGTGACAGGGATTCCTCTATCCTTCATGAGTTATGGCGGTTCTCACTTGCTTATGTCCATGGCAGCGGTCGGGATCATTCTATCTATCAAGATGAGAAAACACGCAAACTGAAGTTTCTTATCGGTAAAATGGCTGACTTAGCAAAAAAGCCTGCCGATATTCTATCATAAGCCGGCATGGAAAGAGTAAAAGATTCCAGATTTCTATTCGATCTGAAAAGAAAATTCCGCTATATCTTGGAAGAAGTGGAGAAAAACACGTACGACCAAGATTCGGAAGTGAGAGAATTGGAAACACTTTGGGAAGAGATGTTTGATGTCGCTTCTCGCAATGATACTCCGTATTTTAAAGCTAGACTTTCCAATCTAAAAAGACAGCTGGACGGCTTTGTTAGGAACAAGGCTTACGAAAAACAAGAATTCGATCGGATCTATAGACAATTAGAGAAGATTCGCAAAGACGATACCGTAGAATTTTTAGATGAATCCATGCGTTCTACCTTGGGAAGGATCGCAGAAAATACCAATCGAGTAGCGGCTAACGTATCCGGCTCAGGAACAGAGCCGGGCTCTCTGAATGGAATTCCGTTACTTCTTACTTTCAGATGTGGCACAGTCCATTTTATCGTTAAATCCGGACCTAAAAAAATATTCAAAAACGTACATAGAAACAAGGACAAGGTTCTCTACGAAGGAAAAAAATATCCTATCTTCCCAAGTAGATCCATTTATTTTTCCTGGGAAGGAGAAAGTAGAGCCTGGGAAACGGAACCTGGGTCCTTACTCATGATCCGTTATCCGGAAGGGAATCGATTCTTTAGATGTGACGCATTAGGTGATACTTTCCGGATCCCAGAAGATACCTTTAAAAGAAGATTACAACCAACGGATAAACAATCTTCCGAGATCCGTTATTATTTCCGTAAAGCCGGAATTCGGTACTATTATATTCCCCAAAAAGGGGAGTAAAAAATCTTCCAGAGATGATCTATAAAAGTGATTCTTTGATCTTCAAAAAAATATAGATTTAGAATATGGAAATAATATGAAGTTTTCCTTACCGAGTATTCTACTTTTATTATCCTTTTGTATAAGTAACTGTGTTTTCACTATCGGAGATGGGTACAAAGAGTCTGTTAAAAAGTATTCCGATTTATCCGATTTTAGGACAAACAAAATATATTTAAGCGTATCTGATGAATATAGCCGTCAGGTAGAGGAAATTAAAAGCAAATCAGGAAGTATCGAGAGGATTACTCGTCTTCCTCTTCCGGAATCTTATATGATTATCAGAGATGCTATTTATTATGAGCTTCGAGGAAAATATAAATTAAACGTTGAGTTGGGTCCGCCCCAAGGAAATAATCCTCACAGCATCGTTCTGACTCCTATGAAGCCTAGGTTTGAATCTACAGTTTCTAAGGTTATTGTCGTCATGAATCGTGATAAGGATCCGGTTTATAAAATGGAAATTACGAATGAGGGATGGTTTACACTAATCGTAATAATTCCTTTTTTTAATCGTCCTAAAAATTCCGACCAATTAGCGGAAGCTATTGCTGAAAACATATATAAATCTATTACGGAAAAACCTGCGAATTAATTGTTTTCACATCTTCCCACCTAACATAAATTTAATGTAATTTAGGTTGCAATTTTCCGCATTCAGGAGAGAATCCAAAACCTTTCCGATGCAATACAATACTTCTTTCTGGGACAATTGGACATTCGAAAGTCTATTCGACCTCTACTCTGAAGGTCTGGATTTTTCAAATTCCAAAGAATTAAAGATCAATAAAGAGACAAATTCTTATGATTGGACGGAAGTTTCCACTGCTTGCGTTCAGATAGAGAGTCTATTCCATCTGATCAATGAACTCGTTTTAAGAGAAAAAATCTTCTACGACCAAAAATTCTCCGAAGGTTGGAATTCCTTCGAGAGTTTGGATTCTCTGGATGGAAGTCTTTTAGTCTCCGTGGACATACCACCAAACGAACCGGAAGTAAAAGAATCTAGAAACGAGGCCTTAAAACTATTATGTGCTACCGACTTGATGAAAAAACATCAGGAAGAAAATCTGAAAGGTTATCGGGAAAATAAACAATCTCCACATGAGTATTTTAGCCAAGTGGTTTGGGGTGCAGCCGGTAATTTAGGAAGAAGCACATTTTTAGGAGCGCATTATGTGGCTCATCCGATCCGAGCTTCCCTCTTGGAGCAAGTTCCTTTGTTTAAACCAAGCACCGATATTAATTCGGAAGTTAAAGAATGGATAGACGAAGAAAGAGTGAAGGTATTCACGAGCCTGACTCCTGTAGGACGGATGAATAATTTCCAGCTTATTCTTCCTCCTTTGGTGACGGAGGTGATAGAATCTTCTTCTTCTCTTTCCGAGATCATACCTGCTACGATCGAGACCAGGGAAAAATACAAAAAGATTAGAGAATGGATCGGAGAATACCAAATTGCTTTGGAAAGTGAAAATCCGGCACAGATCTCTAAATTTAAGAAAACATTATACAGTGTAAGCCAGGATCTGGAAAAGATGAGAAAGCCGGGAGAATTGGGAGATACTAAGGTTGGAATGTCTTATATTAGTTTAAATCTTCCGACCCCGAAAATCCCGGATCTGCGAAAATTTTTCGGAATAAGAAGTGCACTTAATAAACTTCTACTCAGTCCGAAAGGAGAGAAGGCATTACTAAAACTATTAAAATGGTTTGATTGTGAAAAAGGAGAAGAGTTCGGAACGATCCGGAAATACTTTCTATTATAAAATCGGAATGAAGGTGGGAGCCCGAAGGCGGAGAGATTACTCTCCGTCCTCGAGTAGATTGTTTAGACTATCCAGCAGAACATCTACTTCTACACCGTAGCCCATACAAACTTGCTCAATAGTTTCGAGTTCGTTAATGGAACAATGAGAGCATCCGCCCAAATGATAGCTGGAGAACACCAATCCTGCTTCCGGATGAAGACCGATCGCTTCGCCTACCGTCATTTCTTTAAAAAATCTTGGCTTGACCGCTTCCGACATGGGGAAAATCTCCTAAGTACTGGTTTAAGTTCCAGTATATAGACTCCCTAGGCCAAAGTCAATTCCATGTTTTTTCAAGAAACCGGCAAATTCTATATTCGTATTGAGGAAAGATTCGAGTCCTCTCATTATCTTTACAAATACTTCCCTGACGGCTCGGATGAGCCAATCCACGGCCATTCCTTTAAGGTAGAGGTTTATCTTTCCGGCCAAAAGAATATTGGAGAAGATGGGATCAGTTTCGATTTTTTGACCTCGAAACGTAGACTCAAGGAGCTAGTGGCTGAGCTAGACCATATTCTGATCAACGATCATGCAGATTTTAAGAAGACAAATCCCACCTCTGAAAATATGGCCCGTTGGTTTTATTATGGCTTAAAGGATAGTGTGTCAGCGGCGAAGGGAAAAGTAGATCGGATCGTCATTCACGAAGGCCCGGAAAACTTAGCGTACTTCGAGCCAATTTCCTGACCCATAGGCTTTGCCATCGAAGATGGCACCGACTTGCTTCGCAGTCGTACGCTCGCTTCCATTGTCGCTGCGGGTGGGTGCTTGAACGAAGTGAAAGCAAATCTTAAATAAACAAATTGTACTTAAATCAAAGCGGATACTTCCTAAATCTTCCCGTACGTAAAAAGAAAAACTAAATTTGCGACCGCGTAAGAAATCGTGAAATAAAAACCGATCCTTAAAGGTCGGGGAAGTCTCATCACTCCGCACAGAACAAAATGGACCGCTAAAAAACAAAGAGCCAGAGTGTTGGTCCAAAGAACAGCCTTCACCGGTTCCGAGTCTGCTCCATATAAAAGAAGAAGGACCGTAGGCAAAAGTCCCAGAAAACTCATGAACCCGCCCGTTGCGATCCAAACCATGAGGATCATTCGGGATTGTCTTTCGTCAGGATGTTGGAATACCGAGATGGCTCCCCCCACTACTAACTGGTGTAGAAAACCATGGAACGCGTAAACCAAACTTACGCATAAAAAAAGGATCGTAGGCAGGTTGAGATGATTCAGGTCTGACAACTGGAAAACTCCCGACTTCTTATCGACTCACAAATCTTACGGGATGGCTTTCACTTCACAACTAATTTACTGTTGACCTTCGGTTGAAAAAAACGAAGATAACAGGCCGGACATGAATCAAACCCTTTGGACTCCCAGTCCCGAACTCATCCAAAACTCGAGACTTACAGAATTTCAAAATTTTGCCGAACAAAAGATCGGTAAAAAATTTAAGAACTATACAGAACTACATTCCTGGTCAGTGGAATTCCTCGAAATTTTTTGGGGACTCTTATGGGAATTTGCCCCGGTCATTCATTCTAAAACTTTCGAAGATATTATCCGGCCTGGCAAAACTTTTAGAGAGGCAAAGTTTTTTCCGGGGGCGAAACTGAACTTCGCTCAAAACCTACTCCGAAAAAAGGACAATACTATCGCTCTATTTTATAGAGGAGAAAGCGGAGCGGAGAAGAGCGTAACTTACTCAGAACTGTATCAAAAAGTAGGAGCACTCGCTTCTTATTTTAGATCGGAAGGTGTGATACCTGGGGATAGGATTGCGGGACTCATGCCCAATGTTCCGGATACAGTTCTTGGGATGTTGGCGGCTACGAGTCTTGGTGCGGTTTGGACCTCTTGTTCTCCGGATTTCGGAGTCAAAGGAGTTTTGGATCGATTCGGTCAGATCAAACCTAAGATCCTGATCACTACGGACCTGTACGAATTTAAGGGTAAATCACTTCCACTTGCAAATATTGTTCAAGAAATTTCTTCTCAACTTCCTGACTTGAAAAAGATCTTAGTTTCTGAATATCCCAGTTTAGGATCCAAAGATCGGAAAAATATCACGGAAGGATTTCCTAAAAATTCAATTCCATTAGAAGAATCTTATAAATCGTTTCTGGGTCGGGATCCGGAATTCTTCCAAACGTCTTTCGATCATCCGGTATATATTATGTATTCTTCCGGAACAACAGGGCTTCCGAAATGTATGGTCCAAGGTTCCGGAGTTTTTCTGAATCATTGGAAGGAACTCGCATTACATACGGATCTGAGAGAAGGAGACGGCATATTCTATTATACAACTTGTGGCTGGATGATGTGGAACTGGCTCGTAAGTTCTCTTTCCATCGGTGCTACAGTATATTTATTCGATGGAAATCCGTTCCATCCCGATCCGGGAGTATTATTCCGTTATGTTTCCGATCGTAAGGTAAAAGTTTTCGGAGTGGGAGCCAAGTATATCCTAAGCTTGGAGAAGGAAAAATACAAACCGAGTATGGATTTATCTTCCGTAAACGTAGTACTTTCTACCGGATCTCCATTACCAGGATACGGCTTCGAATATGTATACGATTCCTGGAAGAAGGATCTAAGGCTTTCTTCAATTTCGGGAGGAACCGATCTGAATGGATGTTTTGCATTAGGAAATCCTAATTTACCTGTGCATTCTGGAGAATTACAATCTTTGGGTCTCGGAATGTCCGTCCAAATTTTCGATGATTCGGGAAAGCAGGTCCAGGGCCAAAAAGGAGAATTGGTTTGTACAAAACCATTTCCTTCTATGCCTTTGGAATTTTGGAATGATCCTGATGGAAAAAAATATTTGGGCGCTTACTTCGATACATTCCCAGACATTTGGAGGCATGGAGACTTTGCGGAAATTTTCGCTAATGGGGGAATGGTAGTATATGGAAGATCGGATGCGACTTTGAATCCTGGAGGAGTTCGTATCGGTACCGCTGATTTATATAGTCTTTTGGAAACCATTTCCGAAATTGCGGATTCAGTTGTGATTGGCCAGGAATGGAAAGACGATGTAAGAGTGATCTTATTTTTAAAGATGGCTCCTGGTGCGATCTTAGATTCTACATTCGAATCTAAGATCAAAAAGGAGATAAAGGAGAAGGTTTCTCCTCGCCATGTTCCGTCTAAGATCATTCAGGTCGTGGATATTCCTTATACTCGAAACATGAAAAAGGTAGAGATTGCGGTTAAAAAGACAGTTCAAGGAGAAGCCGTTACTAACCAAGATGCTCTTATCAATCCTGAATCATTAGAATATTATAAAAATATACCGGAGTTACAAGCGGATTAGATTCGATCTTAGGAACTTCTTCCTTGCTTCAAGATCGGAAATAAGACCCATTTTTTCGGACCTTCTATCTTTGCGAAAAAGAAGTTTCTATGATTAGATCCGTATCTTCCCAGATATATTCAGTTTCTAGGGGAGAAGCCAGAAATTCAGCAGAGTTCTGTGAGCTGGAATATGTATCTCCTGATTCTTTTAGGTTACGAATATAAAAAGTAGCAAGACCGGCTAATCCTAAAAGTAGAACTGCTGCTAAGGCCTGCCATACGAACCTTTTGTGAATTGTTTCTTGGGCTTCCGCCTTGGCGATTACCTTGCCTGCTATTCTTTTGGCAAGGTCGGGATCTTTAAGTAGAGATCCTATCTTTTGGTCTAGATCGGAATCGTTATATGGGCCTTTCATTTTTCTTCTCTTCCTTTCCGATTCGTATTAGCGAATCGGGACAACCATTCTTTTGCTCTAGAAATTCTGGACTTGACCGTTCCTTCGGAGATATCCAATTTTTTAGCGATCGATTCCATCTTCTCGCCGCCTAACCTAAGTATCATAGTTTCTTTATATGGAGAAGGCAAGAGATTAATTTGAGATTCCATCCATTTACGCTGATCCGGATCGGCTTCGGTTGCTGCTATATCTTGGGTTTCTTTCTTTTCGGAAATTTTTATCTCTGCCTGGAGTTTCGAATAAGCTATTCCTTCTCTATTCCATTTTCGAATAGCTCTTCTACATTCGTTTCTGGCTGCAACATATAGCCAGCGGTTCGCATCTTGCGTTTCCAGCGAAGGTTTGTTTTTAAATTTAAGATAATATCTTAGATATGTATCTTGGACTAGGTCTTCAACTAAGGAAGCCATCCCAGGCAGAATATGCCTATGGATGGACTTAAGGACGGTGTCCTTACTGGACTCTATGATCCTGGTTAATTCTGGTTCCGTCATTCTTATCTGCTACAGTCTCTATCTCCTGGAGGAGGAGGACCGTGGTGATGAGGAGGGAGGTCCCTTCTTTCCTTGATCCTGTTTAATCTTTCCTTATGGAGTTGATTTAGTTTTTGTTTTTGTTCCGGATTCAGAATGGATTCGAATTCCAATCTTCCTTGTATATGCAGAAATCTTAATTCGAGTTGTATGTCGCTGATTTCTTTTAGTTTGGATTTTACTGCCACCAGATCTACTTTAGGAGATTCTAATAGTTTACGTAAGGATTCATGGAGCGCCGGTAACTTCTCCCCCATGGTGCGACTAATATTCTGTCTTTTATCGGTCGCCACCTTTGCTTTTTCGATCTGTTCCGGACTGAGAGAAAGTTCTTTTGAAAATTTTTCAAAATTTCTATCTTCTCTTGGTCCTCCGCCTGGTATAAAAAAGTCGAAGGGTTCCGGGCCGAATGGGGGAGGTGGGGGTGGAGGCTCAGCAAATAAGAAGTTCCCCGATCCTAGGATTAGCAGAATAAGAATGAATAATATAAGTTTTTTGAAATCCAAAACGATCACCTACTCTTTCTGACGAATTATTTTTATTGTGTGGTACTAGTGCTTGAGGAACTTCCGGAAGAAATCGTACTACTTGTACAATTTACTTCTCCTTTGATACTTACCGAAGGACCCGAAATATTTTGAGTATTATAACAGGTATCTCCATCCTGAGTATAACACATACTCGTAGAAGTTGCCGAAGTACAATTGATATTATCTACCGTATAACATTGGGTGAGAGAAAGAGCTACACTTCCACTGGAGACTGCAGTGCCCACCAAGTCCAAATCCACTGTGAGATAAGAAAGAGCCTGAGAACTGGAAACACTTGTATCCACAGGCACGCCACTTCCTCCCCAATAAATTTTTCCGTAATTTGAAACGACTGCAGAGGTTCCTATTCTACCTGAATAAGAGAAACCTTGGGTTGAATCAATTGAACCTTGGTTTTGAGTAGCGTCATATAGAAACTTGAGATACAAATATTCTCCCGTTTTAAAATACAATCTTGTGATCACCGTAAATAGGTTAGTAGTGCTTGTACTTGTTGTAGTGGTGGTAGTTGTACTTGTGCTGGACGAACTATAAGGAGTGGCAGTCCCACAACTTGCGGTTTTGTCCATATCTAATTCTCCATCTATATTGAATGCGACTCCATCTCCGAATACGCTTAAGCTTACTTTATCTGCATCTCTATTTTCGCAGGATAAAAAACAAAATAAAAAAAATACTAAATAGGTAGGTGTATCTTTTGGCTTGGATCGGATGGAAGGATTCAAAATAAGATTCCGGATTCTCTCTTTATATATAAGTAAACCCGGAGATAGAAAAACGTTCCCCGATTCTTTTAAAAAATCGAATTTATCTGATCGACTCGAGTCTGAAAGATCCTCCTTTTTTCCCTTGATCCGTAAGGGCTAAGAAAATATAAAAGAACGGTGTTTCGAATATTCGGATTTCTATTTTCGTTTTTAATCCTTTCTCCGCTATTCTCACAAGATATCTCAGGTTCTCGTTTAGCAGAGATTCAAAAAAGAGGAGAGTTGAGAGTCACAGGAAATCGTAATTTCGATCCATTTTATATCTCGGATCCGAAGGAAGGTTTTCCCGGGTTCGATGCGGAACTTGGGAAAAAATATGCAGAATTTTTAGGAGTAAAATACACATTCACGAATCGCCCCGAATTCGAGGATTATGCGGAAGCGATTAAGAGTGGAGAGGCTGATATCGCGTTTTCGGGCTTGAGTTCTACATTAGAAAGATCTAAAAAAGGAAGTTTCAGTTCTCCTTATTTGGTCTCTTCGACCGGTGCCTTAGTGAATAAGAATGCACTTCCTCCTCCTCCCGAAGGAAATATTATCTCTACCGTATATTTCAGAAGTGTAAAGGATCTGGAAAGTGTAAGTGGTCTCAGCTTCTCGGTAAGAGCATTTTCTGCTAGTCACGAATATCTTTTAAGTATTTTTCCCAATTCCAGAATATTCACCTACGGTTCCATGGAAAGCGCTTGGAATTCTGTAAAAGAAGGGCAGGCAAATTGTTTTGTAGGGGATTCTCTCTATATTAAGGGACTTCTATTGAAACAAAGAAGTATTTTATCCAATTTTAGGGCTCTTGTTGAACCGGTTCAAGAAAATCATGTGAGTGCCTTGCTTCCAAAAGGTGATATTTATTTCTCTCGTAATTTTGAATTTTTTCTGTCTGAGCTTAAACGAACTGGAGAATTAAAAAGTTTAGAGGATAAGTATTTTAACAGGAATGATTGGGTGAAATAAAGAAATAGTCTAATCCATATGGCGACTTTGGCAAAAAGAAAGGTCCAAAATTCTCCCGGACAGGTATATGTAGATTCCAGTTGTATAGATTGTGAAACTTGCAGGATCCTAGCCTCCGATATTTTTGGAGAAGACCAAACTGGTTCGTTCGTTAAAAAACAACCCGAAACAGAATCCGAAAAATTCCAAGCCTTACAAGCATTAGTCGCTTGTCCGACTGCGTCTATCGGAACCGAGGATCGTATAGATCTTGGAGAAGCAAAAGCTTCCTTCCCAAGACAGATCCAAGACGAGGTATATCATTGCGGTTTCCATTCTAAAGATTCTTTCGGAGCATTCTCCTATTTAATTCTCCGGGAAGAAGGTAACGTACTCGTAGATTCTCCCAGATACATTCCATCACTTTCCGAAAAAATAAAAAACCTGGGCGGTATCAAATACCATTTTCTAACACATCGGGATGATATAGCGGATCACGAAAAATTCCATACGGACTTCGGAACCCAAAGAATTATTCATGAAGGAGATCTATCCGCTCTTCCAAACGCCGAGATTGTGATCAAGGGCAGGGAACCATTCTCTTTAGAAAAAGATCTATTGATTATTCCTGGGCCTGGACATACAAGAGGCCATTCTACTTTATTATATAAACATAAATTTCTATTTTCAGGAGATCATTTGGCATTTGATCCCAAGAAAGAAAGGTTGATTGCATTCAGAGGAGCTTGTTGGTATTCTTGGGAAGAACAAACCAAGTCCATGCAGGACTTGGAAAATTATAATTTTGAATGGCTTCTTCCCGGCCACGGGCACCCCGCTCATACGGATCGGAAACGTATGAGCGAGATGCTTAGGTCCTGTGTTCTATGGATGCAAAAACGTTAGAATGATTCCCTGCTTCCTAAATATTCTTCCTGGCCTGAAAACACGCTCTCTGCGTAGGCAGGAACTCCTCCCCATTTTTTAACCGCTCCCGGTCCCGCGTTGTAAGCGAGAAGCGCTAGGCGGATATTTCCCTCGTGGGTTTCCAACAAATGGTTTAGATAGGAAACTCCGAGATGAATGTTTGTCTCCGGTTCGAATAGGTCTTGCTTCTTGATATTTTTGCCTTCCCAAGATGCGATCCAAGATCCTGTTTGGGGCATGATCTGCATGAGTCCCATAGCATTCTTCTTGGATCTGGCTTTTCTAAAGAATTCTGACTCAGTTTTGATAATCCCGAGGAGAAGCCCTGCCTTCTCCCCTTTTTGGCAATAAACTCCGCAGGCGGTATTATTGATCCTTTCTGATTCCTTTTCTACGGTTAGGGAGAGAAGTTCCAGCTCAGGTTCGGTAAGGCTTGGTCTCTCGGAACGAATGTATTCTTTGATTTGGGTGGATTCTGGAAGGGAGTTCCTACCAGTAGAGCTCTTTCCGATCAAGGAGCCCGCGATTGGGGCTACCAGGGATTGGTAGAGCAGGGGTAACGAGGCGATGAATATGTATCTTTTTCGGATTTTAGGCTGGAGCATTCTCCTTGCCTCCTCTTATAGTGCATTGCACCATCTATGACCAGTCTTTTTTGCGGCGCACTACGGACCAAGCAAAAAACCGCCCGATTTTTAGAGTTTGGGAAAAAAAGTCGGTTTTTCATGGGAGAATTTGGCCCTTAAGAAATTGAAAAGGAAGAAGGGCAGGACAAAAGAAACAATTTTCATTTTGGAGTTATTTCCAAAAGTATAACGTGATTCTTTCACTCTAGTTTTTTCTACTCTTAGATACTCTCATCCGAATTATTTGCGAGGACTTCTCATCTACAAGATATTGGAAAAAAATTTCCAATAGTAGAGTAAATCTTTCGGTATAAAAAAAATAAAAATATAGATCCGAACGTTTAGGAGAAGTTTGGAAATAAATTTACTAATCCAAACTGAGTATTTGTATTTGCGTTCGCTTCTCAAAACGATTCTCAAGCTGAAATAAATATAACATTCGATTTATTTAATATAATTTATGAAAAATAAAAATTTTGATGCAAATTTTCGTAACTGCTTCGTCATAATATTTAGAACCGGGGATTTGTTGAACAAACAAACCTAACTAAAAAAGAAAAGCTCCCTCGCGATGATCGATCCCGCGATAGAGAAAATTTAAAGATATATTATAAAAAGCTAATTCACTTTTCATCGGATTCGATTTCAAAAAACAAAAACTCTGAAATCGGATGTTTTCTGGGGAAGAATAATGAGGGAATTTTTAGCTCTGTCCGTACTGTGTCTTATTACATTTTCACATTGTACTCAAATGGGAAACCCTTCTAACGATCTCAGTTGGGAGGAAAAACAACTTCTCTGGATAGCTTACGGAGAAGAAATGAAAGGCGGACTACAACTTACAAAAGCAGCGGCTCAAAAATGGGGCCTCGGAATAGATGTTTATCCGGCTAAAACCAGAGTGGATAGAATGAGAAACACAATCGCTTTTACTGATTCTGGTAAATGTAATGTAGAAGGTATTTCTCAAAAAAATATAAAAGATTGTCAGCTATTCTCTTCTAATCCGTTTTATCTTGCGGCTTGTTCCGTAAGCGCAACCACCAAAATAGAAAATAGTGTAATTTTTATCTTTAAGGATAGGGTCAAAGCAACTGCAGATGCGATGAGGATGGAAGGAAGTACCATCGATTCAAAAGAATACGTGATCGCAACTGTTGCACATGAGGTAGGACATTGTCTTGGATTACAACATTCTCAAGATCCTAAAGATCTGATGTTCCCTATGTTGACTGGAAGTGTATTCGAGCCAAGCAGAACTGAAATGCATGCGGCTCAGGCATTGTATGACACTTCTTTGCCGCCTGGCTCCATAGACGAATCCAATCTTTATACGAAACAATCAGACTTTAGTTACTTAAAACAATATACCGTACCTTCGTTTGCGGTATTCGGAAATATAAATATGGAAGAGGAAGACTGATAACCCCAGAACGGTAAATACCGGTCAGTCTTCCATGGTGTGGATCGAAGATTGCCGGGGATTAAACTCCCCGGTTTTTTTCTAATTTTTCGGCCAAGTCTACAAGTAGTCTCACTCCGTATCCACTTGGTCCGTTTCCGATTTGAGTTCCGGATGCTTTCTTTCTCCAAGCAGTTCCTGCTATATCAATATGAGCCCAGTCAATTCCCGAATCTACAAAACGTTCCAGGTATTTTGCCGCAGAAAGACTTCCGCCTGGGCGTCCTGCAATATTACGTAAGTCTGCTATATCGCTTTTTAGATCTTCGCCGTATTCATCCCATAAAGGCAAATTCCATGTTCTTTCATCGGAAGAAGCGGAAGCCTCGTCCAAAAGTCCACGCAGTTTGTCGGAATTACTCATGACCCCAGCCGCTTCATGGCCTAGGGATATGATGATTGCTCCAGTCAAAGTGGCCAGATCTATCATATAATCCGGTTTATATTTTTTTCCAATATAAGAAAGAACATCGCCTAAGACGAGACGGCCTTCTGCATCTGTATTTTGGACTTCTACAGTGAGTCCATTATGAGCGGTGTAAACATCTCCCGGCTTTAAAGCAGCCGCATCCGGCATATTCTCCGCAACTCCTATTGCTGCTATCACCGGAACAGAAATGCCTAATTCCGCGATCGCACCGATTGCATGAATAACTGCTGCTGCACCACACATATCATATTTCATTTCATGCATATCTTGCGCAGGCTTGATGCTGATACCGCCCGAATCGAATGTGAGACCTTTCCCTATCAAAGCTAATTTCTTTTTAGATTTTGCCTTGGGAGGATTATATTCCAAAACGATCATCTTAGGTTTTTTGTCGGAACCTTGGGAGACAGCGAGTATACCGCCCATCTTTTCTTTTTTAAGTTGGGGCTCATCCATCACGGTGATCTTTAGGCCCGCTTCCTTTGCGATTTCCTTGGAACGAGAAACAAATTCTTCCGGAGTGAAATGATTTGCGGGGAGGTGAGCGATATATCTGGCACCGTTCACATATTTGCTGACCGATCTGGATTTATCCAAACCTGCTTTTGCAGATTTTTCCGCATTAGGATCTTCTAATACAAAACTTACATTTCCGAACTTCGGTTTTTTCTCTTTAAAATCCTTTGCCAAAACATTGATCGGAAATGCACCTAGATCGATAGAATTTGCGATCTGGTAAACTAAGGAAGAAGTAGAAAGAGTTTTGGTCAAAAATCTGGTAAGCTTGATTTCCAATCCCACCGAATCCCATTTGCGCAGTTTTTCTCCAATACTTAAGAAGATCTGAGCCACGGAACGAATGCTTACTTTGTTGGAGTTCCCTAAGCCCAGATAAATAATTCTTTCAGACTCATCTATAAAACTTTGACCGGACTCACCAGCAAATATCCCGGAACGTATTTGGTCTGCAAATTTGGTTTCTAGTTCTTTAGGCAGACTGTCCTTTACAACAGGGATTACTTTATAAATATTTTTGGAAGTATTCTTCCCTATGCTAAAATTGATTTTTGATCTTTCTATCTTCATTTTTTGCCCAACGCCTTAATATCTCCGAGTATTTCATCTACGTGACCTTTCACGCTCACCTTCGGATAAACTTTCAAAATTTTTAAATCTGCCCCGATCAGGAAGGTGGTTCTGAGAATTCCCATAAATTCTCTTCCCATAAATTTTTTCAACTGCCAGACTCCATAAGCCTCACAGATACTTCCGTCCTCGTCGGAAAGGAGAGTAAAATTGAGTTCTTGTTTTTCTATAAATTTCTGGTGGGACTTAACTGTATCTTTCGAGACGCCGACTACATTATAGCCTTCCTTTTTCAATCTCGCAAAATTATCCCTAAAATCGCAGGCCTCTGTTGTGCAACCTGGGGTTTGATCCTTAGGATAAAAATATAATACCAAACCTTTTTTTCCGGCCAGATCCTTGAGAGAAACCTTTTCCCCGTCTTGGTTCAGGGTCGTAAAACTAGGGGCCTTGGCGCCCGCTTTTAAAGTACTCATACAAAGACAAATGATGGGGAACTCGGCTACTAGACAAGATTTTTTGTTTCGTTTCCGTTTTCAGGGGGGAAGAAGAAGGTAAAAAGCCTTGCGAAATCGGAAAACCTGACGATAGTAAAAGTATGGATCCTAAAGAAAGAATGGAGCTGATTCGTCAGGGAAATCAGGCCTTCAACGAAGGTGATATCCGAAAGGCCAGGGAATGTTTTCTGAAAACGGAATACAAGGACGGGCTTATTCGTTTAGGAGACCATTTCATGTTCGAGAAAAAACTTCCGATTCTCGCCTACGGATATTATAAAAAGGCGGGTTATCAGAGAAGGATAGACGAAATTTTCCAAAGAATGTTATGGGCCCTTTCCCAATGGATTGGACCGGATAAGTTCAAAAACCCCGAACCCGAAAGAAAAGCTCCGGATCCGGAGGATTTTGTGGTCCATCCAATCTTAAGACAAACCGCCTTGGACATACTCAAGAAAAACGGAATGTCTATCTAAGCGCTTACCGGCGCAGTATATTTCACGAAATCTATTCCGATCCCGTTCGGGTCCGAGACTGCAAAATGTCTGTCTCCCCATTCTTCTTCTTTTAAATCTAAAAGGATATTTAGATCCTTTTTTTTCAGTTCGGAATAAAGAAGATCTACATCTTCAGTTTCAATCGTGAGATACATTCCAAATCCAGAATATTCTTTTTGGAAGGCGGAGTTTTGGCTTGGAAGATCCGGAAGTAAAAATGAAATTTCATGTTTTCCGTTGGGAGTAGAAAGAAGAATATACCAATCATTTTCGAAAACGATCCGAAATCCTAGTTTGTTAACATAAAATTCCTTGGTCTCTTTCAATTTGTTTGTGATTATACCTGGATTTAGTTTCATAAGTTTCTCCTATATTCTGAAATGTAACCTGAAACTAAAGATCCGGATTGTAAAAATCGGACAAAGTATTAACGAAATTTGCGCAGAGAAGAAGGAGTGAGACCTGTGAATTTTTTCCAGTCCTTGATAAAATGGGACTGGTCGTAAAAACCTTCTCCTATTTCTAGATTGCCGTTTTCTTTCCAATTACGAAGAACTGTTTGGAATCTTAGAACTTTCGCAAATTCTTTGGGAGAGAGTCCTATATTTTCAGAGAATAATCTTCTGAGATGCCTGGAAGAAATTTGAAATCCCAATTTTTCCGTGGGCTTTTGAAAATCTGAATATATTTCTTTCAAAGAAGTCTCGATCCTTGGATCGGTTTCTAAAACCTTCTTCCTTAAAAGTCCCGAAAAATAAAGATCACAAGTTTTGATCCGATTAAAAAAAGAATTAGAAATTCTTAATTTTTCTTCTAATTCTTTAGCTTCCGTCGGGAATATTTCAAGAAAGGGAGAAGTCTGGGCCTTTACTTCTCCAAGATCCATTTTAAAGAATCTGCGAATTCCGGAAGGCAAAAATCGTATTCCGAACCAACGATCCCCAGGCTGAATAGGAAAACTTTCTAAGGAAGTCGGGGAGAGAGAAATTAAGACAGGGCCTTCGGAGTTTAGATTTAAGATAAGATCCACACAAGCATCGGGGACTACTTGGTATTGGCTTGGAGTGGACAATTCGGAACTGAATTCCCAATAATATGCGATACAAGATATGAGTTCAGTACAAGGTGCAATTTCAGAATATTGGATTCCTAGATTGAGTTGTAATGGACTGAAATTTTTTTTATATTCCATCTTTTGACGGGCCGTATTACTAATTCGTTTTCCGACTTGTCATCGTTTCTATTTGTAAAAACCTCGGAAACCTTGAAACGTATTATTCATCAGTTATTTTTTCCTGTCCTTATTTTAGCATTCTCCGGGCTTTTAGGAGCCTGTTTTTTGGAAGGTCCTAAGGAGTCTCAAAAAGTTGCACCTCCTACAGCTCCAGAAGGTCGTTTGTTCGCTTCTACCTGGTCTCAAGATTTTTATGCAATGATGAAATATGTCCATCTTTATGATGAGATCCATCCATTTTTGTATAATCTGGAGGGTGGACGCAGTAATACGGGCCGTATACTTTCCGTTTGGAAGAAGGACGAGATCGACGAAAGGATTCGTTGGCTCAGGCTCATGTCTCCGCGAACATTGATCATTCCCACAATTTTTCGTTGGGAAAACGATTTCGAAAAAGTCTCGGATGCGATCGGTCTGAATGGAAACACCAAGGTCAGAGATCTTCATATCCAGAACATACTCAAAGAGATAGATACATACGGATACGACGGGATCGATATAGACTATGAAGGAATGACCTGCGAGAAGAAGGAAGTATTTCAGGAATTTCTAATACTTCTCCGGGATGAACTGCATAAAAAGGGAAAGATCCTATCAGTAGCCATCCATCCTAAAACTGTTGCGGAAAAACCTTCCGTATATCCTTGCAAAGGTTTGAAGTCTTCCATCCAAGTGGATTTTTATGAAGCTTACAGAGGCCAGTTGACTCATGACTACGAGTTTTTAGGGAAGGTTGCGGATAAGGTCAAAATTATGGCCTATGAATTACATCCTCGTAAACAAGGTTTTCCTGGACCAGGTCCTCAGGCTCCGGATTGGTGGATCGATAAAATTTTAGAATATGCAGTTGCCCGTATCCCAAATGACAAATTGTACATGGCGATCCCCACTTACGGATACGACTGGGCATTACACTGTCAGGCAGAAACAAAATCGGTCTATTATTCTAGAGCAAAATGGATCCGGGAAAAAATGGCTCCCAGAAAAGAAGAGCCCACCGATGTATTAGAAATATTTAAAACACAACCCAAGGCTGAAGATTGGACCTATCTCAGGCCTTATTTGTATAGGCATCAAGGTCACGTATATTCGGATCCTTCTCTCTGGTATAGAATGGGCGGATGTGATAGAGTCGCATTCTATATGAATCGAAGTGCTTTCGAGAAGAAGATGAAAATATTGGATAAATACAAGATCCGAGGATTTTCCTTTTGGCAATTAATAGAAGATAACGACCCCGAGATCCATAAATATCTGGAAGAAAAATTAGGATCCGAACTTTCGGAAGTACATTAAGAATTCTTCATGATACTTCCGGAGATGATCAGTTTCTGGATCTCACTTGTTCCACCGCCTATTTCTCCAAGTCTAGTGTCTCTGTATAGACGAGAAACTTTATATTCATCCATATAACCGGCACCTCCGTGAATCTGAACCGCTAGATTTGTAACTTCTCTCGCGGCAGTGGTGGCGAATAATTTGCAAGCGGCGCATTTTCCGGAAAGACTCATACTTGGTTTTCCTTCCGATTCTATTTTTTCCATTTCCCAAGCGGTATTATACGTAAGCCATTTCGCCGCCTCGTATTTGGAATAAATTTCCGCTAACATAAATGCAACACCTTGGTGTTGGTAAATGGATTTACCGAAACTTTTGCGAGAAGCGGAAAAAGATTTGGATTCATCTAAACAAGCCTTCATAACTCCTAAGGAGTAAGCGGCCAAAGAAAGTCTTTCCGCATTAAAGGTTTGCATTGTTTGTCTAAAACCTTTTCCTAATTTACCTAAAATATTCTCTTCGGGAACTTCTACATCTTCGAAGAATAATGCTCCGGTTGGAGACGCCTTCAATCCCATCTTGTCCATTGCCGCTGATCTGGAGACACCTTTGGAATTTAGATCTACGATAAAATGAGTGAGCCCTTTTTCTTTTCCGGTCTCGTCCAAGGTTCTCGCAAGAACCAAACAATAGTTTGCATTGGGAGCATTTGTGATAAAGGTTTTTTGGCCGGATAAAAGGTAACGATCCTTTCCTGATTTTTTAGCAAGAGAAGAAAGCCCGGAAACATCAGAACCTCCGTCGGGTTCGGTGACCCCTAAAGAGCCGATGGTCTTACCGGAGATAATATCAGGCAGATATTTTTTCTTTTGTTCTGGGGTTCCGAAATGTTTTATAGGAAGTCCGAATAATCCCGCAGAAGCACCTGCGCTAAAGAAAGTAGAACCACAGGATTCGGAGATAATCTCCATGGCTAAGGTGCTTAAAAAAACTCCTGCTCCTTGTCCGCCGAATTCTTCCTCGTGTAAAAGGCCTAGATAACCGGCCTCTCCTAATTTGAGATAATGAGATCTGGGGAGTTCCTTTGTTTTGTCCGCTTCTTCCGCAAAAGGATGAATTTCCTTTTTGCAAAAAGTGCGAAATGATTCTGTGAACTCTTGTTCATCGACGCTTAGGCTAAAATCCATTTAGATCCCCTCAGATCCTGCTAAACTCAAAGAAACATATGCGAAGGCAAGTAGAATTCCCTGCATCCGAATATTGTTTGTTAAGGTTGCAAACTAAAATGAATTTTATCCGAAATAATATATTCTAAAAATTTAAAATACTATTTTCCTTTAAAAACTGCCGTTCTTTTTTCCAATAAGGAGCGGATCCCTTCTTGTCCGTCTTCCGATTTTAAACAATCAGTTACCAAAGGTAAAAGATCATCTATCGCTTCCAGATCTCCTACTTCAATGGCCTTTCTTGCGTTCGCCAAGACTGCATTTATCGCCTTAGGAGCCTGGGCAGAAATTTTTTCAGCAAGTTCTATTGCTCTTTGTACTAATTCCTTTTTAGGTAGAACTTCTTGAACTAGTCCGATCCGATATGCCTCGTTCGCATCGAAACTGTCTCCTGTTAGGATATGTTTCATTGCATTTCCCCAGCCGGCAGTCCTTACGAATCGGATAGTAGCACCACCGAAAGGTAAAATCCCCCTTTGTACTTCCATTTGAGCGAACACAGTCTTTTCTGCGGCCAGTGCGATGTCGGAAGCAAGCATCAATTCAATTCCTAAAGTTAGGCAAAACCCGTGAACTGCTGTGATCAAAGGTTTTTTGCGAACTCTGCCTGTTCCTCCTGTATCCCATGGATTGACATTCCCGTTTTGGAAGAAACTTCTACCTCTTTCTATGATGGATTTGGCAACATCTTCCAATTCCAATCCGAAAGTAAAATGAAGACCGTTCGCATATAAAACTGCACATCTTGAACTTGCATCATCTTCATAAACAGTAAGAGCGTCGCTTAACTCCATGATCATTTGTGTATTCATTGCGTTTCTTGCGTCGGGGCGATTGAGGGCGATACAAAACACCGATCCCTTTTTTTCTATTTGGATATAAGTATAAGATTTCATAAAATCCTCCGTGGCGGGTAGACCATATAGTCTACTCTCTGAATCCTATGTCGTTTATTTTTCTAAATTTGATGTCAAACTTTCTTACTTTTTAAGAAAGAACCGATTTCGTTTCCCAACTAAAATAAAGGCCCCACAGAAGGTTGACAGCACTGATAGATCGTGGATAAAGCCTTGGATGCCTAATATTCCGATTTACCTTCCGGAACAAGTTTCTCAATCTCAGATTTTCTGGATTTTGGTTTCATTTACAATCTTCGGAACATACCTAGGGGTCCTATTATGTATTGGGCAGAATATTCTAGAAAGAAAAACAGCCCTGAATCGTTTGCTTTCGTTGCTATTTATATGTTTGGGATTATTGCAGGGCACTTGTTTATTTTATGTGTTCGGACTCTCTTCTTACTTTCCTAGAATTGTACTTCTTCATGTTCCCGTTTTAGGTTCCATCGGCCCGATTCTATACGGGATTCATAAGATTATCCAAGATTCAGAATTCGAAAAATCTGCATTAGGATTAAGTCCAAAACATTCCATCTTGCCTGGGGTCATCTGGGTTTTATATTTTTTAAGTTTTATTCCGGATTCAGAATCTATAAGAGAAGGTATCCGATCCTTCTCAGAAACAAGAAGCACGTATGATTTTGTCTTTCTAATCCCGCTTCTTATACTTGCCGCATATATCGCAGGATTATTGAGAGGTAGCAGAATATTATTTAAACCGAATGTTCTGAAGGAAGAATGGACTGCGAGAGTTTTGCTTTATATCATTCTTGCTACGATTGCAAATCATTCCGTAGGTGCATTTTTTCTAATAGGTAAAAACCCTCTTTTTCTATTGGTTAGCGCCTCTATGATGGGCTTAAGTCTTTGTGTTTCCTATTTGATTGGAAGAAGATACCCTGCTTATTTCCAAAATTTGCAAGAAGTCGCAAGAGTGACCTTCCAAAAATATTCCCGCTCCTTGCTCCAAGGAATGGACATAAGTACACTCAGAGAAAATTTATTACAAACGATGGAAGTCGAAAAACTGTACAAAGATGAGGACTTGAGTTTGGCGAGTTTAGCGGATGAGTTAGGACTTTCTTCTCACCAACTTTCCGAGCTAATTAATCAGGAAATGGGCAAAAACTTTTCGGCATTTGTAAACGAGTATAGGATTCGGGAAGCTTGTGAATTACTCTCTAAAAACAAAGATTCTTCCATTTTAGATATCGCCTATGAGGTGGGATTTAGAAGTAAAACCTCCTTCCATAGGGCATTTCAGAAAGAAGTTGGAGTTCCTCCATCCGAATTTAGGGAAAAAAATCCTTAATAACGGTCCCATCCTATCAATTGAAACCGATCCTACGGTGTCGGTTTATAGAATGGAACGACGGATCAGAGATCCTTTCGTATAATTCTCTCCATCAGTTACATCGGAGTGGATATGAATTCCTTAACCCTTGAGCGAAAAAACATTTCGGATCGATTTACCGAAAAAGAAAAAACAAAACGTATTATCAAATGGATTCGTCGTTCGGATTCTAAACTTAGAAAACGTTTCTCTTTTTTAAAATACCAAAACGCGATCGGATTCGGGATCACTATGGGATCCGCTTTCGGAATGATCTTATTAGGAAGTTTGTATGTAATGGATATCATTCCATTCTGGGCATGTATTATTGGGAATGGGATCTTAGCTTCTTTTCTTCATGAGATGGAGCATGACTTGATCCATAGTATTTATTTTAAAGAAAATCCAAAAGTTCAAAATTTTCTATTCTGGATGGTTTGGTTATTCCGTGCGAATACTGTTAATCCTTGGTTTAGAAAAGAGATCCATCTTCTGCATCATAAACTTTCCGGGAACATCGAAGATATAGAAGAAAGATTTATCAGTAATGGAATGCCTTGGGGGTTCAGACGTATACTTGTAATGATAGATCCTATCATGGCAGTCGTCCTACAAGGGCCTAAGATCAGAAAGGACGCGATCCGTTATCTTGCAAAAATAAAAGCTAAGCCGATTAAGGGGCCTTATCGTTTAGTATACCTTCTTCTTTGGTATTCATTCTTGATCTGGGGAATGATTTCATTGATCAACTGGACCTTAGGAAACCCTATACAAGAAACAGGAACCGTCGCAAACATTCATAATTTCTTAAATACTGCTGCAGTAGTATATTTGATCCCTTGTTGGTTAAGGCAATCTGCTATTCAGATCGTATCTTCTAATATGCATTATTACGGAGATGTGAAGAGTTTATACCAACAGACCCAAGTGTTGGATTCTTGGTGGATATTACCTTTACATTTGTTCTGTTTTAATTTTGGAGCCACTCATGGAATCCATCATTTTGTGGTGACACAGCCATTCTATCTACGACAAGCGGTCGCACCTAAAGTAAAACCATTCTTAAAAAAATATGGAATTCGTTTTAACGACTTTGAAAGTATGACAAGGGCGAATCGTTACCAAAAAGAAGAAATGGATGGTATTGCGATTCCGGCCTAATACTTTAAAGTCGGAAATGGCATGCAAAATTTAAAAGAATCTGAAAGACCACAAGGGCAATTCATTCGATCTTTAGACCAAGCGGAGGCAAATTTCTGGTTATACGACCGTGCCTCCTCTATGAACTTCTGCGTAATGGCAGAAGGAGAAGGTTCTTTCTCTGAAGAAAGTTTGCGCAAGGCCCTGGATCTTATCCAAAGCAAACATGCGTTAGCTAAGGTTCAGATCTTAAAGCAGGCCGGACAAGATTCTCACTTATACTTTGCCACCTCAGACAAAAAAATTCCCATCCAAAAGGACTTCTATTCACCTGATTGGAAATCCAAATTAGCTAAGGAAACTATCCGGCTTTTTGAATTGGGAGATTCTCCTTTAATCAGAACTATATTTTATACATCCGGAAATTCTAAATTTGCGATCGGTGTTATCTTTCATCATAGTATCGGAGATGGAAGATCAGGTTGTAGATTCCTCTTAGATGTCCTCAGGGCAAGTACGGGAGAAGCGGACGAAATAGAAGGAGATTCGGAATATTCTTCCTTAATGGAATTATATCCTGCGGAAGAATTATATAAAGGTGGTCCTAAGCCAGAAAAACCGCTCGCTATTCCTCAATTCACTCGTAAGAAGGAAGAGCAAGATCCTGAAATCATTAGTTTCTATTTGGAAGAAGAAGACGTTGATTCACTCTTAAAAACTTCCAAACAAAAAAAGATTTCCTTTCATGGGATTTTAGGTGCTTCTCAGGTTACTGCACTTGCTGATTTTTTTGATAAAGGACAAGAAGGAGTATTGTACCTTTCTACTCCGGCAGACCTAAGGCCTCATTTGAGCCATCCCGTTCCTGATTCCGCATTAGGACTTTATATTTCATTATTCACTACTCCGGTGAATATCAGAGATCCTTTCGATATGAAAGCAAAGGCCATTATGAACGATGTAAGAGCTCGTATCGGAAGAAGGGAAGGCCGAGCATTTTACGAACTTCTTCCTCCTTCGGAACAATTTTTAGAAAAAGAAGACGGATTAAAACTTTTTCAATTATTGATGAGCCGAAATCCTCAATCCAGTTTGTTGAGTAACGTAGGAATTATTCCAGTCCTAAGTTCTGATGAAATAAAAGTAAAAGAACTTTCTTTTACGGTTCATCCTGCTTTAACACAAACAATTTTCACAACCGTAACAACTTACGAAAATAGAATGGCTATCAATATCAACTATGATAAGAATCGTTGGAAAGAAGCGGATATTTCTCAATTCGCCTATTCTTTCCGAAAGAACATACTTTCAAATTCTTAAGCCTATCTGTCCCAAAATGTTTTCATTTAAGTGCGGGTTGTTTGAATGAGAATTTGACTTCGCTCCGCTAGTCTCCCTCCGGGTTTTCTCGCTTTCTAAGGATCGCTTGAAAACCTCAAAAAGGAAGGATACGTTTTCTATTTATAAAAACTCTTCTGCCCAAGATCCAGCCCCAGGCTAAGATTCCGCAGCCAAGGTAAGAGATCAAATTTGGGACCAAAAGAATTTCGACTTCTGCAAGAACAGGAACTTGCATGGTCAAACCTGCGAGCATTAGAATTGTATGAATTTCGGCAACTCTTGCTTTTTTTTCGTCCAGGTATTTTCCCAATCCTCCACTGCTAATAAACGCTAAAACTCCAAAGATAGCTCCTATTCTTCCGATATATGCGGAGAATAATTCGAAATTTAGAATATCAGGAAATTGGAATAGAATGATAAACGGACGAGAAAAAAGAAAACTTAAAGAAATAATTCCCAAGTATCTATGAAGCCTAAGTTTGTTTTTAGGAGAAAGTTCCAAGGTCGAAACTTAAGCGGGATCTGCGCTGCCTACAGGAATAGGTTCGTTTTCAGGAAGTAAACTTAAACCGCCTGTTTCCAATTCCGGTTCGGAAATTGTGTCAATCGGTATCGGTTGAGATTTTTTAGAAAGTTTAAAATAATAGTATAATGGAATGGAGAATAAAGTAAATCCGAAACCCCAAAGAGCTTCCGCACTTTTATTGTAGAGCAAAGTTGCAATAATTAGAATATTAGAAAGTATGTATAAATAAGTAGAATACGGATATCCTGGAATTTTGAATTCATTCTTTAAATGTCTTTTTTCAAAAATAACAGGAGTATAAGCCGTAATTGTCGCTAATAATAGGGTAGAGCAGGTGATTAGGTATAAAAGTGATTCTATTTCTTTTACAAAACAAAAAAGACAGGCATACAAAAACTGAAAGATCAAAGATTTGTAAGGACTATGATATTTAGAATGTAGTTTAGCCATACTTGGAAAAAAGAATCCATCTCTCGCCATAGCAAAATAGATCCTAGAACCACCGATGATATAAGCGGAAATTCCGCCTAAAAACACCCAACAGATAAATGCAGTGATCAGAATATTCACACCGTTTCCGAATAAAAACCCGGAAGCAGTTACACCTATCTTTTCATCTCCTGCTAAAAATTGAACAGGAGCTGAACTTAAATACAGAAAATTGATGAGAACATAAAGAAGAGTAACTAAAGTGCAAGAAACAATCACGGACTTATAGATATTCTTTTCAGGATCTTTCACCTCTTCCGCAACATAAGTGATCATGTTCCAGCCCAAATAGGAAAAAGTGACCGGGATTGCTCCTGCCAATAGAAGATTCCATCCTTGCAGGTCGGAAGGGATCAAGGAAAAGGATTCAAAATTTTGAATATCATAATTTCCTATAGTAAATCCTAAAACGACGAATGCAACCAGGCCCAAAATTTTGAAGGTAGTGAAAAAATTTTGGATACGAGAAGCGAATCCGATTCCGAAAAAGTTTACGATCGTAAAAAACAAAATCGTGGAAATTCCCAAGATCTGAGCCACACCCAGGGAGAATGTGATTCCGAGAAACTTAGACTCCAAAAAATAAATGTCCCAACTCGGATTGAATAAGGTAAGAAACGACTTAGAGAACGCGATCGCAGAAAGAGAGATGGACGCCGAAAAATTTACGGAAAGAGAAAGCCATCCACTTGAAAATGCAACGATAGGGGAATAAGCTTCCTTTAGATAAACGTAATCTCCTCCTGCATACGGAAAGATACTCGCCGATTTCGCATAACTCATCGCACCTGCTATAGCCAAGAATCCGCCCAAGATCCAACAAAGAAGCGCCCAGCTTGGATTGGAAGTCTGGGTTAGTATATAACCGGTAGTGATAAAAATCCCCGGTCCCACCATAGAGCTGAACATGAGAGAAATAGAATCGTAAAGATTAAGAGAGCGGCGAAGTTTCATTTCGAGTTTTGGTCAAGATAGCCCTTTTACTTTCACTCACAAGACATTTTCAAACTCCTTTAAATCACTCGTTGTAGGAGGTTCAATAATAGTTTCGTATTCTAGATCTATCCGAATTGGCCTCATGTGGGAATTCCTACAAATGCTTTGGGAGGCTCTTCGTAAGGCTCAGGCGAGTTACTAAGGGTTTTTGAGCGACCTGTAGGGAGCGAAAAACCCTTAGGGTTGCTGAATGCAATGAAGCAAAATCCTTATCGGACACCAATTGCTTTAATGGGCACGAAATACATTCGCGCTCATCCAGGCTTTGCCTGGACTAAAGCCCTGCGCATCTCTGCCGCGGGCCAAACGAGAGAAGAGTTCGAGCCGTTCGATTGAATCGAAAGCATAGCTAAAATCGACACTATGTGTTTGGCCTCATCGAACTAAAAAGATAAAAGATTACGCAGAAATATATCGAGGCACAGATGTGCGATAAAACTATCCGGGGCCCCTTGTAAAAGACAAGAAGAAGCTGCTCGGATTTCTATGCGTAACTTGTTGGAGTTCCTACAGGGTTTGTAAGATCGCCCCCGCCCTGTCCTTGGGTGGGGGGAGTGGCTCGTGGGAGAGTTCGCCTGTCATGGCCTTTATCACATTATATTACTTTCGCAATCAGCATCCAGGTTTTACGCGGAATTTTGATTACTGGAGATTCTTTAATTGATTAGGAAGAATATAACTTCAAGAACTATATTAAGATATTGTAATGAATTAATTCTATGTCCCAAAGGGCTCCGAAGTATCTAAATCTCTTCGAATTCATATTTGAATTATGTCACATAAGTGGGCCCGGTTTTCGTTTTTTCGAATGATGGATTTGTAAAATTTCTGCAAAAACGATTTGACTGGCCGAGTCGATTTTGTATTTTGGTCTTCTGGCCGTTTTTAGGTCAGTAACCGAAATTCTTGGTGAGGACGGCATTTGCCCTTTGATCCATGAGCGTAGGGAAGAAACAAAGTTCTTTTACAACGAATATAACTGCGAATGAGAAATTAAAATTTTTTATTAGCTGAGATTAGATTATGGTGATG
>NZ_NPEA01000014.1 GCF_002812205.1 Leptospira neocaledonica
ATCGAAGGATTGGAGCCTTGGTTGGATTTGATCTCTTCGTTGGAATTTGCTTCCGAAAAGGCCGGAATACAAATCTAGATGCGAGACCGATATGTCTTAAGATCTGAACGAGTAAAAATGCGGAATCCCTGCAAGAACCGGATCTTCTTTCCAAAGTTTCCGTGCAAGTTTGCACACCTGGTTCCATTCGTATCACATAAGAAATGTCCTGGTATACTCTTTGATTGAGTCCTACCAAAAAATCCACAGTACGTTTTGATTTTAAAATTCCGTCTTTTCTTAAGCCGGAAATATAATTTGCAAGTGCATTACTTCCATCAGTCGCGCTCAAGTAAGGAAGAAGTTCCTTTCTCAAAGCATCCGAATAAATAAAAGGAGTTTCTTCCGCATCAGGCTCCAAGAAAAAATCGAATGGATTGATGACTTGAATTTCCGCCACCAAATCCACGAGTATTTTTAATTTTTCGGTCTTCTTAGGAAAAACTAATCTTGCTTGGTAATTCCCGAAAGGATCCTGTTGCCAGTTCAAAAATTGTTCGGAAGGTTCTACAAGAAGTGAATAAGAGACAATCCTAGTCCTAGAATGAGGAGCCGGCCTCAATCGAATGATATGAGGAGATAACGCAACGGGCCTATCATATTCGTAAGAAGTTTCGTGAGTGAGAGATACGAGTAAGGACATGCTCAATTCCTAAAATAGGTCTCGTCTAATTGTGCAGCGATCCCATTCAATCTCACTTGTAGTTGGTCCAAATACTCGTGCATACCGGAGGAAAAAATTTCGTCTATCGAGGCGTAATTCATTTCGGAAAGAAGAACACCTACCCTCTTCTCCGTTTCATCCCCATAACTGTCCTTATCCGTACCACTTAAAATTTTTAGACTATCGAACGTTTTGGACAAACAAAAACGTATCGCTCTCGGAAAAATTTTATCCAGGATCAGGAACTCCGCTATATTCTTGGGAGTGATCCTTGTATAAAAACGGTTAAACATCTCATGAGCACTTGCGGATTTCAAGAGGGAAAGCCATTGGATCAGATCTAAAGTGGATCCAACTTCTTCTCTGGAAGGAAGAAGTATAAAATATTTCATGTCAAGGATACGAGTAGTCTTATCCGCTCTTTCCAATAATCTTCCGAGCAAAGCAAAATGCCAAACTTCATCATGAGAGATAGTAGCCTCTTGGCAGCCATAGAATAATAAACATTGGTTTCGGATTGCCTTAAAAAATTCAGCAATTCCAGGCATATCAGATTCTTCAAATTTTCTTTTGGATTTAATGGTAAGATAAAATTCGTTAATCACTTCCCACATTGGAGTGGAAATATTTTCTCGGACTGTCCTTGCGTTCTCTCTGGCACGGATCAAACAATTCATAATAGAATTCGGATTTTCAATATCCAAACTCATAAAATGGATCACATTCTCCTTACTAGGAATATTATACTTTCTGGAGAATAGTTCATTGTCTCCGGTGGTATACACCAAAGGCATCCATTGTCTGTTGGAGTCCTCGTTCAAATCTAAGGAAAGTTGAAAATTCACATCCAAAAAACGTGAATAATTCTCGGCCCTTTCCATATAACGATTCATCCAGTATACGGATTCAGCGACTCGGCTTAACATTAGGAAACCTCTCTAGTTTTATGATTTTTTTCGGTTCCGCTTGGGTATTTCCCTGATTGCCAGTTCTTCTTCTTTTTTTGATATTAACCCATCACCCAAGTATCTTTAGATCCGCCACCTTGGGAAGAATTCACAACCAAGGAACCTCTTCTTAAAGCGACGCGGGTAAGCCCTCCGGGCATCACATAGATCTCTTCTCCGTATAAGATAAAAGGTCTTAGATCCACATGTCTTCCTTCTAATTTATCCTCGATCAATGTAGGGATCCTGGATAAACTCAAAACAGGTTGAGCTATATAATTACGAGGATCTGCTTTTACTTTTTCTACGAATTCTTCTTTTTCTTTTTCGCTCGCGACAGGGCCTATGATCATTCCATATCCGCCGGCACCATTAGCCGCTTTTACGACTAAATTACCAATATTCTCGCATACATATTTCAGGTCCTTCTCCCTGGAACATAGATACGTAGGAACGTTAGGAATAATAGGCTCTTCTCCCAGATAATATTTAATAAAATCAGGAACGTAAGAATAGATCACCTTATCATCAGCAACTCCCGTGCCAGGAGCATTCGCAAGCGCAACGTTTCCTTTTTTAAATACTTCGAATATACCTGGAACGCCTAAAAGAGAATCTTTACGGAAAGTTTTAGGATCCATAAAGGTATCGTCTATCCTTCTGTACAGAACATCCACCTGCTTCAGACCTTTTGTGGTCCTCATATACAATTTATCATCTCTTACCGTAAGGTCAGTACCTTCTACCAAAGGAACTCCCATACGAGATGCGAGAAAACTATGTTCGTAATATGCAGAGTTATAGATCCCTGGAGTTAAAACTCCAATATTCGGATTCGGTTTGTCGGAAAGATGTTCCAGCATCCCGCGAAGTCTGATCGGATAATCATAGATCGGCCTTACGGAAAGACTCGCAAAAAGTTCCGGGAAGGTTTTTTTCATTACTTCACGATTTTCTAATACATAAGAAACACCGGAAGGACAACGTAAATTATCCTCAAGGACCAACATCTGTCCATCCCCGTCGCGCACAAGATCCGTTCCAGTAATATGAATCCAAATCCCCTTAGGAGGTTTGATCCCTTTACATTCTTTTAAATAACCGGAGCTACTATAAACTATCTCTGCTGGGATCACTCCGTCCTTAATGATCTTCTCATCTCCATATATGTCTTGGATAAAAAGATTTAGGGCCCGGATCCTTTGTTTCAGACCTTCTTCCATTTTTTTCCATTCGAAAGAAGTTACGATCCGAGGAATGATATCGAAAGGCATGATCCTTTCCTCTTCCTCTTCATCTCCGTACACATTAAAGGTGATTCCCAAGGAAAGAAGTGCCTTTTCTGCGGAAGCCTTCCGCTTCAAAAGTTCCTTATCATCCATTCCTTCAATCCTGGATTTTAAGATATGATAACTCTGGCGAATTCCGCCCTCTTCTGAGAACATTTCGTCGTAAAAGGAATCCGTTTGGTAATTAGTCAGGAGCATAGAATCCTCCTCCTATCTATCTGAAGGAGACTAATTTTGCTCTTAATAAACAAGCAGAAATTAAATTATGCGCTTATTTTTTATACCGATTTTCAACTCATGTTCAAATATTAAACATATTAGTAAAATATTGACCCAAGTGTTGGAAAAGAAATCTGATTTTACCAGGAAAGTGGAAGAATGTGGCCATAGCAAATGTGGAGTGGTTTTATTGGTTTTTGAGTAATTGCGCCCATGCCACGGGATTCAGGGGGCTTGACGAATGTTCGCACATGCACTCGACGCGCAGAGGCCTTACGAACATTCGCCCATGCGCGTCACGGCTTACTTCTTCTTTTCCAACTCTGCCGCAATCATACATTCTTTGGGAATCCATTCCTTCTCCATTTGTTTTTGGCGAACGTAACCAACCACATGTCCTGTGCTTGCTGCGACAGCGAGAATGGAATAAGAATATAAAACTGCATAAGGAGAGGTTGGAAGTAAGTCCGAGATCCCACCTGCCACATAAGAACCGTAAGCGGGATATAATGTGCGATATGCGGTCATCTCTTCCGTTTTATCGCAACGATATCTAAAATATCGAATCGCATCGTCCGAGGCTCTTGCTTCCGGGTAGAAGGCCCCAAGTATCGGAACTGCATAACCTAACGCATACCAGGAACGATATTTTCTTTGTGCAAAATCTTTTGAGTGTCCACCTTCATGCACTACTACTGCAGGAATATCGGAATACACATGAATCGTATTAGAATACGGATTATAATGATCCCCGCCGAAAATACGACCCACTAAAAGTACGTCGTTTACCACATAGGCAAACAAACCAATGGTCCATTTTAAGACAGGATTTACGGATTTAGAATGCCAGAGTCTTTTAAAATCGTCCAAAGGCGCATATTGGTTAAAGCGCGCTTTAACGTCTTTTAGGTTATTATCCCGGATATAATCCATCAGATATTTTTTTGTTTCGAAAGAGATCTTGTGATTTTGGATCCTTCTATCCCAGATCATAACTTTTGCAATTAAGCTGTCGATCCAGATCCAGCTTCCTATAAAATCGATTACAGAATAAGGTTCTCCCTCTTCGAATTGAGGATTTTGTTCATCAAAATACATTTTGTCGTTCGGCTCATACGGCTGTGCGACGGTGTATCTTTTTTCGGTGGAATAATAACAGGATTGAAAAGTAGAACAGACAAGTAAGAATATTAGAATTTTCTGCTTCATCTTACTTATTTCCTTTTTTGCTCTGAGGGCGTTTAAGATCTATGGAATGTTTTTTGATCTCATCCAGAAAATCCAAAAGAGCAACTCTGCCCATTTGATTTAGCTGATCTTCTCTGTTTCCTCTATGACCTATATAAGGAAGATGTATGATCCATCCGAGTAGAATCGGAACTGTCGCAAGAGTTGCCATACAATCCGTAACCCTGGACTCTATCCCGTCCTTAAATTGGTAATGCCAGGCTTTTCCGGAAGAAATAATATCCGCTTCCATCTCCACAGTTACTTGGTTGTAACTACAATGATCTATTGATTCCAGTTTGAACTTCTGGATGGTGATCTTATGTTTTCCCGGATATTCTTCCTTATGATCATTCAACTCTTTTCGGATCAGTTTTGAGATCGGTCCGTACAGATTAGTATAATCTTTTCCCAAACCGGTCCAAGAGGTAAATCCATCCTCGAAATATACAAAATGAACAGGATCTTCGTTTGGAAATTCCACCTGGTAATCCGGGTCTGTAGGCGCGTAATCCGGAATTCCGAATTTCAGCTCCATCCATTGTTCTTGTATTTCGTGAGCGCCGGAAAGAGTTTTGGGTACCTGGACCTTAATAGAAACACAAGAGAAAAGAAATATTAGAAAAAAGGATAATACAAACGGGCGAAAATAAGACATGATCGATCGTTTTTTAATCTAAAAATACGGAGAAGAATGTAAAGAATAAATTCTAAACCGGAAGAAAGGAACTTCTATTCAATTTGAAATATCTTTCCATTTAGATCCGGGAATTTCTAAAACGAATTCGGAACCAAATGCAAGACTCGGGGTCTTAAATCCTTTTCCACCTTTTCCGGAAAGTACTTTGGAAACCGCCGCCAGAGATGATTCCACTGTAAATTCGTAACCTTCTTTACATTCTAGAATTTTTGTGGATTTTTTTCCTTCTTCGGATCGAACTTCCCCCCACACGGTCGTTTTGACCAGGGTCCTTGTTCTTTCTCCAGGTCCTTTGATCGTTTTTCCAACCAAAGCCTGAACTCCTTTTAGTACAAAAGGAATTTTTAATAAAGAAATAATCGGTTTAAAATAGCGTAACGCGTTCACTTGGCCGGATGGAATATCCGTATACACATCTATATTCGGAATACCTGTGGAAATATAGGCAGTGAATACATCTCCCCAAGGGATCCCATACACCTTATAGGTTTTCCCACCTGCTACAACTTCCCTAGTTCTACTCAGATGAGGAACTCCGACCATCTGCCCCTCCCTTCTAACCATAGAACCGTAAGGCAATTGAGCAAGTGCACTTTTCATAGTGCCCGGAGAAACCTCACTCAGTCCCACAAATGCAAGTTCCAAAAACTTCGGTTTAGAAAGAGATTCTTTTAAAGAAGAAGCTAAACAATCAGTAGGAACAATATCAAATCCCACACCAGGCAAAAGAAGAACTCCCGCTTTCGCTGCTTCTTCCCCTAAAGCTTGGAGAGATTCGTATACAGGAATTTCTCCGGTGATATCCAGATAATGAACTTTTTTAGAAATACATGCTTTGGCCATTGGAACAGAAGTTTGAGTAAATGGTCCCGCGCAATGTAGAACGAGTCGGAATTCTTGGATATTCGAACCAATCTCATTCGTATTATTTAAATCAAAAATTTTATATTCTAAACGCAGTTCGTTTGCGAGCTCTTCAATTTTGTTTCGGTTTCTTCCAGCAAGTACTGGCTTTAGACCGCGAGACACTGCTCTTCTTGCGATCAGTTCTCCCGTGTAACCATTCGCTCCATAAATCATCCATTTAGATACTGCCATAAGGTAGGAACTACGACATCGTTCTAGATTTAGTCAACCTGCATACCTCGAACGAGTTAGTTTTTTTCACACAAATGATAGGTAAAGAATTTCCGTTTTGGAGTCCGTTTTAGTTTTGGATTGACCTAGTTCCTGAACGAGGAATGATAGAGGTTAACCGGCTTGTATTATGGAAAAAATAAATCTTATCACAATCGCAATTCCATTCTTCTTTTTACTGATCGGGTTAGAGCTCGCGTTCTCCTGGTATCATAAAAGAAAACTATATCGTCTGAACGATTCTATCAACGATCTTAGTGCAGGAATCGCTAGTCAAATTTTCGGGATCATTTTTAAGACGATCACATTCTTCGCCTATCTTTGGGTATATGAAAATTGGAAAATATTCAATCTTCCTTCTTGGCCAAGTGAACCAGTTTCTTGGATGCCTTCTTCCGAAGTGTTAGGACTTTCCGCTTCTACCTGGGCTTGGACAATTGTTATAGCGGTTTGGGTCAGTTGTTTCGTTCTATATGATCTTGCTTATTATTGGTTGCATAGATTAAGTCACGAGGTCAATTTCCTTTGGGCAGGACATGTAGTTCATCACCAAAGTGAAGAATATAATCTGACAGTTGCATTACGTCAGGCAAGCTTTCATGGACTATTTACTTGGATCTTCTATATTCCTTTAGCGATCATAGGATTTTCTCCTATTGTAATGGTACTGAACGGACAATTAAATTTAATCTACCAATTCTGGATCCATACAAAAGCGATAGATAAATTCCCAAAATGGTTTGAAGCAGTGTTCAATACACCTTCTCACCATAGAGTTCACCATGGAATCAATCCTAAGTATATCGATAGAAATCACGGTGGAACGTTGATCGTTTTTGATAAATGGTTCGGAACTTTTCAAGCTGAAGAAGAAACTCCTGTTTACGGAACAGTCAAACCTCTTCGCAGCTTCAATCCATTATGGGCAAACGTTCATTATTGGGTAGAAATGTGGGAGCAGGCAAAACAAAGCCCTCGATTTATTGATAAGGTCAAAGCATTTTTAGCAATGCCGGGCTGGAGACCTCAGGATCTGGGAGGTCAATATCCTATCCCGGAAGTGGACGAGAAAACATTCAAAAAATATGATGTAACTCTTTCTAAAAGTTTAACAGCATATGCGGTGACCTGGTTTGTTCTTACGTTGGTCGGAACATTCTCTATGCTCGTAAAAGTGAATTCTATTCCGACAGGACTATTATACCTAATCTTCTTCTTCAGCATATTCTCCTTAACAACTGTGGGAGGAATTTTAGATCTGAAACGTTGGACTTTGTATTTGGAACCTGTCCGAATCACCCTCTTGGTAGGAGCAGCTTTCCTATTGGGAGCTTCTACAGGGACTGCGTTTATCGCGGCTGGATTCGGCGCACTTTCACTTGCATGGTTTCTTTCTCAAAGACACCTATTTGCAGAATGGAAGGACATAGATCCGGTAAAAGAAATCCAAAGCAAGGCCGCTTAATCATTACCTACTTTCACTTCTCCGCTTGGGATTATTATTTCTTGCGGAGAAGGTTTCCTAACATCGCTTATTAAAACTGCAGCGCCTTTCCCGTTTCTAGTAAACTTTTAAGAGAAGAAAGAATCGCAGGCCAACCATTATTCAATCCTACAAACGTATCCGGATTTTCTATAAAATCTTCAGGCAAAAGATCTTCATGAAGAACAGTAAGTTTTGTAAGATCTTTCATCGGTTTTAGAATATAAGTCACACGAGTAGGTTCTTTGGATTTTTCCAGTCTTGCTTTTATTTCGGGAGGGACGGATGTAAAGCCAGGCGGAAGTTCCCAGGTATAAGAAAGTAAAAACGGTTTATCGTATTTTAAAATTTTGCCTACGACTAAAAGTTCTCCATTCGGATCCAAAAATTTGAATCCGCCACCTACTCTCCAATCTCCTTCTATCTTACTTCCGAACCAGTACTTTTGGGAAAATTCGGAATTGGTCAAAGCTTCCCAAACTTTTTCGGGACTACTTGCGATATACGTACTATAAATAAATTTTATCTCGGATTCTTGCGCCATCTTTCGCATCCTCCCGGCCCCATAGCTGAGTTATGGTGAAGCTAATAAAATAAGGTATGATATAAAATGTTTTCGGGCAATAAAAAACCCCCGAGCACCGGGGGTTTTAGAAAGATTCCTGTCTTTTTTAAAATAAATTAAAAACCGTAACTAGTTAGATCTTTAAAACTAACGGAAGATGTTAATCCTTGGATTGTGCCTTCAGTTAAATCGTCCCATTTTACTCCCATTAAATCGCCGGCTCCGGACTTTCCTGGTGTTCCAATTCGTTCGTATAGTTTGGAAACTCTTGAGACATTAATATGATCATAAGATGGAACATTCACGGATAAGATATGGTCTTTAACAAATCCATTTACATCAAAAATTCCGTAATTTATAGATCCATAATCGCATATTTGATCATCGGCGGCAGAAGCTATTGAGGAAACTCCTCCTTCCTCCCAACCGGATTTAGCGATTACTTCTAAATTACCAGTAAGTTCCTGGCTATAGGCTAACTTATAATACTCAGCTGCACTTCCAGTATTACAGAAAGCTTGATTCGCTGGTAACAAAGGACTTAAAGAAGAAAAGTCAGCATCTCCCTTAATGCTTACAACTGTTTTAAAGCAGAATACTGCACCTCCATCCATTTCTTCCAAAATTACTCTCCCGGATTGTACCGATTGAGCTAAGGTATCCGTACCGAGAGGTCCTGCCCAAGAATATGTTTGTACCAATCCTTGATCCACATGAATATTATTCGGGTCATATTTTGGATCCGTAGTATCCGGGCTATATACGTAACTTTCGATTACGGCGGTAGCAGTCCATTTATTAGGAGCGAGAAGGCTCAAATTATAAAGCAAGATAGCTCCGTCTTGATCTGGATCTCTTGGGTCATCATCCCAGAAAAATTGAAGAGCTATAGCACTTGTTCCCGCCACTTTCAGTTGAAAACAATTATCAAATTCTTTTTGTGCAGCAAAAACGGAAGAAGAAGGAACTACAAAAGGAACGGGACTCGTATTATCTTTTAATCGTAACTTAATATCAAAAACTCCTCCTTCATCTCCCATTGGAATATTAGTAGCCGATACAATTTGGGTATGAGCAAGAGCAGTAAGTAATTGATTTGCCTGGATCCCGGCAATAATATCATCCATAAAGAGAGAGTTTCCTCTCGCCCATGTTGCAGATTGACGAACAAAACCCCACTCGGTTGCACTTGCATGCAACGGCTGTTGAAGAAGTTTAAATTTTAATGATATAGGAAAACTACTATTCCGTCCTCTATCGGAACGAAAGCCTATGCTCAATCCGAAAAATATGGCTAAGATCAATGCGATCTTTTTAAATGCATTCTTCACTGTGCAATTCCTCTTGGAACGATAATAAAAAATCCGGTTTTACTTTTTTCCAATTGGTATCCGAAATTGAAGATAGGTGGGATTGAGTCTTTTCCTCCGGGTGCACAAGCGGTCCCAACCAATCCGGTCAGGATGATCCCTAAGCTAAGAAGTAGAATCCCTCTTTTTAGATTTAAGATCATAAATATCTCCTTATAGAATAATGAACATTTGAGACTTTACTTTTTTCATATCGTCTTGAAATTAAAGAGCTTGTTCTAATTATTATTTCATCGTATCAAAGGATAGCTTTATTTCGCTTAATCCTTGGAAAAAACATCCCCCAAGGAATAGATGCCCTATGATCATAACATCCCGGAGATAAAAATGAAAGGTCCGATATTGAATATATTTCTGAAAAATCCAGTGCCGGGAAAAGTTAAGACACGCTTAGCCAAAGATATAGGAGAAGAAGCAGCACTAGAAGTATACCAAGCCTTGGTCGAAAAAACCAGAACTGTCTGCAAAGACTTGGATGTTCCTAAAGTTCTTTGGTTCGATTCTTATCTTCCGAATCCATCTGATCTGGGAAGCTGGGGGCATTCCCCATTACTCATCCGTAAACAAGAAGGAAAGGATCTAGGCGAAAAGATGAGAAACGCTTTCTTGTACTGTTTTCAAAACGGTTCCAGTCCCGCAATTCTTATCGGAAGCGATTGCCCTGAGTTAGACCCATTACACCTAAAAGAGGCA
This sequence comes from Leptospira neocaledonica, assembly GCF_002812205.1. NCBI lineage: Bacteria > Pseudomonadati > Spirochaetota > Leptospiria > Leptospirales > Leptospiraceae > Leptospira > Leptospira neocaledonica. The sequence goes on from NZ_NPEA01000014.1 coordinate 10,334, forward strand.
TTTCAGATTTTAGATCATAAGGATGTGGTTTTAGGGCCAGCGAAAGACGGTGGTTATTATCTGGTAGGACTCAAGTCGGATACTCCTGAACTTTTTCATGGAATAGAATGGAGTACAGAAACTGTTTTTGCCAGAAGTTTGGAAAAACTACAATGGGCCAGAAAACAAGTGGGACTTCTACCTGTATTATCCGATTTGGATGATGTCCAAGATTTGGAATATTTCGAATCCAATGGGATCTTGGACTGGAAAAAGAACGGATACTGATTTTTAAGTCACACAAAACATTCCACGCCCCAAACATTAAGAAAATAGAATATAGTCTATAAACTGCGGTCTCGACCTATGTCCAGACAAGGATGTAATATTTCTTTATTCATTATGTAATTATTTGATTACTTGGAGAAAATCCCGGGTCTCATATATGTAATTGCTTGATTACAAAAATATATGAGCAGTAAGACTAACTTTGTTTTTCTAAAATTTTTGGCGTTTGGATTCTCTGTGTATTTTCTTACTTCCCTCTCTCCTTTGAGAGCATTCGGGAAGAAGGGCCCGCATACTCATACTAGCATTACCCAAGAGGCATTTTTCGAATTTGCAGATAAGACCGGCTGGGACTTGAGAGCGGACTGCATGGAATTGATTGTCCAAGGCAATCTAAGAGCGGATGCGGCCTTTATGAACAATGATGCATATCATTGCGATAATGATAATATTCTGGGATGTGCTGATCGGTTCAGAACCTTAAAAGACGATTCTTATCGGGAACCCAATTATATCAGCGGGCTTATGAAATTGGGAATGGCATTACATATAGCGCAGGATTTCTATTCTCACTCCAATTGGGCGGAGAATTATCCAATGATCAGTATACTTGCCCCTATCGAACATCCTTGGATTTTTTTAAGTATGAAAGAGATCCAAACAGGTTATTTTAATCTTCTTCCAATCATTGAACACACAGAAGAGGCAGGAGAATGTTTCGATGCAGGAACGGAGCTTCACGGGAATTATGCGTTTGCGACCCATGCATGTCTGAATAAGGATGCTTCCGATAGTCATAGAAGTCTAAAGGCCGTTATACCAGGGATCCCGATCAGCTATCACGATTGGGCAGCCGACCTTGCCAAAGAACATACTGCCCAAATTTTAGTGGAACAATATAAAGCAAAACATCCTCTGATCTTAAGTTGCCTAACACCGAAAGTTTTATCATTTTCTTGTGGAAGCCAGGCTTACGATTTTCTCCGCCCGAATTAAGTCTAATTTCCGTTGACTTAAGCCTTCCCCTTCCATTACTGTAAATTTATCCGGCCAGTATGCAGTCTGTTTTTACCCGATTGTAAAATTCCCGGATCGATCCTTCCTTAGGTAATATCTGTGAAACTATTTCAAATTTTATTGTTTTGTTTACTTTCCTCGGGTTTTCTTTTCGCCCAGGATTCCCAAACTACTAACGAGACCCAAAATACTTCGCCTGAAGTTTCGGCAGAAGAGCAGACGTTATCCGCCGTTAAAAAATTAATCGGCTTTATCCGTTATAAAAAGAACGATAAGGCATTGGCTCTTGTCCATGTCGGAAAATTCTCCGAAAAACTCATCGGAGATCATAAAATTTCTGCGGCGGAAAGAAAGGAATTCGAAGATGCAATCTCCGAATACATAGTGAATAAAGCATTCCCTGTCGCATTAAAATATTTTGATAAGATCGATATCACTTACGACAAACCTAGCGTGACCGGCAAACAAGCAAGAATTGGCTCCTCCATTCTTTACAAAGGATCCGATCAGATCAAGTTTGCTTGGATTCTTTCCGAATCCGAAGGTGCCTGGTACATTAGCGATTTTGAGACAGAAGGTAAACTCGCAACAGAGATCAACCGCACTAAAAATATAGAGCCGTCTATTAAGAAAAACGGAATCAAGGGGACAATCTCCCTAATACAAAAAGCAGCCAAGAACTGATGAGAAAACTTCTTTCTAAAGCGACTGAGTTGGTGTTAACCCAACCGGCCGCTTCTTCCGCAATCCTATTCATTTTTCTGGTGATCTCCGGCTTTTTAGCCACCAGACTTTCCATTAACAGCGATAACTTACAGCTTCTTCCATCCGATAACCCTTCCGTTGTTCAAACAAAACGTGTGATCGAAATGATCGGCGGAAGCGGATTCTACACTGTAGCTCTTAAATTCCAAGACGATAAAGGAATGACCGAACATCTTACCAAGGCATTCCAAGCCAAACGTAACGGTGATCCCGAAACTCAAAAAAAAGAGTTGGAACTGGCCGACGAGGCAAAACGTAAAAACATCGCCTACTATAAAGCCAAAGAAATCGCACTCAAAAGTGCCTCCGATAAACTTGCAGCTGAGGTTTTAAAAGATAAAGAGTTAGTACGTTATGTTTCCTATAGGTATAATGTTTCCTTTTTACAGGATAGACTTCCGTTATTCTTAAAAACGGAAGATCTAAAAGAGGTTCGTAAAAGAGTAAAACGCAAAATTGACGACGAAATAGAAAAGGCAAATCCATTCTTCATCAAACTTACCAACGAAGAATACAATCCTGATTTTACGGATATCATCTCAAAATACCAAAAACTCGCAAAAAGAGATATATTCGACGAATATAATATTTCTCCAGAAAAAGGGATGCTAATTGTTCTCATCAAACCTACCGGCTCCTTTGTAGATATTGAGTTTTTGGAAAAAATTGATAAGAAAGTCCAAACCGTAGTAAAAGACTTAAAGATAGAAAAAGACGGAATTTACGCAGGTTACACGGGAGCTTATAAACTCAACCAAGACGATTACGAAACTTTAGTCAGAGCATTAAAGCCGATCGGAATTGCTTCTTTTCTGGGAATAGGACTTCTACTTTTATTATTTTTCCGTAATCCACTTTTTATAGTAATCCTTTTGTTCTCTCTACTCAGTGGACTGCTGATGACTTTTGGATTAACAGGTTTAGTCATAGGCCAGCTAAACAGTATTACAAGTATCATCGGCTCCATCCTCATGGGACTCGGAATAGACTATGGAATCCAATTTTTGTACAGGTTTAGGGAAGAATTTACCAAGAAGCAAGATATTGTTCGAGCAATCAAAGATACAATTTACCATACAGGGATCGCTTCTTTTAGTTCTGCGTTAACCACAACTTCTGCATTCGTAGTTCTTTCATTCTCGGAATTCAGAGGATTCAGCGAGTTCGGAATTATTGCGACCTACGGGATCGTACTGATCGCTGTCGCAATGTATGGTGTGACTGCTCTGCAAATCGCATTACTTTTAAAATGGTTTCCTTCTCTATCCAAGGCTTTCCTTTTAAATGAAGCACAACAGACTCCTTCCGGATTATTAAGAAAATTTTATTCTAGGCCGGGAATTCTTTCTATAAGCGTTTTAGTTCTAGTATTATTACTCGGAGTTTTTGCACCAAAAGTCCAATTCGATGTAAACGGAAGAAACCTTTTAGTAGAAAATCTAGAATCGGTAAACTTATATGATGAGATCGCGGATCGTTTCGATATTTCTTCAGATCCTCAGGCAATCGTAGTAAAAAGTTTAGAAGAATCCGAAGCAGTATTCGATTATTTGAATCCGGTTCCTGAATCGATTGCGGGTTCCGTGGACCAAGTTGTTTCCCTTTGGAACTTTGTTCCGCCTTATTCTCAACAGTTAGAAAACCGTAAAGTTTTGGACCAGCTTGCAAAAGACATGAAGCCAGTGAAAGCTTCCTTCTTAAAACCGGAGCAAAGAAAATACTTACCTAAAGCAAAACTATTCCTTTCCGTTAAACCTTACGACTATACTGCAGTACCTGATTATTTTTCGTCCCAATTCAAAGAAGTTGCAAGCTCCAAAGAAAAAGGACATTTATTATTCCTCTACCCTAAGGTGGCCTTATGGCATGGAGGAAAATTATTAGAGTTCTTTGCTGCAATTGGAAGATTAGAAGTTCCTAAAATTTCCAGAAGAACTCTAAATACGATCCTATATTCGACAGGAACTCAAAAAGAATCTGAAATTGATCCTGTCAAAGAAAACTATTCTACTTCGGAAAATAAGATTCTATTAAATGCACTGAATACATACTCTCAGGAAAAACTTCTCTCCATAAAGATATTACCCGGAACCGTAGACACGATCTTGGAACATAGGCCTTATAAGAATATTGCGCAAGCCAGATCTTATACATTCCAAACGGATACAGCAGGAAGTTTGATGCTATTTGCTCAACTCATCATGATCGTAAAAAGAGAAGGAGTCGCAGCGTTCTTTATAACCTTGGGATTGGTAGTCATAGTTTTAATACTATTCTATAGGGCATTTTTACCAGCATTACTCTCTTTGATCCCGCTTCTATTGGGAATTTTGGTCACAGTTGGAGTCATGTCCATCATAGAACTGAAATTAAATTTTATGAATGTTTTGGTATTCCCAGTCATCATAGGGTATGGAATACAAAATGGGATCTATATCTATTATAGATTCAGAGAAGATCATGATATAGTAAAAGCAATGGCGATGGTGGGACCTGCGGTAATTGCATCCACATTGACCACACTCGTTGGATGGAGCGCGCTACTTCTTGCAGACCAAAGAGGATTACATTCCATCGGAAAAGTTGCAACAATAGGTATCGGTGCTTGTTTACTCATAGCACTTACCCTACTTCCGGCAATTTTGGAACTGGCATATAGAAGCCGCAAACAGGAAGAATCGGAAGCAATTCCTTTAGGTTTTGGACCGGACGAAGATGACTCCGAAACAGTTTCCGAATTTGTAATAGAAGAAACTTCTCCTAAGCCTAAAGCAAAAAAAGCCGCTAAGAAAAAGACGGCTCCCAAAAAGAAAACCGGAAAGAAAAAATGAGATCTAAATTAATACTTCTATTCTTAATTTCCGTTTCCTTTACGAATTGTGCGGTAAAACAAATTAGGATCGCACCGAATTTTGAATCTTCTTTAGACCGATTTAAAAGACTGACTGTAGCAATCGATTCCAGTTCGAAAGTAAATCAGGTCGAAGCAACATTAGTAAAATCTATGGCGGAACAAGAACTTGCTCACCATAAGGAATTTATAGTATATCCGGATCCTTCCAGCAAAAATCAAAACTGCAAATCTCCGGTAGGAAAATCTCAAGGGGTTCTTACACTTAAATTGGAAGAAACCTTGAATGGAACTACACCCTCCTTTTTTGTTTGGCTGAGTCCTGCAACATTCGGACCTTCTTCCGATGGGATGAAAATTTCCATACAAGCCCAGATCCAAAAATGTGATACAAAGGAAATCCTTTGGGAAGGAACTGCTTCCTCTTCTTACTTTATGGGAGGAGATGAAGAAGCTACACTTAGGACCAGTTACGAGAACAAATTCGGAAAATCGGTCGGTCCCAAAGTCCTGCCATATTACGATATTCTAAAGTCTCTTCTAGATAAAATCAGAAGCCCCGTCTTAAATGAAGCGGAACAGGACGAAAAAATAGAAGTGGAATCCGGCTCTTAAGAAACTTCTTCTTGACCAAATCTTCTGTATCGATTGCTATACTCGGAATCGATTTTTCGAGAGGGAAAGAATGAATCTAGTGAATAATATATCCAAGGCTTCCACGGCTGCATTTTGGCTTTTATGGCTGGGAGTCTTGAGCGGAATCGTACAACTCATTAATTTACATCCAAGTCTGGATGGGATCGTACTCACTCTTGGTTGGGTGATCTTAGGGATCCACGTTATCGAAGTCGGAATCTATTCTTTACGTGCTGGAGACAGAGGCGGATTTAAAATTTCGGACGCAATTCAGGTTTTTATATTCGGTGTATTCCACCTAATTCCAGTAAGCTTTTCGGATAAGAAGTAAAAGTGACAAAAAACCCCCGAGACCCGGGGGTTTAGAATATTCTGAAATATTAAACTGGTCTAGGTAGCTTATTCACGATATCCGTATATTCTGCGGCCATACCTTTTATAACATCTCCGGCAGGAATAATGGAATCAATCTGAGCAACTCCGTGACCTGCAGACCAAATATCTCTCCAACGTTTAAATTCCTGGTCTATATCTCCGCTACTTTCGTTGTGGAAATTATCTCCCGCCTTTTCGACAGAACGTTTTAGCCAGTTCGCAGGGATTCCCGAAATTTTTTCGGTATAAACGATCTCTTCCGGTGCTGATTGAACGATCATCTCCTTATATTCTTGGGAAGCGGCAGCTTCCTTAGTAGCGATAAGTCTAGTTCCGATATAAACTGCATCTGCACCAAGAGACATTGCTGCGGCCATTTGTGCTCCCCCGCTGATCGCACCCGCCGCAAGAACAGGTAGACCAATTTCTTTTTTCAGATAAGGGAAAAGACTGAAAGGAGAAATATTTCCGGCATGTCCACCGGCACCTTGTGCAACCGCGACCAAAGCGTCTGCTCCAGATTTAGCAACTAAATTCGCATGTCTTAATGTAGTTACGTCGCAGAAAACTTTTGTGCCTACTGATTTTGCCTCATTGATAATAGAACGAGGGCTTCCTAAACTGGTAATGATCAATTCTACCTTGAATTCTAAAAGTATTTCTAAGTGTTTTGCCCAGTTAGGGTTATGAGCCTTATGTAAAATTAAGTTAACGCCGATGGGTTTTTTGGTCCTGGATCGGATATCTTCCAAACCTCTTCTTAATTCTTCTATGGTTCGGTAGTTTTGAGAGGGGAATGTTCCAAGGCCTCCGGCTTCGGAAACTGCTACAACTAGATCAGGATATGAAACGAGAAACATGGGAGCCCCGATGATGGGCAGATCGATTCCAAGCATCTCCGTTACGGGAGTTTTTATTTTCATAAGGGAAAAGCTTTCATTCTGATCCGATTCCATCTATCTTTTTTTTCTGGTAGAAGAAAATCGGATCTTGAAACTGGGGACTATGATCGTTACAGTTTCTTCTTACAAAATACTCCCGGAAAGGATCCAAGAATTTCTGGAAATTAGCAGTGAACTTTCCAAGGAATCCCTCAAGGAGAACGGTGTTCATAGATTTGATCTTCTGCAAAACGATGGAGACGAAGGCAGATTTCTGATCATAGAAGCCTACGAAAGTGAATCCAGACGTAAATCACATTTGGAGACCCCCCATTTTGTAAACTGGAGAAGAACGGTTCCGGAAATGTTTTCCCAAGGAACTACCACAGTTTATTATAAACCGGTATCTCCCAAGCCGGAAGATTGGAAAAAGTAATTAGGATATAAGGTTAAATTTGGACGTGGCGTATAACTACCAAGGCTTGACGCTTCGCGTCAGGATTGCTACGCAACCCTTGCTCGGCCTTTGGCAAATTTTGCTTCCATATCTTCACTTGAATGTGCAAGTGTGCAGTTGCAAAACGTCGTTAAGCCTTGGCTATTAGCCGATATAGCCATTATTATTTTTTTCTAAAATAGATAGTCTCGACTGCCCTTGTCTCCTCCTCTCCCGGTTTAATATTATACGCCCTTATGATAATTTGATCCTTGTTGACGATTTCGAATTCGGTTCTCCAACCCCAAGGTTCCGGAAACGTCCCCTGTCCATAATGTCCTAAGACCGAAAATCCTTTATCAGTTGGATGTCCTTCTGAGAGCATGATCCCTGTTCCCATTCCGAAACTTTCTACCCAAGCGCATTCCGCTTTCTGTCTATCTATATGATATCCCAAAATAAGAACTCCTTGCATAGGAGATCCACCGATACTTCCTTCGTATTCATGTAAAATAAATCTACCTCCTAATATAGGACGTATGGTTCCAATGGTCTTAGTTTCGCCTTCTAATTTATCCGGCTTGAACCATAATTTGGATGTACCTTCCCACTCTCCTTCCAGCTGAGAAAGTTTAAAATGTTCTCCCTCTCTTTTGGAAATTTCGAATTTTTCCTTACTCATACTAGATTCTCCCAAATCATTTACAAAAGGTTTAAAGCGAATAAGATTTATGTGAATGCGGTCTAAACGCAAGTTTAAAAATCCGAGATTTTTTCAACCTTCGATTAAACATTTTATTTCTTTCAGGGACTTTAATTTATGAGAGGAAGTCCAAGAAGATTATGGTACTATTTACAAATACGAATTCCGATCCTATTTCTTCCATACGACAAAAAATAGAATCGGAAAAGGAAGAAGCGGAAATTTTAGACGCTTATTCCAAATCCGTCATCCATGCGGTGGACTCCGTTGGCCCAAGCGTAGTCCATCTACAAGTAACAAACAAAAGAGGAGAAGGCGGAAGCGGTTCTGGATTTTTCCTCACGCCCGACGGTTTTATCGCAACCAATAGTCATGTGGTAGATGGCGCAGTCAAAATTAAGGCAAACCTTTCGGACGGTTCTAGTAAAGAAGCGGAACTTGTAGGAAACGATCCTCATACGGATGTTGCCGTTCTAAAAATACATGGCGGATTATTCCCTCATTCCGGTTTTACAGACTCTAAAAAGCTGAAAGTGGGACAACTAGTAGTCGCTATCGGAAATCCATACGGTTTCGAATCTACGGTTACAGCAGGAGTAGTAAGCGCTCTCGGAAGAACATTAAGATCTCGCAATGGACGATTAATAGATAATGTGATCCAGACGGATGCTGCCTTAAATCCGGGGAATTCGGGAGGCCCATTAGTGGACTTCCAAGGAAGAGTGGTGGGAATTAACACTGCGATCATTCTACCTGCCCAAGGAATCTGTTTTGCAGTCGCGTCCAATACCGCAGAATATGTGATCACTCGTCTTATCACAAGCGGTGCAGTTAAAAGAGGATATTTAGGAATCGCAGGTCAAAACCAAAAGATTCCATCATTCACTAAAACTCTTAATAAAATCGGTTCAGAATCTGGAATCTTAGTCCTTTCTCTCGAACCAGGCTCTCCTGCTGATCGCGCAGGAATACGAAATGGAGATCTGATTATCGAACTGGACGAAAAAGAGATCCATACTATCGATGATCTTCATAAAATTTTAGATGAGACTTCTATCGGAAGAAAATTAGGAATTCGTTTATTGAGAGACGGTTCTATCAGAAGTTTTTTCATCGAACCCGGGGAACTGAAATAGAGGCGCAGAGATGTGTCGCACAGAGGCACTAAGACTCAGAGGATTTTAATTAACTTTAAACTCCGTGTCTCTGTGGCTCTGTGTGAGAAAAACTCTATATCTTTATTCTTCTCAGTGACTCCTTACTGGATATCAGGAACATCCATTAGAAGAAGTTCGGAATCTTCCAAAGCATTTACTTTCAGAAGGTCCGTTCTTGGAAAACCTGCACCGTCTCGAGTAGAAAGTTCGGTTCCGTTAATATTCACTTTTCCGGATATTAGAAAAGCATAAACTCCACCGTTCTTATTCTTGGACTCGTATTGCAGTTCCTTTCCAGCTTCTGCATTCCCTAAAGAGAACCAGGCATTTTGATTGATCCAGAGACCTTCTGCAGATTCCTTAGGAGCTACAACCACTTGGAATCTATTCTTCCTATCTTCCGGAAGAAATTTTTTCTGGTCGTATCTAGGTTGAGCTCCTCTCTTATCAGGTATTACCCAAATCTGTAAGAAGTTTACTGGATCCATTTCGGAATGATTATACTCCGAATGAACGATCCCAGTTCCAGCAGACATTACCTGAACTTCTCCGGAGGTTATTACTCCTGAAGTTCCGATACTGTCCTTATGTTCCAAGGCACCTTTGATCGGTATAGAGATGATTTCCATATCTTGGTGAGGATGCGGATCGAAACCTCTGCCGGGGGCAACGATATCGTCGTTCAATACACGCAAAGAACCGAACCTGATTCTTTCCGGATTCATATAGCTTCCGAAAGAAAATGTATGATTCGATTTCAACCAACCGAAATCCACTTTCCCTCTCGTATTTGCCTTATGAACTACCGCTTCCATTTTTATCTCCTTTCCCCATTTCGGGGTGAATACTTTTTAGACCGACCTTACCCCATATAGTTCAAATTTAAAGTATTAATAGGATTTGAAAACTTGCGAAGGATTGGATTTATTTTCGAACCTTAATCGAAACTAGGAGTCCCTGAAACAACGATACAACGAAATAAGAAGATCGGAGGAAGATACAAACCTTTTGTATAAACTTCTCCGCTTGCCAAAGATTGGGTTCCTTGAGGCGCCTTATCCATCGCGTGGTTATATGCGCTTTGTAAATCCGGAACGTATCTCGCGAACATAAAAGGAAAAATTTGCACTACACAATCTTCTCCTTCTACCCTTTTAGGGGAGAAGACAGGTCTTTCTTTTGCAGGCACAATTCTTTCTATCCGATAGATCAGCGTTTCCGCCCCACTGCAATAGGAGAATAAAAATAGGAAAAGGAAGAAGATCCCAGATTGCAAAACTTTCATTGAGAGATCTCCAAACCATAATAGAGTCGATAACATGCCTCGAAAATTCCTCGGTCATACTGGAAAATTTCCAGGTCTCTGATATGGGTGGCACTAGGATTTTTTTCGGGAATTCTTTGAAGAATGGTTTGGATCTTTTCTCCACATCCCTTTTCATTCTGCTTATATAAACTTTGCTCTACTTGAGGAGGCAGAGGCCTCATTCTGAAATTTTGAAAGTAGAAAATCGTCCTCGAATAACATCCGCTAAATACTACGCAGAGTAGAAGAATATAAATCCGCTTTAGTTCCATGATCTTGAATATTTAACAATAACCCGCAAATTATGCAAGAGATTATAATCCCAATTTTCCTTCGAATAATAGGACGATACATCCTATCGCAGATCCAACTAAAAAACCTAATAAACTTCCGTTGATTCTGATCCTTTCTAACACTCTTCTGGTTTTAAGTTCTAAGTTTTCCCTAAATTGTTTGGGTTCCAATAATTTAAGACCTTTAGAAATCTGTTCTCCCACATATTCCGAAACCGACTCATTCGTTTTAGAACTTAAAAATTCCAGGAAGGAGCGGATTGGCCCATATTCTCTCAAATTTTCTAATTTAGAAATTTCTTCCTTATGTGTTAGTACAACTTCGCTGATCAATCGGTTCAATTGTTCTCTGCCGAAATCCGCCAAGGCGCGGACAGCTTCTTCTCTTCTGGAAACCGGGAGTTCGTTCCAGGAACCGATGTACAATTCCGCACATTCCGAGAATATCGAATATAATTCGAATAAGACTTCTTCCTCTTCCGTTTCGAAATCTTTTCCTTCTTTCAAACCTTCTCCGAATTCTTTGATCCTTTTTTGGGGATCGATAAGCCAAATCAAAGGTTTTGCGAGAAAAGAAAGTCCTTTAGTGATCCTTTGTATCCTTTCTCCAAACTCAGCATGATCGGAGACCTTCATCAAGGTTTCTCCTACCAAGAACCGAACCGTAGAAAGGATCTCCTTTCGACTATTCAATTCATGCAATATTTGTTTGTCTGCACCGGAAAATTTAAAATTAGAAACATATAATACGATATCTTCTTCTATTTTGTCCCAGATCAGGTTTAGGAATTCTCTGACTTCTTTTTCTCCTTTCAGATGTTTATCCAGAAGTTCTCGGATTGTTTGGATATTTTCGGGTTCATCCAAGATACCATCCAAATAGGATTTTAATTTATGTTCGCTGATCAGATCGGAAGATACCCAACGGCCGATTTCTTCTGCGATAGTCTCACTCTCGGATTCCACGGCTTTGTAGGTTTTCCAAACCGCAAACCAATCGCAGATCGCTCCTACAAGTCCTCCTTCTAAGCCGTGAATGAAAATATTTCCCCAAATATAGAGGCTCCATTTTTGCCAGAGCCCCCAAAGAAGAATACTTCCGAACAACACTAAGAGCGAATTCGAAACGAATTGAAGTTTAGAGTACGGCTTGTTACCGTACGGATTCCTCAACGGAAAAACCACCTTCCTTTCACAAAGGAAGAAAATATAAAGAAGGCCGGCAAAAGGAAAAGGATAATGGTCAAGAAGACAGAATTCCCTTTGGAAAATTTCAGATCCGAATTCGGTTTTTGGGAACAGACCAGAATTTCATTTCTCTGAGTTTGGAATAATATCCCTCCTTCTGCATCTTCCCAACTAGGGAAAAAGGATCTTCGAACCAATTTACAATTATAATTTTCTAATGTAGATTGTTCCGGTTTTTCTGTCGAAGAAATTTCAGGACCCGCAAAAACTTCTTCATCCGAAAAAATACGGGGTAAGATAGGAAGTTCCGCAAGTAACATAGGCTCTTTCGGTTTTTCTTTTACGGGGAAAAATCTACCTAAAAATTCGTTTCTATCCGAGAAAGATAGGTCTCCGTATTTGGATTTGAATTCTTCCTTCCAATTAGTATGTTCTTTTGGAATATTCAAAACCAATAAACCTTGGAACCATTTATTATAGTTCGGACCGACTGCTTCTAATTCTTTCTTACCGATTCTTGCGAATACAATTCCTGCATCCAATCCTTCGTGGAGAATTGCTTCATTCGTATTGTATAAGAATCTTTTAGGACGAAGTGATTTTCCGCCGTTTAGTTCCTTATAGTCTGCAACCCCCCAAGGTTTTTCGGTTAGAAGTGCAAGATCAGCCCCCGGATTTTTCACCTTAAAAAGAAATAGGAAAGATTTATTCTCCAATTCTTTTTCATAGGTTTCGGAAGGGGAATCGTTCGTACGCAATCCTTCTCGGTTTACCCAACCCTTCAATAATTCAAAACGGCTCGGATTTAATTTTAAGATTTTATAAAGTTTTTCTGTGGAACCGATGATATAAGAAGTTCCGTTCGACTGCAGAAAACGATGTAATCCAATACCTGCGTCTTCCGAAGAAAGTTCCTCTTCATAACCTGGATTTTTTTTCCAAGCAGTCCAAGGCAGATAACGACTCAAATAAGGTTGGAGTGCCAGAGAAGTTAAAGAAGCGTCCGCTTCCATTCCTAAAAGATTTCTATGTCCTGCCCTTCTAATTAAAAGACCCAATGTAAAAGGACTGTCTCCCCATTTTCTATGGGAGTCGATTTCCGGAAAAATTTTGGAATCTTTAGGAAGTTCGGAAAGAGCAACTTCTACATCTTGCATTTCCAGAGCGGAAAAACTATCTTTTAAGAATGTGGTGTTTTCCTTCCATTCCAACTCCGGATGCCATAGAAAGAATCTTACCAATGCAAAAAATAGAAGTGCAGAAATTGAATATTGAGCTACTAAAGAAGAAGTTTTGTTCTTCAATAAATGAACTGCAGTTTCCAAGCCGGAAAGAGTTAAGAACAATAAAGAAAGATCCAGGGCTCTATACCAAGGAAATCCTAAACCTGGAAAAAATTTAGAAAGAGAAGTATCCACTCCGATCCAATAGAAGATCAAACTGGCAAAGAATACGAATCTGGAAGCAGGAGGAAAAATTTTACGTTTTAGAATAGAACGAATTCCTAATAGAAACAAAGCAGGGAATACTACCTGTATCCAATGTAATCCTATGATAAAATTCCATAAGAAAGCAATAACTCCGCTTCCTTCCCAAATCGGCCTCAAGGCTTCCGAACCTAAAATGGAGATGAGTCCGGGAGTAGTGTCCATCGGGAATGTTTCCGCACGATACGAGGAATATTTCAAAAAATTCCACCAAACAGGTGTGGCCACAAATAATGGAATGAAGAATGCGATAGAGAATGCTCTTTTTCCCAGCTCTTCTCCCAAAAATAAAAAATAGATCAGAAGAGAAACCAAATAGAATAAAGAAGAAGGAAGATCCGAATAATAAACGCAGGCACTTACTGCAAGATATTTGGAAAGGGAGGATAATTTCCCCGTGGTCCTATACTTTTCTAAATAATAAAAACCTAATAAACTCCAGCCAAGACCGAAAAATCCGGTCACTGAACCGCTGAATAACCCTACTAAAGAAAGTCCGAACGGTTCTTCTCCCGCACATAAGAAGAAAAATAAAAGTCCGGTCATGGCCAACATAACGGTATTCGCCCTATGGTTGGTCTCGCTTAAGAGTAAAAGACTGAACTTGATAAACGCATACGTAAAAAGTAATATAGAAAGTAAAACGCCAATATTGAATGAGAGAGAAAGTGAGGACCAGAAGAATACGGTCTTGTGGAGAACTGCGACCAGAAAATAAAAGAATGGAGGCTGAAAGTAAAAGACCGGCATCCCTGAAAACCAGCGAGTATCGTATCCTAAAGACTGGCCGTTATTTAAAAATGAATCGTAAATTTCTGCCAAATGGGTTTGGGCATGAAGGCTCCAGCCAGAAAGAGTGTCCTCGCTGAATAAAAATCTGAATTTGATGATAAGAACTAGAAAGGAGGCGAGTAATAGTAAGGGCCTTCGCCAAGCCGGAGCAAGTCTCCATTTTTTCTGAAAAAAAGGCATGCCGAGAGGGTACGGAAAAGCCCTGGAATTGACAAGCAAAACAGGACTTTAAGCGGAAAGGATCTTGCCCTTGAACATTGGGCAAAAAGAGGAATACTATTCCTCTTTTACATTCTCCTGAACGTACTTTCTAAATTCAGCTTCGCTCATCTTGTCCGCATACAATGGATACAGAGCCGTAATCAACTCTTCCAAGGTGGGGAATTTTGCCCCGTCGAGCTTGAATGCCATAGGGTCCTCTACAAGGTAACGATTTCGGGATCCATTCGTTTAGATGGACCCGTTCACCTTCTCTCTAACCATGATTTTCGGAGTTGAATACAATAAAACTAGAAAACGATCCAGCTTTCCCGAAAGAAGAAAGGTTTTATCCTTTTAGGAACGTTGGTCTTCTATTCCCAAGACTAGGATATCGTCCTTGGGTTCGGAGCTACCTAAGAATCTGAATAGGTCCTCTTGGATGCCGCTTAATAATTCTTCTAAACTTTGAGTGTCTCCAGTCCGGAGAGAGGCCAATACTCTTTCTATCCCGTAAAAATCCCCAGGCAATCTGGAAGATTCGGTCAGTCCGTCCGTAAAACAAAGTATTCTATAACCCGGAGTGAGTAGGATCTCCTTATCTTCGAAATGGAAATTTTCTAAAAGACCCACTAACGGGTTTTCACATTCGATTATATGCTCTTCATCCTTATTCTGGACTAAAACCGGAGGAGATCCTGCCAAAGAAAGAGTAAGTGTTTTTCCGTCAGGAGAAATTTCCAAAATAGATGCGGAGAAGAACGTGGATACATTTCCATACTTACCATGAAACTGAGAACCTATCTCCGAGAGAAGTTTTCCAGGACTTTCTTCTTTTAATCTTAGATCCTCATAAACGCTTCGGATCAGGATTGTGATCAGGGCCGCTTGTATTCCGTGGCCTGTTGCATCTGCAAGAAAGATACGGATCTTTCCACTCGGCAATTCGGTGATATCATAAAGATCCCCACCTACTTCTGCCAAAGGTTTATGTAAGATACTAAATTTGGTCCTTCCGATTTTTCTGGAAGATGTATCTTCCAAATTTAAAAGTCCCTTTTGGATCTCTCTTGCAATGTTTAGATCGTTTTGGATGAGACGAAGCGCATTTCTGAGCTGTTTGGTTCTTTCTTCCACCCTTCTTTCCAAATTCCTGGAAAGATCCAAAAGTCGATCCAAACTTTCGGAACTTCTAATGGATAAAAATACGGACTGAGCTACTATAAATACGAAAGCGCCAATATTCGTAAAATATCCAGTATCCAAATAAAACGTCGCATATAAGATATCGTGGATCATTGCAGCATACACGAATACGAAACCTGCGAGTATGATGAGTGCTCCCTTTCTTCTTCTTAAGGCCGCTTTAGTAAGGGAGAATAAGCCGAGTGTTCCCGCAAGGAATGCCACTAAATAATAAACGGTGATAGTGAATGTGAATATTCTAACTGGGAATATGAGGACTACAAGGCAGGCGCCGATAGCAATCCACCAGACCAGATCCACGAGTATTCGTTTTAATTCTCTTGGAAAAACGGAAAGTATATAACTTAAAAAAACAGGAATGGCAAGATAGAAGGTAACATACTCTATCCTTACATAATGATGGTATTTTAGAAAATCAAGATATTCTGAAATAATTCTGGTCCCGGAAAATAAACCCCTTGTCGCCATGATTACACAATAGGTGCCGAAATACATGGAGGCGGCTTCTCCCCTTCTGACCACCGCATAGATCAAATTTAATAGACCTATACAGAAAAGTCCTCCCGCTAAGAACAGATCCAAAAATCTTTCTGCATTCCAGGTCTTTTCCATGCTGGAAGAAGTTCCAAATCGAATAGGTGCCCAGAAACCTCCCAGTCTATGGTCTCGATTCGCAATCTGCATATCGATTGTTAGCTCTTCGGAATCCGGAATAAATTTTACGAGCTTATTACACCAGGCCGGTTTGACTTCAAAAACGGTAATATCCGAAGAAGAAGGAAATTCTACTTCTCCGCAGGAAGCTAAAAGTTTGCCGTTCACATACAAAAAGTAAGAAGAACTTTGCTCTTGTAAGATAAACGCAAGTTCTCCGTAATTTCGATTTAGTTTAAGGGTGAGTTCGTAGGTACCGTAACCTTCTCCCAATCTGGATCCACTCTTTCCGTTCCAAGAAGAAGGTACACTAACTATCTCATAAGAATTCTGGCTCTCTAATCCGGAACTTTTCCAATACAACCATCTAAATTTCCAAAGCCCGGAAAGTAAAATTGGCCCCTGTTCTTCCAGATCATAACCATTTAACTCGAGAACACCCTGGACGATAGAAGGATGTTCCACCTTTCCGGAAGATTCAATACATCCTGCAAAGAAGAACGGGAGAAATACCAGAGTTAAGTAGGTGAAGGCCTTTTTCATTTTGAAGAAAATCCGCTTTAAACCGAAGTCTGAGGGATCGAACCAAAAAAGCGTTCAAAATAGGAAAAAAATATCCTAAAATATAAAACCCTTCTTGACAAAAGAAGAGCCATTCCGACTATAACAGATAAATATCCAATTTATTGGATAAAAATTCCGAGTTGACGTCGGAAGGGACGTAAAAGTGAACCTTATGAAAGCAAAATCTAAAAACTCTGTACTCCGGTCAATTGCCAAGGGAATCGGCGCTCTGGCATTAACCGCTATCTTCTCCTTATCCGCATATGCAAACGATACCCTGTTAAACGTTTCTTTCGACCCGACCAGGGAGCTTTACGAAGAAATTAATAAGAAGTTCGTAGAGTCTTGGAAGAAGAAATCAGGAAAAGACCTTACTATCCAACAATCCCATGGTGGATCTGGAAAACAAGCTAGAGCCGTAATCGACGGATTAGAAGCGGATGTAGTAACTCTTGCTCTTGCTTATGATATTGATAGTATCGTTTCTAACGGTGGCTCCGTTTCCAAAGATTGGGAGAAAGCATTCCCGAACCATTCTACTCCATACTATTCTACAATCGTTTTCTTAGTTAGAAAAGGAAACCCTAAAGGGATCAAAGATTGGGACGATGTTGTAAAACCAGGGATCGGAGTAATCACACCAAACCCTAAAACTTCCGGTGGAGCTCGCTGGAATTATTTAGCGGCTTGGGGATTTGCAAAGAAACAATATAAAACAGAAGAAAAGGCGATCGAGTTCGTGAGAAACCTCTACAAGAACACTTCCGTTCTGGATACAGGTGCGAGAGGATCCACTACTACCTTCGTTCAAAGAGGAATCGGTGATGTTCTTCTGGCTTGGGAAAATGAAGCAGAACTTGCTCTATCCGAGTCCAGAAAAGCAAATGGTGGAGTGGCTCAGTTCGAAGTGGTTTATCCAAGCACCAGTATTCTTGCAGAAACTCCTGTAGCAATCGTTGAAAAAGTGGCTGCTAAAAAAGGAACCCAAGAAGTAGCAAAAGCATACTTGGATTTCTTATACACAAAAGAAGGTCAGGAAATTATCGCAAAACATTTCTTCCGCCCGAACGATGCAGCCATCCTGAAAGCGAATGTTGCCAAATTCCCTAAACTTCAATTATTCGACGTTAGAAGTATTGAAGGTTCCTGGGCAGCTGCTCATAAAAAACATTTCGCTGACGGCGGTCTTTTCGACTCCATCTACGGCGAGGCAAAGAAGTAAGTAGAAACTTTCCAACTAAAAGCCCATACTTATAAAAAAGGGAGCCGCCTTTGGGCGGCTCTTGGTTTGACGAAATAGGGCGTTTCTCAAGAATCGACTCAAAGGGTTTCCCATTTGAAACTGATTTTCCGTCCTTATTCAAAAACAAGCTTTGGTCTGTCCTTAGGACTCACTACATTCTACCTAAGCTTACTAGTCATTATTCCATTATCCGCATTATTCTTTAAATCTGCGACCTTAGGCATTTCCGGACTCTGGGAAGTTCTTTCAGAAGAAAGGATTAAACAAGCTCTGTATTTAAGTTTCGGAGCGGGAGGGGTCGCAGCTATCATCAATCTATTCGTAGGATTTTTATTTGCCTGGGTTTTGGTTCGTTATAATTTTCCAGGCAAAAAAATCTTAGATTCACTGGTGGATCTTCCGTTCACTCTTCCTACTGCAGTGGCAGGAATCGCATTAACCACAATTTATGCTCCTAACGGTTTTATCGGAAAATATCTGACACCTTACGGGATCAAGATCGCATACACTCCTATCGGGATTGTGATCGCTTTAGTATTCATCGGGTTTCCATTCGTTGTAAGAACTGTTCAGCCCATTCTGGAAGATCTTCCCAAAGAATTAGAAGAAAGCGCTTATTGCCTAGGAGCGAACCGATTCCAAACTTTTATCAAGGTAATCTTACCCGAGTTAATCCCTTCTTTACTCGCAGGAACGAGTATGGCATTTGCGAGAGGAATTGGAGAATACGGATCGGTCGTTTTTATTTCAGGAAACCTTCCAGGCAAAACCGAAATTCTTCCGCTACTTATAGTTACTAAATTGGAACAGTACGAATACGCAAAGGCGACAGGAATCGCCGTTTTAATGTTAGTCCTCTCCTTCACGATCATGTTTGGAATCAATTATCTGCAAAACAGAGCCTCTAGGAGACTAGGATGAAAGAAACAGAATCCGTTTGGATCCGCTTATCTTTGATCGTTGCGGTCCTCCTTCTTGCATTTATTATTCTAATCCTTCCGATCACAGTGGTCTTCTTAGAAGCATTCGCGCAGGGTTGGGAGGCTTACTTAAAAGGATTACAGGACAGCGATACGATTGCCGCAATGCTCATGACATTGAAGGTAGCAGCTATCGCAGTTCCTTTAAACACTGCCTTCGGGTTGATTGCTGCATTTCTTTTAACAAGATTTGAATTCCCCGGAAAAAATATACTTCTTACAATTATAGATTCCCCATTTGCTGTTTCTCCAGTAATCTCCGGTCTGATTTTCCTTTTACTTTTCGGAAAACAAGGATGGATGGGAGATATATTAGAAGAGTGGAATATTAAAATCGTATTTAATACTCCTGGACTCGTGATTGCTACGGTATTTATCACACTTCCATTCGTAGCCAGAGAATTGATCCCTCTTATGCAAAGCCAGGGAAAAGAAGAAGAAGAGGCCGGGATCTTACTAGGAGCTTCTCTCTACCAGACATTCATTAAAATTATCATCCCGAATATCAAATGGGGACTCTTGTACGGACTTATACTTTGTAATGCGAGAGCAATGGGAGAATTCGGAGCGGTTTCCGTTCTATCCGGACATATCCGAGGAAAAACCAATACCTTACCCTTGCAGATAGAAATGTTATATAACGAGTATAATTCCGTAGGAGCATTTTCAGCCGCATCTGTACTTGTATTTCTTTCGCTACTAACG
Organism: Leptospira neocaledonica; assembly: GCF_002812205.1. Taxonomy (NCBI): domain Bacteria; kingdom Pseudomonadati; phylum Spirochaetota; class Leptospiria; order Leptospirales; family Leptospiraceae; genus Leptospira; species Leptospira neocaledonica. Next base: position 30,038 of record NZ_NPEA01000014.1, read on the forward strand.
TTACTCTTAAAAACGATCTTAGAAAGAAATCTTCATAGAAAAGAAGAGCTTGTAATTCCGGAAGATCCATCTGAGGAAAAAAAAGTAAAAAAAAAGAAAGGTCCCTCGGATTTTCAAATATAGGAGAATAAGATGTCCATCGAAATTCGAAATGTAAGCAAACGATTCGGAAAATTCCAGGCCTTGGACCAAGTGGACCTGACCATCCCGAATGGAGATCTAGTCGCATTACTCGGGCCATCCGGAAGTGGAAAAACCACATTATTAAGAATGATCGCAGGTCTTGATACTCCGGACGAAGGAGAAATCTTGTTCAACGGAGAGAAATCTAAATCCAAAAATTCCAAGGACAGAGGAGTAGGATTCGTATTCCAACATTATGCTCTCTTTAGGCATATGACGATTTTTGAAAATATCGCATTCGGCCTAAAAGTTCGCCCTCGATCAATAAGGCCTTCCAAGGAAGAGATCCAAGAGAAGGTATTCCAACTTCTGAAATTAGTACAGTTGGAAAATTTCCATGCAAGATTTCCATTTGAATTGTCGGGAGGACAAAGACAAAGGGTTGCTTTGGCCAGAGCATTGGCCATAGAACCTAAGTTTTTACTTCTAGATGAACCTTTCGGAGCCTTAGACGCCAAGGTTAGAAAAGAATTACGCACTTGGCTCAGAAGACTTCACGACGAAATCCATATCACTAGCGTATTCGTGACTCACGACCAAGAAGAAGCATTGGAAGTTAGTGATTCAATTGTTATCTTAAGGTCCGGAAAAATTGAACAGATCGGTACCCCTGACGAGGTTTATAATAAACCTAAGACACCTTTCGTTTTCCACTTCTTAGGAGACGTCAACCTTTTCCACGGAAGAATCCACGAAGGAAATGCAAAGATCGGAGACTTGAACGTAGAAACACCCGAACATTCGGATGTTGTGGACAAGGAAGGAGTTGCCTACGTTAGACCGTATGATGTGGAAATTTCCAGAACTTCTTCCCAAGGGATCCCTGCGGAAATCCAATACATTCATTCTACGGGTAGAAATGTTAGGATAGAATTAAAACGTTTGGATTCGGGAACTTTAATCGAGTCCTTATTGGACCAATCCGCTTTTAAAGAGCTAAATCTACTGCCCGGCGAAACCGTGTATCTCAGAATCAGAAAAGCAAAAGTATATGTAGAATATATGGAAGACTTTTCGATCTAGTTTCAAAAAGTTAGAAAAAAATCCGAAAGAAAATCCCCGTAATAGTATAACGGGGATTTTTTATATCAATAGACCTTATTTGGAAAGAATTTCAGTACCAGTTCCATTTCCCCAAGTACCTTCTAATCTATTTCCTCCATTCTTTACGGTATAGATCACAGGATAAGTATCGCCCCAATCCACTGTTAAAGTATTTCCGCTCAAAGTGCCCGTTCCAGAAAAACTATTTCCTACAGACCATTCGAAATTGTAAGACCCATCCTCGTTTAAAGTGATAGTAACACTTCCTTTATATTTGCTTCCATTTGGATTTGTACCCGTCACTTTATAAGTTCCGTAAACGTTCAAGGATTGAGCGCTCAAATAAGAGAAGGAAACGGTCAAAGCGATCACGGTAAATAAAGCTATAATTTTAGCTTTAGGATTTCTAAACATGAATACCTCCCATGTGAGGGGAAAATAAAAACACAGATTCGGATCTAATCAAGATTTTTACTGGAACTCAGAAAACATTTATTTCCAACTGGAATCTCTCTAAATGCAGGAATCATAACCTCTCAAGATCCATTTTCTGGATTCGGCAGGGTCAATCACAGCGTCAATTTCCAAATAAGAAGCCATATTAATTGCCTTACCTCTTTCGTAAGCCTCGGCGACCAAACGTTCGAATAAAATTTGTCTTTCTTTCCAGTCCTTAACTTCTGCGAGTTCCTTTTGATATCCTGTTCTAATCTCTCCTTCTATCCCCATTGCTCCGAATTCTCCCGTAGGCCAGGAGATCGTAAATACAGGAGAATGGAAACTGCCTGCGGCCATAGCCATTGCGCCTAGTCCGTATCCTTTTCTGAGAATAATTGTAAACACGGGAACCTGTAAAGATGCACCTGCCTCGAAAAATTTAGCTGCCTTACGCACGAGTCCCTTCTTCTCTACTTCCGGTCCTACCATGAATCCAGGTGTATCACAAAGAAATAATATTGGAAGTTTGTTCAGATCGCAGAATTCAGCAAACTCGGAGGCCTTCTCCGCTCCTTCTGCATCGATCGCTCCGCCAAGATGAGTTGGATTATTCGCGATCAAACCTAAAGGCCTACCTTCTATTCGAATGAGAGAAGTAACAATTCCTTTGGCAAAGTCCTTTTTGAATTCCAGAACGGAATCCGTATCCGCCAAGGAAGAGATAATAGAACGTATCTCATAAGATCTCAAGCGGTTTTCAGGAATAAGAGTCCTTAGGATTTTTTGGTCCTTATATTCTATTTTCTTGATATATCCCTGAAAATAAGACAATACCTTTTTAGCAGTACGAATCGCTTCTTCTTCATTCTTTACTAATATATCGATTACGCCGTTTTTGGTTTGGGTTTCAGAGGGACCAATCTCTTCGGCGGAAAAATTTCCGAGTCCTCCACCTTTTACCATCACAGGACCACCCATGCCTATATTAGAATCTTCTGTTGCAATCCTGATATCGCTTGCACCGAATAAGGCAGCGTTTCCTGCAAAACATCTACCTGAAGCGATAGCGACCCTGAGACTTTTTCCTTTTAAGCCTGCATATTTACGAAATGTATGCAGATCCAAACCTGCAACCGCAGGCATATCCACCTCTCCGGGCCGACCTCCCCCACCTTCCGTAAAAAATACCAACGGAAGTTTTTGACTCTCCACCATTTCTAAAAATCGATCCGTCTTTTTATGATTCATAGCACCTTGGGTTCCCATAAAGACGGTATAATCATAGGCGAGTACGGAAACTCTTGCTAGGTGAGAATCGAAAAGTTCTCCATTTACTGTTCCAAGCCCTGCAATGAGTCCATCCGCAGGACTAAGTTTGATCAATTCTTCTAAGGACCTTCTTCTTCTCTGGGCCGCAATGGCCAGACTTCCATATTCTACAAAACTTCCTAGATCGCAAAGATCTGCCACATTCTCTCTTGCAGTTCTTTGTCCTCTTTTATGCCGTTTGGAAACCGCTTGTGGTCTAGAAATATCCTCATTCAAAATTAAACGATCCAAAACTTCCTGCAAATCCGGACGAATGTAATCCGGATCGATATCTTCCGAATGGTTGAGAGAAGGATGTTCCAGATCTTGCGATCGAATCCATACTAATGCCTCTCCCTCTGAAATGACCTTTCCGGGCTCGATCAAAACCCTTTCTATAATTCCTGTAATCTCGGAATGCAAAAGATGTTCCATTTTCATGGAAGAAAGAAGTGCGACCTTCTCTCCCTTCCGGATAGGGTCACCTTCTTTAGGATAAATTTCGACAAGACTTCCTGTCATTGGAGAATGAAACGAACTTAATCCATCCGGGACTTCTTCTTTTATTTTATAATTTTCTAAATTATCATTCTTTGGTATTTCAAAATTGTATTTTTTATGCTCTGTTATAGAAGGAGAAAGCAGTTCTTCAATATTCTCTTCTATAAACTTGGTCCAAACTTCATAGGTCTCAAGTTCTTTCCTTTTAAATAGATTCAAAAGAATTGGAAGATTTGTTTTGATGCCCTCTACTCTAAATTCGGATAACGCGCGATACGCGAAGTGGATCAATTTGGAAAACTTAATATGCTTAGAATGAACGATTAATTTCGCAAGTAAGGAATCGAAATTTGGACCCACTTCATAACCGGAATATGCGGAACTATCCACTCTAATCCCTGGTCCCGAGCTAGGTTCGAATACTTTTATTTTTCCGGAAGAAGGAATGATCTCTCCTTTTTGGTCCCAAGTTTCCGAATTAATTCTAATCTGAATTGCATAACCTTTCGGAGATTCTATATTTTTCTGATCCAATCCGATCTCTTGTAGGGATTTTCCGGAAGCAATCTCCAACTGTGCTTCTACAAGATCCACTCCGGTGATTTCTTCAGTGATCGTATGTTCTACCTGCAATCTTGGATTTGATTCGATAAAATAAATCTCGGATCCAGGACTGATTAAAAATTCAAAAGTACCTAAACTTTTATAAGAAAGATGAGAGGCCATCAGCAAAGAATAAGAGATAATCTTTTCTCGGATCTTAGGATCTAAAAAAGGAGCGGGTGCAATCTCTAATAATTTTTGATTTTTTCTTTGAAGAGAACAGTCCCTTTCCCAAAAATGAAGAATATTTCCGGAACCATCTCCTAAAATCTGCACCTCCACATGTCTTGCAGTGGGTAGGTATTTTTCGGCATACAAATTAGGATTTCCGAATGAATGTAAAGCTTCTTCTGCGCAATGTTTGAACTTGTTTTCCAATTCTTCAGCGCTGTTAATAATACGGATACCTCTTCCCCCTCCTCCAGCGATTGCTTTCAAAAGGAATATTCCATTTTTAGAATAGAATTCTTTTGCCTCTTTTAGATCGATTACTTTGCGAAGTCCGGGCAAGGTCGGAACTTCCAAGGATTCTGCAAGTAGTACTGCTTTTAGTTTATCTCCTAAAATTTCAAGTGTCTTGGGATCAGGACCGACAAAATTCATCTTGGAGTCTTCACATCTCTTTGCGAAGGTGAAATTCTCGCTTAAAAATCCGTAACCTGGATGAATAGAATCGCAACCTTCTCCCCTTGCGATTGATAGTATCTCTTCTTGATCTAAATATGCTTTCGCGCCTCTTCCTTTTAAAGGAACCGAAACATCAGTCACTAATCTATGCCTGGAGTTAGAATCGTCTTCCGAATATATTGAGACTGTAGGAACTCCTAAACTGGAAGCTGCTCTTGCAATTCGAATGGCAACTTCTCCCCGATTCGCGATTAATAATTTGGATAATTTCATAAGTTGGAGGAAGTTTTGTGAGAAAGTCCTTAAGGTCGATCCAGTTTCCGAGCCACCTATAAATTTTGAACGAATGCATAATTTATTGTACATTCGTATAAATCATTATCCATAATAGCGATTTTTATTCCAATATATTAGATATACAGATCGAATCGAGAATAGAACTTTATTGAAGTGGGTTAAAAGGGAATCGATATGTCTACGACTAGTCTTGTTCGAACTTCAGATAAAAAAAAGGATCTGATCAAAAAAGTGAAATCTGAAAAAAAGAAAACTAGATCCTCCAAAACTTCGGATGAGATCTCCAAAAACCTGATCAAAGGTTTGAATCTTCCAATCGTTTATTCTCCTTCTTCTCCTGAAAAAACAGACTTAAAATATCTAACTGACTGGATCAAGAAGAACCAAAAAGAAATACAAAGAGATCTGTTGATCTATGGTGCGATATTATTTAGAGGTTTTAATATAGGTTCTTCCGAAAATTTCGAAAAGGTTGCTTTGGGTCTTGATTCCAATTTGTCGGAAGCGTATCTGGGAACTTCTCCCAGAGATAAAAAAACGAAATTTGTTCATACAGCCAGCGAACTTCCCTCGGCTTATCCGATTATGCAACATGCGGAGATGAGCTTCCTTAATAAACCTCCTAAGAAACTTTTCTTTTATGCAAAAGTTGCCCCTACTAAAAACGGAGAAACTCCCATTACCGATCTAAGAACTGTCTTAAGAGAAATGCCTAGTCATATTTCGGATAAAGTAGAAAAACAAGGGATCAAATATATTCGTCATTATGATGGTCCTGGAGCTTCTCGCTATAGTCTTTGGAAAACAAAACCTTGGAGCGAAATGTTCAAAACGGAAGATAAAAAGGAAGCGGAGAAGGAGATAAAAAAACAAAGTTTTATCCATGAATGGTTGCCTGGAAATAAATTAAGATTAATTAATTCTCAAGTAGGTGTCAGAAAACACCCTGTTGCCGGATCCAAGGCTTGGCATAATCATAGTCAAACTTTCCATATAGACTCACCCCGATTAGAATATAAATATATTTTTAAAAGACAGAAAACATTAAGAGGATTGGGAGTTTATTTGATTTTAAACCTATTGACCGGGATCAAAAAACTATTCAGTAAATCGGAAGATTTAGACGTTCATGCCACGTATGGAGATGGATCAGAAATATCTAATAAGGATATCAAAACTATAGTAGATGTTTTCTGGAAGAATATCCAGATTTTCTCCTGGCAGAAAGATGATATTCTTTATATCGATAATTATTCCGTTTCTCACGGAAGACTTCCATTTGTTGGCCAGAGAGAGATTCAAGTAGCCTGGACGGAATAGATAACCTTTCATTTAAATCTTCGACTGTACTTAAATTCAGGATTTCTTTTACAATAAGCCGCGCAAAACCGGTAGATTTTACTCCTTGCGTTAAAGCCTCATTACGTCCATGAGGCATTCTGCATGTTTGTTTTTGATAAAGCTACTTTCAGATACGAAACTTAAAAAAGTTTTTAAGGAAGGATTCTGATTCTCCGGAACATAAAAGACCGAAACAGGCAAATACAGCTGTTTGATCGGAACAAATTTGGTATCAGCGGGTGCAAAATTCTGAGCACCCAAAATGGTCAAAGAAACTCCTTTGCCTGTCGCTACTAAGATAGGACAACTTTCTCTTTCGTTCTTGATATACACCTTAGGTTTGATCCCGCTTTGTTTAAAAAGAGAAGAGATCGTATCATAAAAACTACCAGAGTCCTTTTTAGGATGTAATATGATGGTTTCGTCCTTTAGTTCCTTAAATTCTATCTCCTCTCTTTTAGCAAGGGGGTGTTTTTTGGGAACAAGCACACCAAGCACCTCGTCATGGACTGGATGTTTTTCCAAATGAGAATCAGAAACAACTCCTTCTAAAAAACAAATATCAAACTGTGCGGATTTTAACCCCTTAATAATCCTATTTCGGGATTCCTGCTGAAGCTGCAATTTGATCTTAGGAAAACGGTCCTGAAATTCATTAATGATCTGAGGCAAACTCGCCATAAATGTAGTCGTGGAAAAGCCGATGCTAAGCCCTCCTGCTTTAAGTTTACCGATAGAGCGGACTTCTTTTTCGATTTTTTCCGCTTTCGAGATAATCTCTCTACCTTCTTTTAAAAGATACACTCCCGCTCCGGTAAGTTTTACATGCCTTGTAGATCTCTCGAATAATTTGGTGGAAAGTTCCTCTTCGAAAGATGAGATCAAGCGAGTAAGAGGAGGTTGCGACATTCCTAAAATTTCCGCACTCTTTCGGAAGTTCAACTCCTCTGCAACGACTATGAAAGATTTCAATTTAGACAAATCCATAACTATTGATAC
>NZ_NPEA01000015.1 GCF_002812205.1 Leptospira neocaledonica
CCCACCGCCTCCTCCTCCTGAGGAAGCAGAGCCGGAGAGATATTTTTTATCCTGATCAATGATATCGTTTGTACCTTTTGCAAAGTTGCGATCCGGAGTGAAGTAAGTTCCCAAATTAGAAATATTGGAAGCGTCTATCCCACCTTTTCCTACGTTATACGTAATCGATTCGCTTACAGTCCCCCTGTCTGTTCTCCAAGGAGAAACAGCGCTTATATTGGACCAAGCTCCGTTTGAATCGTAAGCAAGTGATCCCCATTCCACCCAGGAGCCATCGTAAAATCTAGTAGGATATCCAAGGATCGCAAGAGTTGCAAATCCAGTGATGGATGATCTTACGTTAGTTCTGCAATAAGCAATGATCGTCTGTCCCTCCGTATATCCGTTCGTAGAAAGAAGATTTTGAAGATCGGATTTAGGCAGAAACTCCTTATTCGCGTTTATAAAATTCGCAAAAGGAAGACTCTTCGCACCTTTCACATGTCCTTCAAAAGGTGTATAACAGCTAGGAGTATCCGCGCAGGTAAGATTAGAAGGCCCTACAGTACTTCCGGTTCCGTCGTATTCCGTAGATGATCTAGCATCCATGATAAAACTTCCCCCCACCGGAGCCGGAGTAGAATTCGTGAAAGTCGGATCGGTTATACCTTGGACGGCATTAAAAACATCTGCAAGTGTCGCTTGTAAAATTGTATGATCTCTATACAAATTTCCTACAGCACCTGCTCCGCTTGTTGTAGGAACAGTGTAGGAAGACCCTCCAGTAAGTTGAGAGGCGGCGATCTTAGCGGAAGCTGCTCCGTTCAAAACTGCTAGATGAGTTCTTTCTGCTCCCCAATAATACAATGTGTACCAAGATCGGAGAGTCATCATTAGGTTCCCGTCGGAAGGAATATCTTGTGCGAGTACAATCAAATCCGTTGCGGGATTTACTCCAAAACGTTTTAAGAAAGCATCGATATTCTTTCCTTCCGGAACGATGGTCTCAGTATCGATCAGTCCATTAAACCTAGTCTGTCCGAAAAAAGTATAATCTGTAGACGAAGCAGAAATCCCATACACTTTCACGTTAGTCTCCGGTCTTATATAGGAACCGGAAAGCGCTCCTCCGCTAATCTGAAAAATAATCAATCTCCCGCTGATCGCAGATGGACGGTTCGCAGCCCAATTCGATCTCCAGGATTCCAGAGTGGATGCAGTGATCAATCCGTACGTATTACTATTATAATCATCGTTAGATGCTGACAATAGTTGTGAAGTCTCAAAAACTTGCACAGGTTGAACCAAAGCCAGTTTCTGATATGGAGTGATATACTCCGGCGCATCACAGGATGCAAAAACCGAAATTAGTATAGAAAGAATTCCTAATTTTCTAATATTTAAATTTAACATATTCCCCTCCGATCATAGGTTAAATGGAAAATTGATTAGGAACCCGAAGGTTCTTAAAATTGCGGTGTTATAACCGGAATAGGTATGAGAATAGAAGAAGTTATAGTAATTCCCATATTTATCCGTATAACCTAAACTCACTTCGAGATTATGATATATTTCTTTTCTTCCCCAAGCTGGCCTTTCATGTTCCAGGTAATAGCTATACCAATCCGTTCCAAAAGGTGCAATCGAGGGTGTATCTACTTGGATCAAGTTTAGAGGAGGAGTTCCTTTAGGATCTGCAAACGCGTATCCCCCCTGACCGATCTGGCCTCTACTCCCCACAATGAAGATAAATGAATCTAAGAAACGTTTGTATAATGCTCCGTAATACAGAACATCATCCGGCACAGGCTTTTCTCTTCTTCGATAACTCCATTCTCCAAGAGCGCCTAAGCCCCAGACATTAAAGTCTTTACCTAAGTAAATATTTACTTCTGCACCATTAGCTCCATCTCCGAGAGCTTGAGGGTTTCTATCATAATCCCCCTTTTTTATTCCACCAATCCTTACGCTGACTGTCGGAATCCAGATAGATTCGAAATCGTATTCATCCAAAACCTTATAACGTAAACCGGCCCTGGAATCTATGATCCCGTATTTATCAGGCTGCTCCGGAGAAGTTAAGGTACCAAAATAGCGGTCTATCAACTGGGTCCTTCCCAATTTACCGAAACCGGTTTGTAGATCCACAGTCAAGCGGTCGGTAATGCCGTATTCGAAAGCAAGAGCACCCACATTGATACGAACATCATCGTCGTAAGTTGTATGGTATTTACCTACATAAGCCGAATCATAAACTGAATTCACTGCAGTAGTCCGAACCCATAATTGTCTTTGGTAAGGGGCCCATACCGTCTGAGAAAATAATTCCCCGATAAAAATAGGTTGGGCCAAAAATAGAAGGGGAAGAAAAACTCCCTTCTTAAATAAAGATTTCATTATATGATGATTCCCTGATTAATCCTTTTTTTCCTCCAACTTCACGTTGAAGCGGATGCTTACGAAAAATTCCAAAGCGGAAATCTGTTCTTCGGATAATTTGCCTGCCAAATCCTCCAGGTTTACCCTTCCTTTTTCGGAGTTGGGTAAAGAGCCTTGAAGATATTCCAAACGGTTTTTCTGGGATTTGACTAGATCTTCTTTTTTGGCATCTAAGGCGACCTCTGCGTTGTAGATTGCCTTGCCTAAATTGAATTTTTCCCTTTCTTTTCCACGAAGAGCTTGCCCGGCAACCCCGCCGCCGCCGAATCCTCCGGAAGCTAAAATCCCTTGCAAAGAAGAGAAGGTCAGTGCGCCGATCAGCGCGTATATATATAATATTTTCATAAAGCAGTAACTCCCTCTTTTTTTTATAGTCCGCCTTAAAAACTTAGGTTATCGATAAGTGTTTAGTCGCGGGCTTCAAGAACCTGGACCATTGGGACAGGTTCTTATGTTACAGAATTGAAAAAAGGCGGAGATATCTCCGCCCAACGTATATAAATTTTGATTTATTGGTTTTTGTAGTTCCAATCCTCTACGAAAGCTTTCTTGGTAGTAGTCGCCGAAGAGTTGATTTGGAAATAATCTACAGTAGATTTTTTCACACCTGTATTGTAGTGAGCTCCTAAACCGGATCCTCTTGCGCCTGATTCAATCACTCCTTGAACATCTGGAGCGAATTTAGCAGGAATAGAAGGAAAAGTTGCAGCTCCTGCACTCACGTCGTCATTGAAATTCGCCGGAGGGAAAGCTCCCGCGAGTAATCCAAAGATGCTCCAACCGTCTTCAACGAATACGGAAGGACGGCCCAAAATCAACTGAGTGGAAATACCGCTTGTTTGAGTTCTAGTGTTAGTTCTGCAGTATTGAAGAATGGTTTGTCCTTCTTCGTATGCAGGAGCACCTGAGTTAGGTCCACCAGTAGTTCCGTATGTATCCCAAATATCCTGAACGTCAGCTTTAGACTTGAACTTCAAAGTATTAAAAGTTCCTGCAGCAGAAGCACCGTAAGCATAGGTGTTATCCAGGTTCGCACGTTCAACTACATTGTAGTGAGGGACAAAGATCGCTCCTTTCAAGTGACCTTCGAATGCAATCGCTCCACCAGAAGTTTTTGTGGTTCCGGTAGCGTTCTCATCTCCGTTATACTCCTGCCAACCTGCCGAAGCAGTATAAGATCCGATTGTATTGGTATTATTCTTAGTTCTGTTATCAGAGATCAAAACAGTGGAAGAGAGACCCTTCACGCTATGATTTCCGTTATTTTTTACTACTTCAATTACGTCTTCGATACTTAAAGTTAAGATTCTGTTATCTACATTCTTCAGTTGTTTAACTGAGAAAGTTCCATTTAAAGGCGGAACAGACTCGTCAGTATCATTACCTAATTCTGCTTCAGGGAATTGACCTTTGATAGTTCCATTTAGGATCGCAAGATGCTCGTGAGCCACACCCCAATATCTTAATGAATAATGTTGGTGACCGATAGAACCATAGTTGTCTCCGTTACCGCTTGCAAATACGATTAAGTCCTTAGTAGGATCAACTCCATACGTATGGAACCACTCGTCAATATTTGCACCGCTAATAAGACCGAAACCTCCAGTAGCAGCAGTACCACCAGGGATAGAGATTAAATCGTTATCTCTAGTCTCTCTGAAAGTTTTCCAGGAATAAAGTGCAGAATTGTTTCCATCGACAGCGAAGAAAACTTTTACTCCGGTCTTAGGAAGAATTAAACTTTTATTCGCATCTGCACCCACTTTGCTAGTTTGGTAAATCACTAAGTTTCCGGTAATACCTGCAGGCTTATTATTCGCCCAATCGTTCACCCATGTTCTGAGAGTGTCCGCCGAAATAAGACCATATTGGTTTTCGTTATAATCATCCGCAGATTCGATCGATAAATCGGAAGCACTCGCAACTTTTACGCCTGATGCTCCTCCGCCGATTGCAGCTAATGCAAGTGCGGAACTGTCAGAAGATCCTTCTCCACAATTCCCGAGTAATCCCAGCGCAATTGCCAGGAGGCTCGAATAAATGAGCGTATTTTTCATTTTGTTCTCCTTAAATGCTGGTCCGGTCGGGGTTCCCTCATGTTTATTCCACAGCGGACTCTAAGCACAAAGTCGAGACAAGGCTCCGTTTTTACCAAGATTATTTCAATATAACGAACATATTATCTAATTAATTGGACAATATATTGCATTAACGCATCAATTTCTTAAACAAAACGGAGTAGACTCTAAAAAATTGGAAACAAAATGAATGTAAAAAATGATTTTTGTGAATATATGCAATACAAGCGTTCGTTAAAGCGAACATTCAAAAATTAGAAATTACCTTTTTATAAAGTTATTCGCCTTACGAATGCACATGCGGGCCCAGATCTAATTATACGCCTGCCCTTTTGGAATTGAAATTAGTGAATGGAGAAAGAGATTTGATTTTAATCGTCGGAAAGAGAAGAGGACCAGATCAGGTAGGAATCTTTCTCCCCTAAATTTGCAAGTTCTTGCAGGTCTTTTCCCAAGAAGGTCATGCTGTCTCCCTCTTGTAGATCGAACCATTTCCCTCCTACTTTCAAACGAAGCGCACCTGATTGTAGGAACAAATTCTGTCTTTGTTTGGATTGAACTTTTGTAATAAAGGTTTTAGCGACTCCAGGAAGAAGTCTGATTTCAAACAATCTAGTCTGAAATCTAGTTTCTTCATGAAGAAGAGGACGGATCACAAACTGGTTCTCTTCTACTGAATTTTCGGTGGAGTCTTCTTTCCTATAAATTTTAGGAAATTCTTCCTTAGAAAATTCCATAAGACTGGACAAAGGTAAACGGATTGCCTTTGAAATTTTCCATAATAGCGCAATAGAAGGTGCAGCCTTTCCAGATTCTACAAGGCTTAACATTCCTCGACTGACCTGAGATAATTCTGCAAGCTTTCCAAGAGAAAGACCTAACTCTTGTCTTCTCTTTCGAACCAAGGTCCCAATAGATTGGATCAAACCTCTTTCAATCGGATCGATCGTTGGCATACTCGGTTCTCCTTACTGGTCCGGAATTTTGTTTATTCCGAACAGTTATAATAACATTTCATCCAACTTATTGGAAATACTGTCCAAAATAACAATCAAAATTCTTTCAAAGGAGAAAAAAATCTTATTTAGCCCAAAAGTGACGGTTTTTCGAGAGAATTGGTGATTTTAGAAGAAAACCTAATTCGAAACCAAATAAGAAGAATAGGAATGAAAAGAAAACTGATCGAGATTAACAGAAAATCCGGATGTGCATAATAACCTTTTTCTAATACGGATTTCCAATCTCCCAGATTCGCGTAGTTCAAATAAGAGATCTGTCCCAAGAACAAAAACGCCCAAGAAGGCCAAAAGAACCGCGAGATCCTGAGTAAAAAGGGTAACATCCAAAGTAAATACCAGGCGTTTACCACAGGGGAGAAATAAAAGAATAAGAAGAAGGTAATGGAAAGCTTCTCTTCTTCTCCCAAACAGTATGAATATCTTTTATTCAAAAAAAATAATATGCTTAAAACAGCCGGAAAGGCCCAGAATACCCGAGAATATTCTCCAAATATAGTATGAAGAATATTATAACCCAAGGGGAAGAATGTAAAACTTCCTATAAACCGACTTAGAGCTGTAAAATCCGTTTCTTTGGAAAAGAATAGAAAAGGAGAATAGACTAAGACTATCCCCAAAACAGAAAAGGTTGCATCTATTCCTGCCTTTTTCCAATTACGATCCCTGTCCCAATGCAACTTTAATAAAAACGGGAAAAGTAAAACCCCGAATCCTTTTACAGCAAGGCTGAGCCCCCAGATAAAAAAACTTAAACGAAACCTATACTTCTCCGCTAAATAAAAAGAATAAAACAAGAGAAAGATCCCAAGAATATCCGGATGGGCGTTCAGAAAAACTTCTTTGATGAGAATCGGATTCCAAAAATATAAAGCAGAAGAACGAGCTCCATACTTAACCCTGATCAAAAAAAATAGAAGAATGTCCGGAGCTAAAAGAAAAACTTTGAGAGCCCAGAGCTTCCAAGGAAATAAAAGATGAATGAGATAGAAATAAATTTCTAACACTGGGCCATAGATGGTGGGCCAGTCGGGATGATTGATCCTGGAAAGTATTTCCGTTCTGGTAGGATCTAATTCTCCAAAAAAAGCTTCAGGAGTGATTCCATAAGGACTTCCTTTTTCGGAGCTGATCCATCCATCCCAAAGATAACGCGCCCAATCGTCTTCGAAGATAGGAGCGGAAAAGATCAAAATAACTCGAACCAGAAGTCCTAAAAAAAAACTTAATTTTCCGGCTGTTTCAAAAGTTTTAGAAAGAAATAAAAATCCATAAACAACACTTAGCCCGCAGAACCCGAGAATATACAAAGTTCCGCTTAAACTTCTTTCCCAATTTGTCCTTTCCCAGAACTGGAAAATGCATAGGTAAGCAAGGGTTACAAGGATCCAAATCAGATTTGTCCGAGTTAAAATGTGACTTCTTCTCTCTTTATTCCTTTCGAATTCCAAGGTCCAGTTCCCTCTTTCACCGTTACATACCATTAAAAATACGGACATTTGTCTGTAATATTAAAAATATTCTGTTATATAGGATTTTTTGTATTACTTATTGACGAGTTTTACGCCCCAACCCAAGTTAGCCCAAATGAAACTCTTAATCTCCTTTGCCCTCGTTTTTCTCATTTCCTCTTCTCTTCTTGCCTCCGAAAAACTTTCCGGAGTCAGGGGATGGTTTATCAGCGCGCCAGAAGCATTGTATCTTTACGGGCAAGGCGCTGTGTTCGTAGACGCAAGAGATGGGATCAAAGTATCCACATTTTCCAAGTCTGTTCCCTTGGGTTGGCAAGAGATCTCTCAGAAGGAATTTCCTAACCAAGGAAATCTAATCCAGGCTTCGGAAGCAAAGGAACTACTACGCAAAAAAGGTTTGGATTTTAATAAGATCGTATTGGTATTCGGGGATCCAACAGGTGGATGGGGAGAAGAAGGTAGGATCGTTTGGTCATTGCGCACATTAGGTTTTTCTAAATCTTTCGTAGTCGATGGAGGAATTAACGCTTTGCAAAAAGCTTCTAACTCTCCTATCCCGATCCGCCCGGAAATTCTTTCTAAAATAAACGCGTCCGCTTTGGAAAATAAAAATTGGTCCGCAGATTCAAAATTGGTCCTAAACGAACTATCGGATAAAAAATTCGCATTCATAGACACCAGAGAAGAAAGAGAATTTTTGGGGCAAACTCCTTACGGAGAGTCCAGAGGAGGACATCTTCCCGGAGCAAAGTGGATTTATTATAAACAATTTTTGGATAAAGACGGATTTTTATTAAGCGAATCCAAGATCGTAGCTAAATTATACGAATTAGGGATTTCCAAAGATAAGACAGTGATCTCTTATTGTACTGGAGGGGTAAGGTCCGGCTGGATGACATCCGTTCTGGTTTCCTTGGGTTATAACGCAAAAAATTATGCAGGATCTATGTGGGAATGGTCTTCTAAAGGGGATCAAAACCACCCCTTAGTAACTAGATAAAATTTTTATAATGTTCTTAAACAAAAAAAGAAGTTTCCTTCTAGCGGCTCTATCTTTATCCTTAGCCGCTAGCTTATTCTATTGTATTTTTACAAAACCGAAAGATAAACCGATTCCTGTGGACGAAGTTTTTTCTCAGGCTCCTTGGTCTAAACCTTTACCTATCCTTCCCCCTCTTGCGGGAGTGGGAGAAGTTCGTGCCGAAAATTGTGGAAGATGCCATGTAGAAATTTACGCAGAATGGAAAACATCCACTCATGCAAACGCTCTTTCGGATCTTCAGTTCCAATCTGAACTTTCCAAGTCTTCTTCTCCGCGTTGGCTTTGTTTAAACTGTCATACTCCTGTTGCGAACCAAAGAGAGACCCTTGTTAATTATCTAAATAACGGAGATTATAGAACTCCTATAGAAGAACCGAATCCCGACTTCGATCCTAAGATGAAGGCGGAAGGAGTAACTTGTGCCGTATGTCATGTTCGTTTGGACGAGCAAGGTAATTCCTATGTTCTAGGTGCAAATGGAAAAACAAAACCTCCTCATCCTGTGAAAATCATTCCGGATAAATTGAAAAATAGATGTTTGGATTGTCATAATGCAAATTACGTTTTGGACGACCAATTGGTATGCGCTTTCAAAACAGGCAATGAGTTAGAACAAAGCGGGAACTCCCACGGAAAGTTAGCCTGTGGTTCCTGCCATATGGGAGAACTACAACGTAAACTAGTCAAACCGGAGCTAAATACTCCAATCCGTACTTCTCATAAACATTCTTTTATAGGAGGAGGAGTTCCGAAAAAATTCGAACTCTATGAGAAACAAATTCTTGGAGGATATAGGACCGGCCTAAAGATAAATCCAATACAATGGAAGCAAAAAGGGAATGATCTGGAATATTCTGTTTCGCTTACTAATGAAAAGGCAGCTCATAATATTCCCACAGGAGATCCTGAAAGATTTATACTTCTGAAAATTTCCGTATTAGATTCCAAAGGAAAATCTCTTGCAACCAAAGTGATCAAATTCGGTCAAGAATGGGAATGGTATCCGAAGGCGAGACTGGTTGCAGATACGCGCATCCTTCCCGGAGAAACCAAGGTTTGGAAAGATTTATTTGTAGGGATTAAAAAAGACCAATCGAAAATCGTATTCGAAATTTATCATACTCGACTGAAAGAATCTAATGCAGAACATATGAGAAAGAATAGTGAGAATGTTAGCTCGGATGATCTTCGTAAAAAGATCTCTAAAATAGAAAATCATTATCCTTTTTCTAGCATAGTTCATAAAGAAGATATAGATCTAAACTCCGGAAAAAGTAGGGTCTATTCCCCTGAGGAACTTTTCAGGATCTCTAAAAATAGAAGAGGAGAATAAACCTTTTGCAACCTCCCTGGGCAAATTCTAAATTTTTGATCCCTGCCCTAAATGAAGAAGAATCCTTACCTAAAGTTTTAGATTCTCTCTTCAAATTCGGGATCCTGCCCGAGCAAATTTTAATCTTGGATAATGGATCGAAAGATTCCACTCCGCAAATTGCAATCGATGCAGGAGTCATCTTGATCCAAGAACCTAAAAGAGGTTATGGTGCCGCATGTTTAGCAGGGATTCATTATCTTCAGAAGAAAAAGGTTTCTCCCGAATTTATCGTTTTTATGGATGCAGACGGCTCGGATGATCTCGAAAATTTAAAGGATTTATTCGCTCCATTCTCCCAAGACCCAAATACAAATTTTGTGATAGGATCTAGGACCTTAGGAAATGCGGAACCCGGTTCCTTGTCCTTCTTGCAGAAATTCGGCAATTGGCTTTCTTGTTTTTTAATCCGAATTTTTTACGGTGTGAAATTCACTGACCTTGGGCCATTCCGTGTACTTAGATGGAAATCCCTGTTGGATTTGGATCTACAGGATCCTACTTGGGGATGGAATCTTGAAATGCAAATCAAAGCGATCCGGAGGAAATTTAAAATCCAAGAAGTTCCGGTCCATTACGAAAAAAGAAAAGGTGGAAAGTCTAAGATAAGTGGTAATTTAGTCGGAAGCCTAAAGGCTGGCGTGAAAATACTTTATATTTTCTTTAAGTTAACATTTTTTTCAACTTAGTCAATGTATAAGGTCTTCTCAAAACTTTCAAAGGAGGATCAAAATCGATTTCGGAATTCCATTCTGAAATTATAATCAACCGGTCTTTATTCTTAAACTGCTCCCAGTCAGAATTTCCGGATAGGATTTCTTCTTCTGCAAATATCGCATATATTCCTGAATAATTTTCCAGGACGGTTTTCGCTTTCTGCATATCGTAAACAGGAAATATATCGAATCCTAGTTTTTTCAATAAAGCGACTAAGTAAGTCTGCCCTTTTAAACTTCTTTCTAATACCAAAATTTTTTCTTTTCGATTTTCGTAGATAATATCAGGATTTCTGCTCAAGGGTAGAAAAATTTCCACACAGGTACCTTTACCTATCTCACTATGGACATGTACCATTCCGTTGGATTGTTTTACAAATCCGTAAACCATTGGCATACCAAGACCGGTTCCTTTTCCGGATTGTTTTGTAGTAAAGAATGGTTCGAACAATCTTTCTAATACACATGCATCCATTCCGGATCCTTCGTCCCGAACGGAAATGATACATGCATCTTCCATATCCACAAATCCGGGGATCATAGATCTATGTTCTTTTCCTGCGGGGGAAAATCCAGTGCTTACTAAAATTCTTCCTCCCTGAGGCATGGCGTCTCTCGAGTTCAAACAAAGATTGAGAAGTGCGTTTTCTAATCCATTCTTTTCAAAAGAACAAATCATCGGGAATTCCTCGAAACAGAATTCTATGTTTACAATATCGTTTCGGATCCGAGTGAGTATGTCGGCAAAATCGGAAATTACATGACTTACATCTGCTTGTTCTGGATTTAATGCCTGTTTACGAGAGAATGCCAATAATCTTTTGTTAAGTTCGGCACCTCTCCTAATTGCATCTTGAGCGGAGAATACTCTTTTTAATAGTTCAGGTGTTTCTCTTAGGTTTAGCTCTAAAAGATCCAAATTAGCCAAAATGATATTCAGAAGATTATTAAAATCATGGGCCATTCCTCCTGCGAGTTGACCCACTGCTTCCATTTTCTGGAATTGCCGAAGAGAATCGTTCAATTCTTTTTCTTCGGTAATATCCCTGCCGATGCAGAAAATCGTTTCTGAATCAGGAAGACGGATCGTATTCCAACTCATATAACGAATCTTTCCGTCTTTGGTTATATAACGATTTTCGAATCTTTCCTTAGATCCGGAGGAGATTTTTTCTTTGGTTAACTCTACATCTTCAGGATGCAGGAATTCCAACAAATTTCTATTTTTGATGTGTTTTCTTTCATAACCTAAGATCCTTTGGAAGGCAGAATTTGTTCTTCTGATCATACAATTGGAATCAACACTCAAGATGATCTCCGAAGAGAGTTCGATCAGTGCTTTTCTTTCCTCGTCGGCAACCCTTCTGCTTACCACTTCCGCAAAGCGTTTGGAGACAACTCCTAATAGATCTAAGTATGCTTCTTCCGGATTTAAAACTCTTTCAGATAAAAGTTCTATTTCATAAAATCTTCCGTGTGAAAGTATCGGGATGCCCATCCAAGAACGAAAACCTGCAGCTAATGCCGCATCTTTTCTTTTTAGCTCTGTATCGGCTGCGAGATCCGGGATAAAATATAATTCTCCCGATTCACTTACCTTCTTCAGTATCCCTTCTTTGATGCTGAAAAATTTGTTTATGGATTCCTTTCGAAATAAAAGTTGAAGGTCAGAACCATATACATACGGATCTTCTTCGTTTATATAAACTGTATTATCTTTAGATCTCCAGATCTGTCCATAATTCCATGCAGTATTTTTAATTAATGTTTTTAGGACCTTGTCAAATGCTGAACTTAGAGTATCTGAAGTAGAAATATCCCAGAGCAAACTTTCTCCAATTGCCCAGGAGATTTCTTTCTTTTTCCTTTGCGTAATATCTAGATAATAAACTAAAAATCCGTCAGGTTTCGGATAGATCCTAACTTCTATCCATGAGTTAAATGGTTCGTAGAATGCCTCAAATACACAGGATTTTCTGGTCTCCTTTGCCTTCTTGTATTGTGCTTCGAATTCTGTTCCGTAAAGCCTTGGAAAATCTGTAAGTAAATTTTTGCCGATCAGGCTCTCTTTTGGACTACGTATGACCTCTTCCGCTTTTTTGTTGATATACGTTAAGTTCCACTCCAGATCCGCAATGATAAATGCGTCAGGTATATGATCTAACAGTAAGTGTTCATCTTTATTTATTTCGGGAGTTTGGTCCGGAACCCCTTGTTCCGATAATCTGTTACTCTTTCCCGAGGACATTCTACCAAGGGTATAATTGTTAACCGAATTTGGAAAGAATTTCTGGGATTTTTTCTGGATGAATAGGCCTGGAATAATAATAACCTTGGCCCACATCGCAACCTGCTTCTTTCATCAATCTTTCTACTTCAGCGGTTTCGATTCCTTCTGCCACGACATTCATTCCTAATTTATGGCCCAAATCTATGGAAGCCTGACAAATAAACAATGATTCTCTATCCCTTGGGGAATCCATAACGAAGGATTTGTCTATCTTCAATTCAGTGAATGGAAATCTATGCAATTGTTTCAGGGAAGAATAGCCGGTGCCAAAGTCGTCGATGGATAGACCAATTCCGCGAATCCTGAGTCTGGTCAAAATATCCTGAGTAAAACGAATATTCTCCAAAAAGCCTGTTTCCGTAATTTCCATCTGGAATTGGCTCTGTGGAATTCCTTTGTTCTTAATTTTCGATAGTATTCTTTCCGGAAAATCCAGTTCAGTCAAAGTTACAGGAGAAACGTTAACCGCTACACGGAGTCTTCTTCCGTTTCCATGCCAGATCCTTGTCTCGTCCAGCGCTAGATCGATGATCTTCTCAGTCATCAGGTTTAAAATTGTGCTCTCTTTTTCCATCAAAGGTAAAAAAGAATCCGGAAACACTAATCCTAATTTGGGATGGTTCCATCTCACCAGAGCCTCGAAACCTTCTACCCTTCCAGTTTTTAGATCGAACTTAGGTTGATAATATAATACAAACTGGTCGGAACGAACCGCTTCTAATACTTCTTCCTTTTCGAATGTGGGCCCGGACTTTCCTTTTCCTCCGGTTTTGGTCCGAGAAGAAATATCACTTTCTTTTTCAGCAATCGCAGATAATATATTTCGTATGTCGGAGACTCGGATGGGTTTTTCCATGACGGCTGCGATATGCAGTCCGTATTCTCCGGCTAAGGTTTCCGCACTATGAAGTGTCCTTCTGTCCGCACCTGAGATCAAAATCACATCAGGATGAACATCCTTTTCGGACAAGAAGCGTATAACGTCGACACCATCCATTCCGGGAATCATCAAATCTAAGATCACACAATCGAAACTTGGATCCAGCATATCCAAAAAATCGGGAGCAGTATGAGATAGGGAAACGGAGAAGCCGCAATCTACAGCGATCTCTCCCAGAATTTTTGCGATCTCTTCTTCGTCGTCGAGGATCAGAAGTTTTTTTGAATTTCTTTGATCCGTCATGGAAGAATTTCTCCGATAGTGCGAACTGCTTCTTTCAAAGAAGTTTTGGTATAAGGTTTTCGAACCAGTGGGACAGTATTCGGAAGTTCTAAACTTTCTCTCCGGCTCGAAGAGGTTGCGATTATTTTCCCGGAACCGAATCTTTCCAGTTCTTTTTTAAGATCTATCCCCTTAGAATCTGCAAGTTGGAGGTCCAACAAAACAAAAGAGATCTCCGGATCGCCTGAGAAAAATTTAGCCAATCGTTTCATATCCGAACTCACATGAGGTTCGTAACCCAGCTCTCTTAAGTATACACAGGCCAACTCGGCAGTTTCTCGATTTTCTTCCATAACCAAAGTTTTCTTTTTGGTCACGAGAACTTCCTCATTCCTGTCCTGTTCATGCAGCGGCAAGAATATTAGAAAACTGGAACCATATTCTGGCGCGGTAATCACTTTTAAAAAACCGTTCGATTGTTTTACAAAACCGTAAACCATGGTCAATCCCAAACCGGTCCCCTTTCCTCCTCCCTTGGTCGAAAAAAAAGGATCAAAAATGCGAGCCTTAGTGATATCGTCCATGCCTGTCCCTGTGTCGGTAACGGTAACCAAAAAATAATCCTTTGCCTCCAATCCGGAAATTTTGGGGCCTTTTGTATCTCCGTTACGAACAAATCCGGTAGAAATAAATATTTTTCCACCCTCAGGCATGGCATCTCTTGCATTTAATGCAAGATTGAGCACAGCGTTCTCCAGCCCGGTCTTTTCTATGTCGCAAATCGTTTTCTCGTCGGCTATCTCGTATTCTATTTCTATTTTTTCAGTCCTGATCCTATCTAGAATCGGAACAAAGTCCTTTAATACTCGGTTTACGTCGCATGCTTCCGGATTCAAGGCCTGCTTTCTGGAAAAAGCAAGAAGCCTTTTATTGATCTCGACACCTCTTTGTATTGCATCTTGTGCGGACCTAACTCTTTTCATCAGATCTTCGGAATCTTTTAACTTCATTTCAAGAAGATCTAGATTTGCTAATATTACATTTAATAAATTATTAAAGTCATGTGCCATTCCCCCGGCAAGTTGTCCGACTGCCTCCATTTTTTGGGAATGTCTGATCCTTTCTTCCGAATTTCGTCTTTCCGTTATATCTCTTTCTATTCCCATCAAATGAGTGACAACGCCTTGCTCATTCACGATAGGAAAGATATCCATCTCGATCCAATATTCTTTTCCATCTTTGTCGTAATTGATGATCTCTTCGAAACAAGGTTTAGCTTCCGAGATTGCCTTTCGGATACGATCCAAGACTACCCTATCCGTTTTGGGGCCTTGCAGAATTCGAGGTGTTTTTCCTAATACTTCTTCTCTTTTGTAGCCGGTTAGCCTTTCAAAAGCACTATTTACATATACTATCTTAGGTCCGGGTTCATCTATGGGAGAAGCTTCCGTGATCAAAAAAATGTCCTTAGACCTTTCAATCCCGATCTTAAGAAGATTCAGATTCTCTTCCGTGGTCTTTGCTTGCAGTACTAGGCGTAAAGAACGGTCCAGAAGATCTGAACTTACACTCTCTTTAAATAACAGATCCGAGAAAATAATCTTAGAATTTTTCAGGACTTCTTTACTTTCCCGATTTTCGAGAATAGCGATAAGAGGGGGAAGATTCTGGGACTTCTCCAGAACCTCTATACTTTTTTGAAGATCGTATTGGAATAATATAACGTCAAAAGACTCGGTCTTAGTCTTACTTAAAGCATCTTGAAAATTTAAGGCTCGGGTACAGTTAGGCGTAAAGGATTCGATACCTCCTAAAAGAGTTCGGATCCACTTGTATTCTTCTTCCCTATCTTCTATAATTAAAATACTGGATCGCATCAGGCATTCGACGAAAAAACGAAGCGTTTAACCCGCGTTTCTCTTCCTAAAAAAAATCCGATCCGAATATTTTTAGCTATCAGAAATCTATATAGAGCATAAGCCTATTGAAATTTCTTATCAGGAAGATCCGGATTTTGAGCAAGAATAGAATACCGCATTGGTTCTTAGGATCTATACTATTCTTCTTTTTTTTAGGCTGCCAACCTGGAAAAGAAAACCCCAAAGTTTTAAAAGGGATCTTGGATCTAAGGCAATGGAATTTCCAAACTGACGGCAATATCAGTCTGGATGGAGAATGGGAATTCTATTGGAACGAACTTCTCCCCGATCTCAAATCTAAAGAGCAAATATCCTCACCTTCTTATATAAAAGTCCCAGCAAAATGGGACAAAGGACGTAACGTCACTCATAAATATCCTAGCCAGGGATATGCGAGTTATAGGGCGAAAGTATTATTACCCGAGGCAAATACACAGCTTAGCCTTAAGGTCTCTTCTATCAGTTCATCTTATACTTTGTTTGTGAATGGAAAAGAAATCTCCAAAGGTGGAAACGTTGCAAAAGAAGAATCCGAATATTCTCCCGGATACAAACCCGGAGTTTTTAGTTTTATCTCGGACAAATCAGAATTAGAAATCCTTATTTATGTTTCTAATTATAAATATTCGAACGGTGCCGGGATATGGAATTCAATCCAACTGGGAAATACTTCCGATATACAACAGGCTTCTTTAAGAGCCACCATGTTGGATTCCATCACATTTGGGACCTTGTTCGTGATGTCCTTATATCATTTTACGTTTTATTTAATGAGAAGAAGGGACCCTTCTGCGTTATTCTTCGCAGTACTCTGCCTGTGTATTGCCCTCAGAGTTTCCTTTTACGGAGAAAGGATCTTTTATAATGTATTTCCACTTTTCCGAAACTACGAGTTTTCGGTTAGAGGAGAGATCCTTTTCTTGTTCTTACTTTTACCAGGAACAATTCTGTATGTGCAATCCATATTCAAAGAACAATTCAAAAAAGACAAAGTATTCAATATTATATTTTACTTAAGTTTTCCCTTAGTTTTTTCTGCAGCCTTCCTTCCTACAAAATTTTATACCATGTCCTTCTTCATTAATTCTTTGGAAATAATGATGTTAGGAATTTTGACATACTTATTTTTCAGATTAGCGATCATGTCCGTAAAAAGGATAGAAGGAGCAAGAATTTGTTTTTTCAGCCTAGTGGTGAACCTCATCACAGTAGCGAATGACGTTTTATATCTGAATAAGTTTATAGATTCTTTCTACTTAGTGCCATACGGAGTCTTGGCGCTCGTCCTATCACAATGTATCTTACTTGCTTCAAGATTTTCTAAAGGATTCGTACTCGCGGAAGATTTAGGAGAAGAGCTCAAAAAACTAAATATAAATCTGGAACAGATCGTAGTCGAAAGAACGGAAAACTTGAACGAATCCTTAAAACTTCTAAAAGGAGACCTTTCTCTCGCTAAAAAGTTACAGCAGAAAACATTGCCTACTCTTAACCTAAACGGCAAAAATGTATCCATTCATCCGTATTATCTTCCCATGTCGGAAATCGGCGGAGACTATTATGATATTTTCGAACTGGAACCCGGATATTTCCGTTTATTTTTGGTAGATGCTACCGGCCACGGAGTGCAAGCGGCACTTCTTACAATGACCATCAAAGCCGAATTCGAAAGTATTAAATTCGTCAAAGATCAGCCTTCTCATATATTAGAATTATTAAATGCTGCATGTTGTCAAAAATACAAGAGTATCAATATTATATTCTCTGCTGTTTTAGCAGATATAGATCTAAATAATAATGTTCTGTATTATTCTTCTGCGGGACATCCCCCTCAAGTTCTAAAACAGAAACAAGAAGGCGCGGATTATCTATATTCCAGAGGACCAATCATCGGCTTAAAAAAGGAAGCCACATATAAAAATGTAACTGTACCCCTTCTCCCGGGAAATAGGATCTTTTTCTTTTCGGACGGTATTTTCGAAGAGTTCGATCAGGAGAAAAAAGAATTCGGAGAGAATAGAGTTTTATCAATCTTAAGCAGAAATACAGGCATCCAAGAAGTGGCGGAAGATCTAATCTCGGAACTACAAATTTTTGTAGGTCCGAGAGGTTTTCAAGACGATGTTACTTTACTTGCAGTAGAAGTTCATTAAAATTCCTTAATTTTCAAAGAAGATACAGGCAAAGAATATAACCCTCTTGATGTTTTATCAAAGGAAGGAAAATACACCCTATCTTCAAAGGGAACCGAAACTGAAATATCTTTAATCTTAGAACCGTCATGCATTGAATAGTAGAGAGGTTTTTTTGCACTCGGATCGATCACAAGTATTCCAGTATTATGGGAGATAGGTAGTATTTTCTGAGGCAAAGATAGAATAACCTTCTTAAGCCAAGGGTTTTTATGCACAAAATTAACAAGCCCGGATCTTCTTTTAATAATCCCAGTCCAGATCCGTCCGTTTTCGTCTCTCTCCAATCCATCCGCAAGACCAGGAAGATTTTCAAACAATACTTCCGAACTTCCCTGCTTTTCTCCTGTTAGAAAAGCTCTAATAATCCTAAACTTAGTGGTTTCCGTAAATACGACAGACTTCTCCTTTCCGTCCGAACTGCTTTCAATCAAGATTCCATCTACAAATGTAAATCCACTCAACACAAGCGAGACGGTATTTTTTTTACGATCCATCATCCAGAGTTTTCCATGAGGATAAAGTCCTATAGCTTCAGGAACCGCACCGCTGCCCATAGCCGCATCAGTCCTTTCGAAAGGTTCGGTGATATAGATACGATTTCCATCGCCGGATACAGCCAGATCATTACATAAAGAGAACGGTCTCGAATTTGAGGAATTTAAATCTTGAAGTGAGAAGGTAGGCATTTCAGAGAAGGAATATACCTTTTCAAATTCCTCTTTTTCTAATTTAGGAAGATTTAAAATGATCTGGTCTATTTTTTTAGATTTTATATCTACTTCGTAGAGCCCAACTCTATTTTTTTCTTCATAGACTTCTCCTCCAAGCCGAGAAGCACAGACTAAAATTTTATCCTTATTCTGATCTCCATATTGCATCCCGGCCGGATTGACTGGCGGTTTCACCCATTGCTCCGCCTTTCCAGTTAGAAAATTCAATCTCCAAATCCATCCGTCCATTCCGGAAGCATATCCGACTTCCTTAGAACGATCGAAAATTAGATCATCATGGCCAGGCAGATCCATCATCTCCACTTTAAGTTCATTTAGAAATGGATCCTGCTTATCCTGAACTTCCAAGATAGAAGAGGGAATATCCCCTAATTTATAGGATTCCCCTATTTTGATTCCGGATGGATTACATGCGCTCGCAAGGGCAAGAATCAATAACATTAATATTTTATAATTTATCCTCATACTGCTTCCAATAATTTTCCGTATTTTTGTACGTGTGGAACTTCTTCGTCCAACCAATAGGCTTTGTCTTTTTCTACCACAAGGATCTCTTCGAACTTAAAACCAGTTTTACCCCTTCCTAAATGAGGTTCTATAGCCCAAAGTCCTGTTTTCTCTCCTTCGTGATCCGGAGTCAAAAGTTCTGGCAGCACCCTATGGCTTAAGAACTCGAAAGATCCCTGTAGACTGAACCAACTTGCAAAACTGATGGGCAACAAAGGAAAAGAAATACTAGGCAAATGAACTTTATAAACTCTATGCCCAAGAACCGCAAAGGGATACAAAGAGTGGACATTATCAAATCCATTCTGCTTTGAATCCTGGTCGATCTTATGCCAGATCTCCGAAGAACTCATCGAAGAAGAAAATAGTTTAGGAAGTTCTGCTCTGAGTTTTAATAGATATCTCATGCCGTTATCTAACTCTGGATTTTTATGTAGAGAAGAAGAATACCCTATATCGCCGATGTAGCCGTCCACAACCGGAGACACATCTAAGATGAAAGATTCGTTTGCCTGCAATCTTCTTTTACTCGGATGAAATTGAGTGAACCTTTTGTACCCGTCAAATCTTGCATGCTCTCCGAACCAAGCGAAAGGACGATGCAGGAATACCTTAACCCCATGGTCCCTTAAGAATGTGTTCATTAATTTCACTGCTTGGAGCTCGGTCCAACCTTCTTGTATTTCTTTCTCTATTTCGGTAACGCATTGGTAGGCTAATCTTTGCGCTTTTAAAAATCCTGCCTTTTCTTCTTGGGTAGGAGTATGAATAGATCCGGAATTGTATCTGGAAATTTTGGAGGAGAGTTTGGATAAAAATCCTCTTCGTCTTTCAATCGGCATATAGTCTCTCTAAACTCTGATGAGAGAATATTAACAAAGTGTAGAGGCTTCTGCTTGAATGATTCCGGTATTGATAAAATTTTTGATTAGATTAGATCGCCTGATTCACAAAATCGAACCTCGATCGCCTTTAGATGCCCAAAAAATAAAGAAGGCACAAATCCAAAATTTTCCTTAAAGGTTCGAGTAAAATGAGCAGAGTCGGAGAAGCCCGCGGAATGTGCCGCGTCGGTAAGACTCTTTCCTTCTTTCAAAAGTTTTGCTGCTTCTAAGATCCGGACCCATAGCAAATATCTGCGCATTGGAATTCCCAGATTTTCTTTAAAAAGCCTGATAAGTCTATCTTCCGAAACTGAAAAATTTTTACCTATCTCCTTCATCCGAATACTATCAGGCATTTCCTTACGAATCATATTTGCAATCTGGACGATCCTTTCATCCATTACCTTCCCTAATTTTTGGAAAGGATAAATGGATCTAAGCAAATCTAAATGTAATTCCCAGGCTTCCAGATCGTTTAATTTTCCGTAATATAATTCCCATAATCTTTCCATCAAAGGTTGGAAGGTAGAAATATCCAACTTCTTCACTTCTCCCGCGACGGCAAATTCCGAGATGGATGAATATTCGTAAGTTTCCGGATCGATAAGTAGCGCGACCATCTCAATTCCAGGAGAAACAGTTTTATGATATGTATTTGGCCCTACCAAGGCCACACGATACTCTTCTTTTCCTTTTTCAGTCTCAATATTGATATCACTTTTTAAGGAAATGGCCAGGGTTGCAGCATAATGGGTATGGAAATCAGTCTGCATGGAATTTGTGGCAAACATGACTCGCCCATTCCATAAATAAAGAATTCCTCGGCTTGTAAAATCCATCTAAGGCTCTAATTCTCGCTCTTAATAAACAAGATGAACGATTTTCCCTACAAAAAGAGGAAGATCAAGAAGAAAAGTTAAGACCTCTCCATTAAAGAAATATTATAGTGTAGCTTGAAAGGAGTATTTAGCCCACCATTATCCAAATCTTGTTATTCCAGGATGTGCAGCATGAGCCTTTCGGCCTCCCAAAGGTGAGAAGAGATCGATCCGCATAAACATCATATATTAAAAATTCCTTATTAACAAGAGTATTTATTTTGCGGGAAGAAAAACGATTTTTCTATACAGAATTAGACTTCCTTAAGATCCTGAACCCATGCCAAACCAAGAGATAACCGAAAGACAAGCTATTATATTGAACGAAATAGACTTCAATTTCTTTCGTAATTTTGTTTCAAAACTCGAGCATACCCCAAAAATTCCAGATTATATAAATCTAATATTACATCCTAATCCTGGGAAAATCTATTATATTGGCATTGAATTTAGTTTCGCTCACCAAGAATATAAAATCCGGATTCACAGAGAAATTGCACCGGAATCAGATATGGAAAAGCGCTACGAGGTAGAAACAATCGAAGAAGTCCCCCTTGAAGGGATAAACGAAGTACTTCGAAAATATACGGATTCATAGTATTACCTCCTGATTTCAGATACTTCTTACATTAGAATTTCATTTCCTCTAAAAAGAAAGACGAACTCTTAATCGGATGAAGCTATCTCGATAGATCCGAGATTCCTAACCTTTACTTTTTCGTCTCCCTTCTCAAACATTAGAATTATCTTGGGCCTTGCATCTCTTGAATATAGAAAAGAAAATTCTCTAAGAATGCTCTCTCCCGGTTCAATCGAAATATCATCGAAAGCATATCTTTGCAAGAATGAACTTTTAAAATACCCCGCCTGTACTTCAAAGAAATTGCAGCAATATTCCACAAAAGCCGGTAAACTAGGTAGCTTACTTTCTCCTCCCCCGAATTCCAAAGAAGCAGCCGGAGCAAAAACAAATTTCTCAGAAGAAACATTTGAAATCAGAACGCTTACTACAAAGAAGTCTTTGGTTGGATCCTTTGGAGTACTCACCCTTCTGCCGGAGTAGTGCTTGTCTTTCCTAGTCGTCTCAACTATCTTTATCTGCACTCGCTTATCTTCAAACGCCGGCTTCTTCTCTTTTATTTGATTAGCCGTACAATTAATAATGAACATTAGTCCAAGTAAAAAGATCATATTTTTACGATTCAATTTAATATTATTTTCTCCCACATAACGTTTTTGGAATGGACGCCAAATAATTAAACATCCACCCCCAATAAGGTCGACTTAAGTTATTTATTGAACCCGTTGCCGGTTAATCGAAATCTTAAAAGAACCCTTTCGTAGTTGCTTCCGCCAAGGTCGCCCCTGCCAGTTCGTCTATTGCCTTCCGATAAGCTCCTTCTACACTAAAAAAAGGCATTAGCAAGAATGTCGGGAGCCAATTAAAATGAGTCATCTTATTCTCTTTCAGCACTTTTCCTAGAACTTTCCCTGCTTTATCTTTAAAAGTAGTTTCTAATGTAAACTCAGACGTTATGTAGCTTGGGATAATCGAGAGTGTAATTGCAGAAAGTAGAAACAAACCATTGGAACTAAGATCTTTTCTGGTAAGTTTAGTTTCCGCGAATAAGTCCGACTTTCCTTCTCCTTGAATAACATCTTTAAAGACGCCTGATTTAACAAAAGTATCTAATATAAACGATTTATTAACTCTTATTCCTTCTTCGCTCATAGCGGATACCATACCATTCGCCGTATTCTCCATCGAAAAAGCCATAGATATAGTCTTTGCTCCTGGAGATTTTGAGCTTATATTAATCTCCCCCAATTGTTTTGAATGAAATCCAAGACAATTACCGACCAACGCACCAGCGACAAAAATAATTAGAACTCTTTTTAACATAGAACCACTTTTTATTAAAATTTTCAGAATATACTCAATTGGAATATAAGCATGTCAAGTTATTTTAATATATTTTTTATACTGACACAAGTTAAGAATAGATGCATCCAAGAAGCATAATATTTTATGGAACTTTTACTTTAGACAATGTATTCTTCTTCTCAAATAGTCCTACAATAAATTTGAATTAGAGTCACGCCAGATGGACCAAGATCCTCAGCTTAAAGGATAAACTCATCACAAAGAAAGACGCAAGGAGGAACAGCCAGAAGAGTCGGTCCTCCAGATTTTTCATCCAGGTTATGAACGGTATGTGCTTAACCGATAGCAACACAGTAGGCTCGCACTATAAAATTATTCCGAAATTCACGTTAAAATCAGTTATAACTGTTAATTATATCGAAATGATTGAAACATCTCAAATAAGTTCAACAAGACTGTATTTAATTCGTTTTCATTCAAAAGCGGCATAGTGGCAGCAAACGATTCCAATATTACTACTTGTCCGTTTTTGAACTCATACATAAGTTCTTGCGCCATACCGAATGACAGCATAACCATGAATAGACGCTTCTTCTTAACGTTTGCAGGAATGTCGATATAAATATTATTCGACATATCTATTGATTTGATTGCCTCCGGAGTTTTCACAAGCTTCATTATCGGAGATTCGTTCTTCAGCCTTTCGAAAGTGAATTTTTTGTCTTTCACGATATATACTGTCACAACATGCGTAAGACAAGTATTCCCACAATTGCCGTCTTTACCAAAATCATAAGAAGTAGATCCATAATTCGGCATATCTCTCTTTAGCATTGTCCAATCCGAAGGCACCCATATCGAAGCATCTCCTTCAAGTTTATTTTGAACGTAATTCGAATACTTGATACCTCGAACTTCATTCGGGTCCGAAGACCGTGATACTGATGCCGATTGAGTTTGAGCACTTTTACATGTTAGCATCAAAACGCAAAAAAGGATAATTCCTAATATTCTAAACCTTTTAATCTTCAAACAAAGTCTCCCTTTCTAAACCCTTTTTATCGAGCAAAAGTTATTAAGTTCGCACCAACCAGCCCGGATAAAAATTGATTTGTTACCCCGCTTAGGATAAAAGGTCTTTCTTCCATAAAGGGGATTACAAAAACCATAGAAGTTCCTCCGATTAGAGTTATTTGATTTTTATACATTTGAGCCTTTAATTCTTTCGCAGATTTATCATATAACTTTACATCTGTCGAAATTTCCAAGTGGTATCCGGCAGGTATAATTCCGAGCGTTCCTAAACTTACAAAATTTCCCAGTGTTCTCAATACTGGATTAGTGGTTTCCTTATATTGAATATCGTAGTATATAACAGATGTATTTTTGGGCAATTTTTCCTTAGAAAAATCTTTTAATTCAAGAATTTCATATTCTTTAAAACATTTACAAGCTTCTACTTCTTCTTTAACTGCCTTTTCGAAAGCTTCATTCTCAGCATGAGCAACGCCGATTTCTACCCCAAATGCATTAAAGTATTTTAATGTATATGCAAATACTGTTTTTTCGAACTTCTTAGCAGGTGGAGTAATATTGACAGATATCAGTTTTTCCTGGCCAAAGCCAACGCAGTTTGCAACTAATATTGCAACTGAGATCACACCAATCAATCTTATTGTATTTTTTACCATAGATGGTCTTCCTTTATTTTCATTCATTGTATCTTAATACTCATTGCCTGGTGGATCGCAGTTTTCCCATTCTCTTTTGGTCGGATCTTGCTCCTGTGAGCACCATTGTATCTTATAATTCATTACACAATCTTGGATTGTTTCTATTTTTCCCTTTTGGATTTTAATTGATTTAACATCAAATAGTCTATTAGTCAAAAGAGTAAATCTGTCCTCGAATTTTGTTAATTGCAAAATCCTTCCAATAGGAAAAATTCCTATCTTCCAAAACTTAGTTCCTAAGTAATTAGTTTCTTGGAATATTCCGTCAAGCAATGGCTCATTTTCAAAATAAACTGTGTAAATATTCGGACTATTCTCTTTCAGTTGTAAAACAGAACTTTCAATATTTTCTTGCTCGTTTTCCACATACTGAATTTTGATTGTTAGATTTTGAGGATTAAATTCTCCACAAAATATCGTGCTTCCGTCTTTCTTAAGCTTCGAATTTCTCTTTCGTATCGCCTCGTAAATTTCTATAGAACTTCCTGTTAATATATTTTTTTTCTGCAAATATTCTTTCTTAGAAAGTACCCTATATATAGTATGACCCTTTTTCTCGGTCTGACCTTCAGTTATGGGAATGTTCTTATTCTCTGAGCGCGTATTGGCAGTGCAGCCGAGATACGATAGGAGAAAGAAAATAATTATCAAACGATTCATTTTTAAATTCCTTTATTAGTCATTAGGTCCATAGATCTTATATATCTTAGTTTTTTGGAAGTCCTTTAGTAATATCGGATCACCGAAACCGACATCGCCCAAACTTCCATTATCGTTATAATTGATCCAACCTTCATCGGTTTTCCTAATTAAACAAAAATGATTCGGCCCGGGTGGATTTCTATTATCAACCCAAATTTGGACAACATCCCCTTTCTTGTATTCATTCAATTTATCAGTCAATGTATCAAACGGTATTGGATTCGGCATGTCTATAATCTGACCTAACATCGCCGTAAATTTATTCGGTCCTAATAATCCTCCGAATAGAGAAAGAGACAAACTAGAAAAGTT
>NZ_NPEA01000016.1 GCF_002812205.1 Leptospira neocaledonica
TTGCGCGGTCTGCAAATCATACTTTTCTTTTGACGTTACCGGAAAGCGACTGATATCTTAATTACGTCCACTGCGTCTAACTATCGGCTTATCGCTGCGCTTCGAGATTGCTACGCAACTCTCGCTTGGGCTGCGCCAAATTTTGCTTTGTCACTCATCTTGCAAAGCAAGCTTCGTGCCAAGTGCTTACGCACGCGCAAAACGTCGATAACCCTTGGTCGTTAAACGCCATAGCAAAATTATGATTAACTTCCAATTTCAGGATTATTATCGCTTCTTTGTTTCCTTAGGGATAATTCTCATTTCGTTGGCATTTATTGTGCCTTGGCTATTTTTGAAGAACGATTTCGATATAATTATTCCACTAGATAAATACAATTCACTTTCGGAAGCAGGAAAAAAGATCGTTGATTCTAAACTTTCACTAATATCATACATATATATTTGGATGCCATATTACTTTTTTGCTTCAAGTTTTTTTGGCTTAGTTTCATTGACTTATGGTTTACTAAATTGGAAGAAAGGGCAGAAGGTAATAGACTTGGAGATAGCAGAAAAACTTCGAACATTTCAAGAAAATACTACCCTAGTTAAAGAAAGTGAAAGGAAAGATATTGTTAAAAGTATAATTGCTTCAGAATATAATATTAAAAATAAAGAGAGTCTAAACGTAAAAATTCAGAAATATGTCGATGTAGAACGGCAAATCATTAAGATTCTGTTAGAATTTAATAGCTTTAATTATTCAATTCTAACAGAGCGAAAGGTGGGAGAACATTATTTCGATGCTATTCTTATCCCTACTAATAAATTACAATATGAATGTATCGTTAGCGTGAAGTATTTAACTAAAAAGTTAGATACCAATAAACTTCAGGAAATTATTACAAATAACCTCGCATTAAAATCTGCATATTCAAGTGTAATGAATAGCCTACCGCTATTGCTGAATATCATTGTTGTTCCAACAAAGACCAGTGATGATACGAAAGTCGTCGATAAATTTGAAAAAGACGAAAAACTAAAAAGAGTAAAAACTGTGCTAATCGCCGAATCGGAGATTAACGATTTATCCGATTTAGGCCACCTTGCTGACAGATTAAAGCTGTGATAGAATTTTGCAACGGCGTTTAACTTTCGGCTCTGACGCATCGCTTCGGGATTGTTTCACAACCCTCGCTCGGCCTTCGGCACATTTTGCTTCTGTCACTCATCTTGCAGAGCAAGCCTCATGCCATTGCAAAACGTCGTCAAGCCTTGGTCGTTATACGAAACGGTCAAAAATATTCGTAGTCAAAAACGACCTTTTCAAGCCACTTGAAGAAATGAAAAGTAAAACTATATTACTAATCGCTTCCGTATTTTTTGGAATATTTATTGCACTAGTAAGAGCCTTGTTTCAGAAGAATTTGGAAAGTCAAAATTTCATATTGTTGCTTTCAGCAATTTCTTTATTAACATCTATAATACTATTCAGAGTCTCCTATAAGAAATATAAAATAGACTATAGTGGATCGAAAAATGGGTATAGAACTTTAAACAAAATTAAATTCGACAAGGAAGCGAAAAATAAATCGATCTACAAATTTGATTATTCAATTGAGTTTGATGACGTGGCTAAATATCAAAAATTTCTTCAAACTCAATTTCCGAAATATATATTAATTTCTTCTTTCCTTCTATATACTATCGTAAGTGTCTTAATTTTATTTGGGGTCTTTGAATATAATGCTAATATTAAATATTTTTCCTTATCCGTTGCTATAATAGCTTTATATTTTCTATCAAAAACAACCGGAAAGATTTCGAATCTTGATATTTACACTGGCGTTACGAAGTTAGGAAAATTTGAATTTTCGTTTGATGAAGTAGGCTTTACAAGATCAAATGCATTTTTTAATTCATTCTATAACTGGGAAATTATCGCTTCTTTTATTTTGACTGAAGAATATTTATACCTTATGTTTTCTCGCTTCGAAGGGATTATTATTCCTATTGGAAATATTCCGAAAAATATCAATGAAGAACTTGTACGAGTCATTAATGACCGCTTCGTCTAACTATCGGCTCTGACGCAGCGCTTCGGGATGCTTACGCACCCTCGCTTGGCCTTCGGCACATTGGCTCCAGTCACGACTTTTGCAGAGCAAAAGGTCGCGCCTGTCCCTAACGTCTCTCCGAGGCTCAGGGTCGCCAACGTCGTCAAGCCTTGGTCGTTAGCCGAAATGTGGTCAAAAAAATGTATAAAGAGGAAGAAGATTGATAACAATATATAAATCAAGTAATTACCAGGAAATAGAGCTATTTAGGTCAGTTCTTGATAGTGAAGAAATTAATTCTTTTGTTAAAGGGAACGAACTGAATGCTCTAAAATATGCATTACCAGAGAATGATGCACTAGTAGAACTATGCGTTGCTGAGAAAGATTTGTTATCTGCTCTTTACTTGCTAAAACTTCCATTGACTGAAGAGTTATTGGAAATTATACAAGGATTCTCTAAGTTTAATCATCCGAATGATAATATTGATAACTCGAAAACAAAAAATCAAGGCTTCGGAAATATAGGTCTTTTAACTATTTCCATATTGATTGTGGGTATAGTTGCTTTACTAATAAACTACTTTGATATTAAAGCTAAGTATAATGCTCTAAATTTAGATTTAAATTCTGATTTGCATGTATATTCTGAATACGATAATGTTGAAAACTGTATTCTTTCATATTACAAACAGAATGATAAATTGAGTTCATGGATATGCTACGGTGAAGACGGTCAGCCGATTAGTAATAAGTCGTACGATAATCATGGAAAAATAGACGTTTATTTTTTCCATGATACCCCTTCGAAAAATTTCGATCACTATATAGGGTATGACGTTAATGGATTAAAGACCTCAGAAGGCTTTGATACAGATCACGATGCTAGATTCGATAAAACTGTTTATTTTGATGAATTAGGAAAAGAAATTAGATCTGAAATAGATCGTAATTCGAACGGAAGAATAGAAAAATCGGAAATTATAAATAAGTAAATCGTATACTGACCACACTTCGGCTAACTATCGGCTCTGACGCAGCGCTTCGGGATGCTTACGCACCCTTGCTTGGCCTTCGGCACATTTCGCTTTGTCACTCGTCTTGCAAAGCAAGCCTCGTGCCAAGTCCTTACGGACTCGCGAAACGTCGTCAAGCCTTGGTCGTTATGCGGACAGTTTGGCTAAATCTACTGTAGAAATAAAGGGTTGACAATGTAACCCATTAGGTTACATTTGTAACATTGATAATTTCCTTTAAACATAAGGGTATTGAACAGTTTTTTGAAACTGGTAGTAAGAAAGGAATACAAGCAGATCACGCTAGTAAATTAGCTAGACTTCTAGATAGATTAGATTCATCTACTTCACCGAAGGACATGGATTTGCCCGCATACAGGTTGCATACTCTAAAGGGACGAGAAAAAGGTAGGTGGTCAGTATGGGTAAACGGAAATTGGCGCCTTACTTTTGAATTTGAAGGCGAAAATGTTATATTGGTTGATTATGAGGACTATCACTAAGGAAAGACTTTATGAATAAAAGAAAACCTACTCATCCTGGTGAGATTTTATTAGAAGATGTGATAAAGCCTCTAGGATTAACTATAACTGAGGCTGCGAAAGATTTAGATGTGTCTCGTAAAACTCTTTCAGAAATTGTGAATGGAAAAAGTCCTGTTACGCCTGAAATGGCTGTGAGAATTGCTATTGCTACAAATACTTCTGCAGAGAGCTGGCTGAATATGCAGACCAAATTAGATTTGTGGACCGCGATGCAGGAAAAACCTAAAAATATAATTAAATTTCCTATTTCAGCATAGTAATTTTTCATAATAAGCCAAACCGTCGCATAACTATCGGCTTGGCGTTGCGCTTCGGGATGCTGCGCACCCTCGCTCCAGGCTTCGCCACATTTCGCTTTGGCACTCGTCTTGCAGAGCAAGCTCATGCCAAGTGCTTCGCACTCGCGAAACGTCGTCAAGCCTTGGTCGTTATGCGCCAGGCCCAAATATTCTTATGTACGAAATATATAGTGACGAAACAGGACATGAAAAGTTTCGAGGAATTGGTTCCATCAGTGGGCATAGAGATAATATAGCGGAACTAAGAAAAGAACTATCACAGATACTGACGGGTCATGCTGTAACTAGTGTTGAATGGAAAAATATTACTGGAGATAGTAAAAAAGAAAAGGCAGCCATTGCAATGGCGCAGGCAGTCATTAATTACGCCCATAAGCTAAAAATTCGTGTCGATATTCTATTATGGGATTGTTGAGATAGCAGGCATACTATTGCGGGAATTGATCATATAAAGAATCTTGAATATATGTATTATAAACTTTTACGCTGGGTAAAGCAGCAATGGTTACATGGCGGAGAAGAATGGTGTTTTTATCCCGATGAACACACCGGAATAAATTGGGAGAGTATTATTGAAGTAATCGAAAATACCGATTTACATAAAAAAAAGGACTTCGCTCCGGAACTATTCGATATTTTTCCGAAGAGGAGATTCATCAGAGTTCAAGATCATGCTCAAGTCATTTCCGAGAAAGAACCTCTTGTACAAGCTATAGATTTATTTTCCGGTTTACATCGATTTAGCAGAGAAAATGGAGATCTGATATTTACAGAAATATTCGGTGAGCAAGATCAACACACTTTCTTCGAGCCAATTGCAGATCCGGAAAAGATTTCTCGAGGTAATAGGAGTAAGATTACTGTTTTTCATAAAGTTTATAAAGCCTGTTCGGATAAAAGTATGTATATTTCTTTTAAAGAACGAAGATATTTGTGGTCCCGGAAAAAAGAAAAGAATATGAATTTTTGGTTTTATGAGCCAATGGGCGAATTAGATAAAGCTCCTAAAAAGGGTGGGCCCAGCGCATAACTATCGGTGCTTCCGCTACGCTTCGAGCTCGCTAACGCGACTCTCGCTCGGGCTTCGCCACATTTGCTTCTGTCACTCGTCTTGCAGAGCAAGCCTCGCGCCATTGCAAACGTCGGAACACCTTGGTCGTTAGACGAAATAACCATAAAGTTTAACGTATTAGCTAAAGTTCTATTCTGTTTTCTAAAGAATTTGTTTTTAAGCTTATTTATCGGGAAAATATAAAAAGCATTCATTATGGAACTAATTTTCGAAATAGTATGGGTGATAATTGTTGAAGTGTTTGGAAAATACATAACTGATTCGATAACCAAGGACGTTATGGTGATATTGAGAAGATCGAAGTTTATGGAATCTTTCTTTTCTGTCATTGGATATATTATCTTTGGATCGATAGTAGGTTATGTGAGCATGCTTGTTTTTCCAAAGTTTTTGCTTAAAAACCATAGCTTGCAAATGGCAAATTTGGTTTTTATTCCGATTATTTCCGCATTAATAATTTGTTTTGTCAGCAATTGGCGTAAAAAGCTTCCTCTTTTTAAAATAGAATTTGAAATATTTATTTCTGCTTACGTGTTTGCTTTTACAGTATCATTTATTCGATATTGTTTTTTAGATATAACAAAACCATTTTGGTAACCCTGTTAGAGTTCTAACTTACTTGTAATGCATGGTTACTTCGTCTAACTATCGGCTCTGACGCATCGCTTCGGGATGCTACGCACCCTCGCTTGGCCTTCGGCACATTTCGCTTTGTCACTCGCCTTGCGGGGCAAGTCTCGCGCCAAGTCTTTACGGACTCGCAAAACGTCGTCAAGCCTTGGTCGTTAGACGACATTTGCAAATAAGATTAGATATAATGAATTACGCTCAATTTATTCAAATAGAAGATGGTCATCAGGGTTTAATTGATAAGTTCGACTGGTTAAAAGCGAGTGGAATCGAAGACTACAAAAGAAAAGCTCTCGATATTTTTAATCTTAAAAAATTTCCTAAAAAGAATGATTCTCAATTAATTCAACAGATCATTCCAAGAACTCCGAAAGACTTCGAAAAAAAAGAATTAACTAAGAGTTATTATATATCCAATTCAATATGCTTTATTGATACAATTAATTGGATTTTAAGTGCTGAATTTGTAGAGCAATTTAGAGTCTACGTGCCTGAAGAAAATAAAGATACTATTGTTTTTAATTATGCAGATCTATTTCAGCATATTCTTTTTGAAGGTTTATATAATCTTGCAAGATATGAAGCCATTATATTAAAAAGAAAACCCGAATTTACTGGGTATAAAAACCCAATACATCATTCGATAGAGATGCATTTATTTGCTAAGCAAATCGTCTTTGGCCAAAGCTCATTTCATGCTTTTAGGGATAGGGAGCCAGATTTAGCAGTTTCTATTATTAGGCAAATGGTAGAAATTAGGTTACGGAATGCTTTTGGTATTTATGGACTCTATAACAGAAAACAAGACATCTTCGAACCACTCCCTATGAGTTTAATTTTCGATATTTTAAAAAAATACAAAGATAAAATTGATCTTTCAATACCATTAGAGGATATCATTAGAATCTATGGCTGGGCAAATATATATCTCCACTCAGGGCTAAGAAATGAAATTTGGAAGATAATTTTATCTCTAAGATACTTAGATACTTTTATGACGGGCAAAAAAACTCAGGCTGGCTCAAGTGTTGATTGGGGAATTGAAACTGACCAATCAACAATCAAAAATATTCATAATGATTTACACAAATTATTTAATAATCCAAAGGGGTTCTGGAAAAGGCTTCTATCTTTTGCTAAGAAAGAAAAATTCTACGAACTAGTGACTAGTAATCCGCAAGTTAAACTTAATAAAACAAACGTCGTCTAACTATCGGTGCCTCCGCGCCGCTCGGGGCCTGCGTACGCAACCCGCTCGCTTGGGCTTCGCCACATTCGCTTCTGTCACTTTGTTTGCAAAGCAAACTCGCGCCATTGCGAACGTCGGAGCACCTTGGTCGTTAGGCGCCATATTCTGCAATTTATTGATTTACAAGGAAACTATGAAAGCTACTAAACTATTACTCTTTATTCTATTGATATTGCCATTATCAGCTAATTTTGCAGATGATGAAGGGACGGGCGAGTTAGTGGTTATCAAGCCATCTCAATTGAGAGAAGAACCTTCTCCTGACTCGAAGTTGATCTTTAATCTATATCCGACATTGCTTATTAAAAGAAAACTTGAAGAGTCTAATGGTTGGATTAAAGTCGATAGCGGCTTTTGTACGCTAAAGAAGGAACATGAAATTTGTAATTCAGCCGAAGGATATATACCATCAGAAGCTTTGGCAAAATTTGATCGAAGCAAATTTGTTGAGTTGAAACTCCCAATGACAATCAAGTTTACCAATTTTAATTCTAATCCTGAACTTAAATATGTTTTAGAAAAGGACGGATCTTTCTATCATTTTGATCCAATGTGTGGTGGAGGAACTGGAAAATGCGGAAAGAGCAAACTTTTTAGGATTCATAATATAATTTGGGGAAAGCCACTTGCCAGTGATTTCGTTTATAAATTTTTTATAAATGAAAAAGGGCAAATATGTGCTCCTTACCCTGGAAAAGATCATAACTATCCGTGCAGCCAAGAATCAATTAAGTAGTGGAATTAGAATACGGCGCCTAACTATCGGCTTATCGCTACGCTTCGAGATTGCT
Organism: Leptospira neocaledonica; assembly: GCF_002812205.1. Taxonomy (NCBI): domain Bacteria; kingdom Pseudomonadati; phylum Spirochaetota; class Leptospiria; order Leptospirales; family Leptospiraceae; genus Leptospira; species Leptospira neocaledonica. Next base: position 7,641 of record NZ_NPEA01000016.1, read on the forward strand.
ATGCAACTCTCGCTTGGCCTTCGGCACATTTCGCTTTGTCACTCGTCTTGCAAGGCAAGTCTCGCGCCAAGTGCTTGCGCACTCGCGAAACGTCGTCAAGCCTTGGTCGTTAGGCGCCAGTTGCGTTATATTTAATAGTAATCCAAGAAATAGAAAATAGTGAAAAATATATATCTGATCAGCGGCTTAGGGGCTGATGAAAGAGTTTTTCGAAATATTGATTTTAGAGGTGAAAATCCAAAGCATATTCGTTGGATAAATCCTTTTATAAATGAATCTCTCGAAAGTTATTCAAAAAGACTTCTAAATCAGATAGAATCTAAGAATGAGTTAATTTTGATCGGGGTTTCTTTTGGCGGAATAATTGCGAGTGAAATTGCTAAACATGTTATAGCAAAGAAAATCATTATCATTTCGAGTATTAAATCTAGTTTTGAAAAACCGTTAATTTATCGTATTATTAACTTTTCGGGATTAATAAATTTAATTCCATCATTTTTACTGAAACTTTATAATCCAATTCTGGCTTATTTCTTTGGGATTTCATCATTAGAAGATAAAGAGTTATTAAAAAGTTTTCTTTCTAAAACTGACGGAAGATTTATAAAATGGGCTCTTAAGTCCATATTAAAATGGAATAATGAAATGTATCCACCTTACTTGTTTCATATTCATGGAAGCAACGATATGTTATTTCCGAGTAGATTGATAGGTCAGGTGATATTGATAGCTGATGGGGGACATTTTATGGTTCTTAATAAAGCAGAAGAAATATCTCTGAAACTAAGAGAGATTTTAAAAGATTAGTAATAAACGCAACCAGCGCTTAACTATCGGCTTGGCACTGCGCTTCGAGATGCTTGCGCACTCTCGCTTGGCCTCCGGCACATTGGCTCAGTCACTCGAATTGCAAAGCAATTCTCGTGCCTGTCTTCGCGAATGCTCAGCACGCCAACGTCGTCAAGCCTTGGTCGTTAGCTGCAATTTACGCGGAATCTAATATTAGGAACGAATATTGGCTATAGAAAAAATAGGAATGAGAAGATCAAAAATTGAATATTTAGGAGATCGAATTCAGATAACGATTCCTTCGAGGAAAAATTGGCTATCAATTATTCTTCAAACTTTTTGGTTAGGAGGGTGGTTGTTCGGTGAGATTATGGTGCCGGCTTTTCTTTTCGTTGGTCCAATACTATCTTTAGAAAAATTATTTATGCTTCTTTGGTTAGCAATTTGGACAATTGGAGGTGGGTATGTTATCTATAATATTTTTTGGAGTTTAGTGGGAAAAGAAATTATAACCTTCTCATATGACAGATTAAAAATTGAAAAGAAAATCTTTCAGATAAATTTTGTAAAAGTATACTCTATGATGGACGCAAGTGATTTTCGTATATCTACTTCGTCTCCATCTAATGCTTGGTATTATAGGAATTATCCACCATATTTGACGGGTTTGATATCTTTCGATTATGGAATGAAAACAATTAAGTTTGCGACTGAAATTGATGAAGCTGAGGCGAAATATCTTCTCGAAGAGATGCAGAAGAATGGTTTTATAAGCGCGTAAACTGCAGCTAACTATCGGCTCTGACGCATCGCTTCGAGATCGCTGCGCGACTCTCGCTTGGCCTCCGGCACATTCCGCTTTGTCACTCGTCTTGCAGAGCAAGCCTCGTGCCAAGTGCTAAGCACACGCGAAACGTCGTCAAGCCTTGGTCGTTATGCGCAAGTGCTCGAGAAATAATCTATTTAAAGTAAAATTCAATGACAAATTTAAACCCACAATTAGAACTTCCGCGTTGCCCACACTGCCAAGTAGCCAGACCAAACCTATCATCTGTGTTTCATTTTGAATCAAGAGATCACGCAGGTGCTGATCTGAGAAGATGGCGAGTTTATAATTGCACGAGTTGCGGGGGACTCACAACTGCTTATGCTCTAAATTTTAATCAAACGGTAATAGACTCATTTCCAAAATCAATGATGGTTGATGATGACATACCAGAAAGACCTAGACATTTTTTACAACAAGCTCTAGATTCTTTACACGCTCCCTCCGGATCTATAATGTTATCCGCGAGTTGTGTTGATTCTATGTTAAAAATGAAGGGTTATAATGAAGGTAATCTATACAGTCGTATTGATAAAGCAGCGCAAAATCACCTAATTACCAATGATATGGCTGCATGGGCACATGAAGTAAGACTTGATGCTAATGATCAACGTCACGCAGACGAAAATGCTTCGTTACCAACTATAGAAGATGCAAAACGGGTAATAGATTTCGTAATATCTTTCGGTCAATATTTATTTGTCCTTCCTGCAAAAATCCAAAGAGGATTGAAGCATAACTAAATAGGAAAATATCCGAGTACCTGCGCATAACTGTCGGTGCTTCCGCTCCGCTTCGAGCTTGCTTCGCAACTCTCGCTCGGGCTTCGCCACATTTGCGTCTGTCACTCGTCTTGCATAGCAAGCCTCTCGCCATTGCAAACGTCGGAACACCTTGGTCGTTAGACGCAATGGCAAAATATTCTCTTTCATTATATAGAAGGTAATTAGTAAATAAGATTATGTTGAAAGAAAATTTTTGGATAATGAGAGTTGCCCTAAGCTTTATTCTTATAGGAAGCCTATTAAAAGGACTTATAATCTTCTTTCAATATTCCATTGTTCTAAGTGATGCAGCCAATAAAGATGGAGCGACATTAACTGGTCTTTTCCTCAGTATTGATATAGTCGGGTCTATATTATATATGATTTCAATATATCAATTCGCTAGTAAGAATTCAAATGTTAGTGTATTAATCATCATAATCTATAATATTTTTATTATTAGTCAATCTTTCTTAATCGATGGAATGGGACTACCAAGATTTGAAGATGCATTAGTTTGGGACACCATAGGATATATTCTTCCTACGTTTTCTATTATTTTGGCGATTATTTATTATAGGTTCTTTTTTTCATCTAAACAATCTGATAATAGCAAAGAATAGTTGTTATTGAAAGCCACTGCGTCTAACTATCGGGTTATCGCTGCGCTTCGAGATGCTTCGCACTCTTGCTTGGGCTGCGCCACATTTTGCTTTGTCACTCATCTTGCATGGCAAGCTTCGTGCCAAGTGCTTACGCACGCGCAAAACGTCGATAACCCTTGGTCGTTAGGCACAATATCGCGATCTCTTTTTCTTTTTTATTATATAAGTTTTGGATTTTACCTTAGAGCCGAATCACGATCTACTTAAGGTTAGGTCGCTTTTCACCCTTTTCTTGTTTTATATCGTAGGCTGAAAGATTAGCTACCATGTTAAAGATCTTATCTTAAACTCTTGTCGCCTTTATATTGGTAGCGTACGAAAAGAGTTCGCTACCTTATATTGTGAAAGTGAATTAGCCACTAATTTGCTTTTATTCTGTTAGAAGATTTTATAGAGTAGGGCTGGGTGCATCGTGTTAGGAGCCCTACTGCGCCTAACTATCGGCTTATCGCTGCGCTTCGAGATTGCTTGCGCAACTCTCGCTCGGGCTGCGCCACATTGGCTCAGTCACTCGAATTGCAGAGCAATTCTTGTGCCTGTCTTCGCTCTGCTCAGCTCGCCAACGTCGTCAAGCCTTGGTCGTTAGACGCCATAACGAAATGAAATTTACAATTATAACACTTATTAGTTTTCTATTCACATGTTCCGGAGTAACGTTTTCAAATAAGAGATTTGATACTTTGCTAAAGTATGATCCTACAAAAGAAGGCTGGTTAGCTTGCAAAATAGGAGAGATATCGCCGTTAAATAATAAACTTTGCCTGAAGAATACAAAGTATCTGATCTATTCAGAACAGAAAGAGCCTTTCATAATGTCTATAAATGACGAGTCCAAATGCGATAGAAAATGTCAGATATTGTATTCAGGAATGAATTCGAGATTGCGAACTGATCTACTTCACAGTTTTTTAGAAGATCTTAAGAGAAAAATTGCTAGTTATCAGCCTGACATGAGTATTTCAAAGTGTATTGATAAATCAGCAAACTCTCGCGGAAATACTTATGCTTTAATGAAAGTTTCAAATAATGAAAACCGATGTATTTGCGTGAATTATCTTGAGTTTGCAAAAGGCATAGAGGATTTAGCAGAAACAACATTAGAGTGTAGTAAGAAATCAGGTTATTCTGAATCTTATTATAAGTATGATTGGTACTAAATAGTTACGGCGTCTAACTTTCGGCTTGGCGTTACGCTTCGGGATGCTTGCGCACCCTCGCTCCAGGCTCCGCCACATTTCGCTTTGTCACTCGTCTTGCTAAGCAAGCCTCGCGCCAAGTCCTTACGGACTCGCGAAACGTCGGAGCACCTTGGTCGTTAGGCGACATGAAGCGCCCAATATTTTTCTTTATCAAACAATTTAGGAAAGCTCCAATTTACTAAACATATAAATAGTTTCTTTCTTGCTCCAAAGTTATATAATATGTAGATTGGCTGAATGCCTAAGGTTTTCGAGAGAAATGGATTTAAATTCTTCTTTTTTGCGAATGAGGGAAATCCGAGAGAACCAGTTCACATTCATGTAAGAAAGGGAGAGAAATTAGCTAAATTCTGGTTAAAGCCAAATGTTTTATTGGATGATAATTACGGATTCAGTTCAAAAGAGTTAAATTGGATTGAAGAAGAGATTGAAAAGAATTTAGATATAATTCAAGGTAAATGGAATGATTTCTTCGGTATCTGAAGCAAAGGCCCAAAAGATTTGGTTTGATGAAGATAATCTTTGGTTGTCTCTATATGATGGCAGAACTCTATCAGTACCTCTCGCATACTTTCCTAGATTAAGAAAAGCTAGTAAAGAGCAACTTCAAAAGTTTGAAATTAGCGGGGGAGGGATAGGGCTTCATTGGGATGATATCGATGAAGATATTAGTGTCCCTGGCTTACTTCTCGGTAATGGTGATCTTACCCAACACAATAAGATTGCATAAATTCCTCTTATCCAGGCGCTTCACGATCGCCTAACTATCGGCTCTGACGCAGCGCTTCGAGATGCTTCGCACTCTCGCTTGGCCTCCGGCACATTTCGCTTTGTCACTCGTCTTGCAGAGCAAGCCTCGCGCCAAGTCCTTACGGACTCGCGAAACGTCGTCAAGCCTTGGTCGTTAGGCGAAATGTTTCCAAATTAAATTTTAGAATGAATATTATTTTCGATCGCTAAAATTACAAAAAAGAGAGTTTATTTTACAAATGTATAGACCCAATTTTTTAAAAAGACTGAATACTTATCTAATAAATTTTATGATTCTTATGGTGATTTCGAATTGCGATATTTTCTCTCCTAAGAAAGAACAGGCGCAAATAGAATTAACGTCTACTAGTGGGCGCGTTGGGATAATTCGGGATGGTAAGACCATATACAAAGAATCGGGTTGTGAGCTCTGTCATTCATTGAATGGTGAACGATTGGTCGGCCCTCCTTTAAATGGGATTTATGGCAGAACTATAACTTTAAACACTGGGGAAAAAATTACAGGCAACTTCGACTATATAAAGGAGTCGATCTTGGATCCTAATAAATTAATAGTAAGTGGTTATCCGCCTGCGATGCCAAATTATACTGGTAGAATTACCGCCGATGAAATGGAGAAGTTAATTAACTATATAAGAGGATTTTAATGTTTTCTTTTTAAAGGAAACACTTCGCCTAACTATCGGCTTATCGCAGCGCTTCGAGATGCTTCGCAACTCTCGCTTGGCCTTCGGCACATTGGCTCAGTCACTCGAATTGCAGAGCAATTCTCGTGCCTGTCTTCGCTTTGCTCAGCTCGCCAACGTCGATAAGCCTTGGTCGTTAGACGCCATAAATTAAATAAAAGAAATTAGATGTTTCCATTTACTTATAAAGGCAAAATAAGATTAGCTAGAAGATTTAATGATAAAGAAAAAATATTGAATGAACTTCGTCAGAAATTTATTAAGAAAGGCGTCGAAGATTTCAAAATTACAAAAATTGGCTTAAAAATTCCTTCTCAGATTACTTTTAATAGAAATGCAGTAGGATTTTTGAATGAATGCGAAATATTAGTGAAAGAAAATGATGAAAACTTTTATTTTGAATATTGTATCTCATTCGAACCACTTTTTTCTGTCTCAATAATATCATTGCCATTGAGTGTATTAGCATTTTTAATTAATGGTCTTTCTGGTGTATTCATTTACTTTACATTTCTTGCTGTTCCATTTGTTATATTATATTTTATGATAATATTCGAATATTTATTTGTTCTGTTTGGATTTAAAGAATAGGTAAACAATTTACGGCGTCTAACTGTCGGTGCTTCCGCAGCGCTGCGGGATTGCTACGCAACCCTTGCTTGGCCTTCGGCACATTTGCTTCTGTCACTTCGTTTGCAGGGCAAACTCGTGCCATCGCCAACGTCGGAACACCTTGGTCGTTATGCGAAATTTTCTAAATCTCATCTAAAGACAGTAAAAAAGTGAAACTATTTAATCACATTACTCTAATTACCCTAATTCTCACCACTTCGAATTGCTTTTATGGAATTATGAGGTTTGCACCTAGAGAACATGTCAGTGATACCTTTGAAATTAATGACAAGAAAATCTCATTCGAAAGACCCAAAGACTTTCGAAATCCACCTTCATATTCAAAAAATGATATTGTCGCTAAATGGGGTCAGCCTTCAAAGACTGGTTTCCGTGATAACTGTAGCTATATTACTTACCGTGATGGTTTTACTTGGAACGTCATAGGAATTATCATTCTAATTATTCCAATACCAATCCTCATATTTCCCACTGGTTTTGACGAAAAGAAAATTTACTTTCTCGATGATAAAAATATTGCTTATAGCGAAAATTTCTATAATGATACACATTTCTTTGGTTATCTATGCGATGATAGAAGCTGTCGATTCCAGTTCGGAAAGACTTATCACTATAGTGAAAATGAAAGAAAACTATTACAATGCGTAAGCTCTGAAAAAATCGATTAATTGCTTATCTCTAGACAATTTAATTAATTAACTTTAATAATTAAAACCGAATTCCCGAACAGTATTACGCAGAAAACTTCGCATAACTAACGGTGCTTCCGCTCCGCTCGGGGCTCACTTCGTGACCCACTCGCTCGGGCTTCGCCACATTTGCTTCTGTCACTTCGTTTGCATGAGCAAACTCGTGCCATTGCAAACGTCGGAACACCTTGGTCGTTAGGCGGCAATATCGCGATCTCTTTTCCTTTTTTATTATATAAGTTTTGGATTTTACCTTAGAACGGAATCACGATCTACTTAAGGTTAGGTCGCTTTTCACCCTTTTCTTGTTTTATATCGTAGGCTGCTAGATTAGCTTCCATGTTAAAGATCTTATCTTAAACTCTTGCCACTTTCATATTGGATGGTACGAAAAGGGTTCGCTACCTTATATTGTAGGCGTAGATTAGTCACTAATTGACTTTTTCTCTATTAGAAGATTTTATAGAGCAGGGCTTTGGTGCATCGTGTTTGGTGCGATACTGCGTCTAACTATCGGCTCTGACGCTGCACTTCGGGATTGCTGCGCAACCCTCGTTTGGCCTTCGGCACATTTTGCTTTGTCACTCGCCTTGCGGTGGCAAGCCTTGGTCGTTATACGCAATCGCTAAAGCCTTATTTTTGGGAGAAAAAATAAGGGAAAATGCTTGCAATATCTCATTTTGAGATATTCTTTGTATAAGTGCATATAATTAGTTGGAAAAAGATCTCAGATTTTGTAATTAAGCATCCAAACTCGGGACCTTCTCTTAAAGGTTGGTTTAAGATAGTTCAAAATACGGATTTTAAAGATTTCAACGAACTTAGAAAAGTATTTAAAAGTGCAGATCAGGTGGGAAAATTTACAGTCTTTAATATTAGCGGAAACAATTTTAGATTAATTTCTGCAATTCATTATAATAGAAAGAAAGTCTTCATTCGGCATGTTTTAACACATTCGGAATATGATAAGGGAAAATGGAAGGAGGAATAAGATATGATTCTTGAATTAGAGCGCGTGAGAAATATTTGGCCAGAAGTTAAAGACCTTTTATCTGTTCCTCATTCTGATAAACAATACAAGAAACTATTAAAAGCTCTTGATGAATTGATAGATGAGGTTGGTAACAATGAAAAGCACCCATTGGCGCCTTTAATGGAAACCGTTGGAAATCTCATTGAAGAATATGAAAAGGACAACTTTGAATCTATTGATTCAGATCCCGTTGAGGTGTTAAAATATCTTATGGAAGAGAATGGACTTACTCAAAAGGATATGTCAGAGTTGGGTAGTCAGGGTGTTGTCTCTGAGATTTTAAATGGGAAAAGGGAATTGAATATTCGCCAAATTAAGGCATTGGGAAAGAAATTCAAAGTTTCTCCGGCAGTTTTTATCTGACTCAATAGATTAGCGACTGCGTATAACTATCGGTGCTTCCGCTACGCTTCGAGCTTGCTTACGCAACTCTTGCTCGGGCTACGCCACATTCGCTTCCGTCGCTTCATTTGCAAAGCAAACTCTTGCCGTTGCGAACGTCGGAACACCTTGGTCGTTATGCGAAATGTGGCAAAATTTATCCTAGGTAAACTAAAATGAGATTAGTATTTATAGTCATCATTCCGTTAATCATTTCTTTTATTGCACATCAAGTTGGAAAAGGGACTGAGTATTTCGATGCTATAAAAACAGGCATTGGATTTTTTATTGGATCAATGCTGTCTTTCTTTTATTCAACATTGCATAGCGCATTTCAAGAATCATACGAGCGTGAAAGGGAATATAGAAATAACTTAGCATCCATTGAAGTCATTCATTTAGATAATCTGAAGAAACTTAAGCAGTCGTTAATGATGTTTAATGGATTTAAAGATTCCATTTCTAATCGGAGCTTGATGGATTTAAATATAATTGAATTAAATACAAATATTAATGCGGCAGTAGGGATTTTAAATATCGAACTAAAGAGAAGCGTATTAAATGCATTAAGTGTATTGGAGGATACACAAACAAATTTACGTCAGATTCGTTTGTTTTATGAAAAGTTTTTACCCTCGATGAAAGAAGCTATTTTTAAGGATGACCAAGCTTTATATATGGAGTTGTTTAATGACTTAGGACAAAAGTTAAGTCCTTTAATTTCATACGTTACTATTTGCTTTCCAGATGCAATTCAAAGATCCCTAGACAGCCTTTCTTATGTGCAACAAGAAGCTTTAAATATTAAACCTTCATGGAAAGATAAGTATATATTTGGCTATGAGAATAAAGCATATGATTTCGTTCTGACCCAAGAAGAAATGAGTTATCGAGTTAAAGAGCTACGAGAAAAACTTAAAATTTAAAAGGTTGCCACACTTCGCATAACTATCGGCTCTGACGCTGCGCTTCGAGATTGCTACGCAACTCTCGCTTGGTCTTCAGCGCATTTCGCTTTGTCACTCGTTTTGCTGAGCAAAACTCACGCCAAGTCCTTACGGACTCGCAAAACGTCGATAAGCCTTGGTCGTTAGCCGCCATAGCTTAAAATATATGAAGATTGAAGAAGTATTTAAAACGGAAATCAAAGAAAGTAATTCAATTTTATCCTTTCAGACGACTGGAGGGGGATCCTGGGAAGTGTGGGATCGATTTATTGCTATTGATGGTAAGCAAGCATATCATATTGGCAATATCTGTGGAACTTGCAACTTTTTCTTTGAGCGAATGGAAGGTGCGAACCAAAAAGTTTCTCAAAAGAGTATTCTTGAGACATTATCAAATGATATTATAGAACTAAACTCTAACGAATACATGGAAATTGAAAAACTCATACCTAAGGGAAATTACTATGTTCTAAAGATAAGAATAGTTCCAAGGTATGTTCAGTTAGGGACAGCCGATGATTATTTTTCGAATGAACAAATTGAAGCTTGGGGAATCGACGGATTTTGGGGATTGCCTCATTATCCTAAAACTAATTACTATCGAATGGAGGATTATCAGGTTAATAAGACCAGTAAAATATATAATTTCCTAATACCGATGGTTCCTTCAAGTTGGTTGGACGACAAAACAATTAAAGATTATGAAATTAAGTTTTCTAACTCAATAATTCCTACGGCAATAGCAATCTCGCATTTAGATGTTAAGGAACCAGCTGTATATTCGGATGAAACGGTATTATCAGAGCATATTTGCTTCGCGAATTATCTTATTGATGGTCACCATAAGATATTTGCAAGTTCTCAAGTTGGCAAAGAAATCAGTTTAATATCTTTTCTCTCAGTTGATAATAACATAGCAAGCGAAGAAGATATAAAAAACTTTATAGGAAATCTAAGCAATGGCGGCTAACTATCGGCTTATCGCTGCGCTTCGAGATTGCTACGCAACTCTCGCTTGGGCTGCGCCACATTGGCTCAGTCACTCGAATTGCAGAGCAATTCTCGTGCCTGTCTTCGCTAATGCTCAGCTCGCCAACGTCGATAAGCCTTGGTCGTTAGCCGACATTACGCAATAGTAGTTGATATAGAATTTTGAAGTTGCATATTCAACTATATCAATTAATGACTCTTTATTAAATATACTGTTCAATGCTTGCACATACTTTTATAATCGATGAAGTAGTATCACTTTGGTTATATCTTCTATTTAAATTTCTTATAAATTTTTGGCTTGTTTCCCGAAGGCTTTACGACTTTAAATTTGAGAATCCTTGGACATATATTTTCAGTTTTTTACTGACACTAGCTGATTATCTTTACTTTCCTCTATTTCAATATTTACAAAGGATTCAGGAGTTTGATTCTTTCTACATTGCTATTCCTTTACTCTTTTTGATAAAGGGAGTAAGCTGGTCTTTAGTCGCTTTTATAAATACATATAGTAGTGACAAGTTATCAAGATATTCTTCTTGGTTATACGCGATTGTTTTATCTGCACTAGCCGATTTTCTTATAGCTTTGCCAGTTATATTTATAGGATTTTTAATTGCTGCTTTTTAAAGGTAACGTCGGCTAACTTTCGGCTTATCGCTGTGCTTCGAGATTGCTAACGCAACTCTCGCTTGGCCTTCGGCACATTGGCTCAGTCACTCGAATTGCAGAGCAATTCTCGTGCCTGTCTTCGCGAATGCTCAGCACGCCAACGTCGTCAAGCCTTGGTCGTTATGCGCAATGCGGCTGCGAAGGGCTTGACTCTTTAACATTATTCATCC
>NZ_NPEA01000017.1 GCF_002812205.1 Leptospira neocaledonica
GAAAAGAGTTTAAGATAAGATCTTTAACATGGTAGCTAATCTATCAGTATACGATATAAAACAAGAAAAGGGTGAAAAGCGACCTAACCTTAAGTAGATCGTGATTCCGTTCTAAGGTAAAATCCAAAACTTATATAATAAAAAAGGAAAAGAGATCGCGATATTGCCGCCTAACGACCAAGGCTTTACGACGTTTCGCGAGTCTGAAGGACTTGGCACGAGACTTGCCATGCAAGGCGAGTGACAAAGCGAAATGTGCCGAAGGCCAAGCGAGAGTTGCGTAAGCAATCTCGAAGCGCAGCGTCAGAGCCGATAGTTAGTTGCCGTTCTGGCTTTTTATCTTGACAATTCCTTACTTTTTCTATTATTGTAAGGACATGAAGCTTAGATCTAAAATAACTTCAAAATACCAAATCACAATTCCTAAAGAAATCAGGGATTCCCTAAAGCTCTCCATGGAAGATGTGATCGAGTGGTCAATTGATGAACAAGGGATTCATATAGAATCTGCCAATAAACCATTCCTTAAATATAAGGGTTTTCTCAATAAAGGATCTTCTGATACTAAATCAGATATTAAGAAAGCTTGGGAAGAAAGAGCTAAAAGATATTCTAAATGAAACTCATTTTAGATACTAATTGTTACATTTCATTTCTGAATAAAAGAAACCAAGAACAACATGAGAAAATGGTTTCCTTTTGGGAACGAATCTCTCGATTAGAATATGAAATCATACTCACTTCCCATAACATTTCCGAGATCGTCTTTGTTTTTAAAAGTATTTATTCTGTTGAACAAAAAGAGATTAATCAAATTATTCAGGATCTTATAGCAAATCCAGGCGTTTCCTTCGAACCAGCTTATTATCCGGAAACTATACTTTCCTTATGGCCTAAACATATGAAAGATTACGGCGATGCAGTTTTAGCTGCTGCCAGTAGAACATTAGAAGCCAAAATAGTAACCTTTGATCAAGAATTTAGTAAATCTTTGAAGAAGTTAAATCTGGATCCTCATCATATCTGATGACTAAGTCTTCTGTTTTTTTGAATTAAAGAAATACTCAACCAGAATGGCAACTAACGACCAAGGCTTGACGACGTTGGCGTGCTGAGCGAAGCGAAGACAGGCATGAGAATTGCTCTGCAATTCGAGTGACTGAGCCAATGTGCCGAAGGCCAAGCGAAGGTTGCGAAGCAATCCTGAAGCGCTGCGTCAGAGCCGATAGTTAGGCGCAGTATCGCTCCTAACACGATGCACCAAAACCCTACTCTATAAAATCCTCAAATAGAATAAAAGCAAATTAGTGACTAATTCACTTTCACAATATAAGGTAGCGAACCCTTTTCGTACCGTCCAATATGAAAGTCAAAAGAGTTTAAGATAAGATCTTTAACATGGAAGCTAATCTATCAGCCTACGATATAAAACAAGAAAAGGGTGAAAAGCGATCTAACCTTAAGTAGATCGTGATCAGCTCCACGGTAAAATCCAAAACTTACATAATAAAAAAAGGAAAAGAGATCGCGATATTGCGCCTAACGACCAAGGCTTATCGACGTTGGCGAGCTGAGCATTAGCGAAGACAGGCACGAGAATTGCTCTGCGATTCGAGTGACTGAGCCAATGTGCCGAAGGCCAAGCGAGAGTTGCAAAGCAAACTCGAAGCGCAGCGATAAGCCGATAGTTAGACGATCGGCTTGCACTCAAAAACGCCTTTCAACCTATCACTTTTATCTCTTTCAAGCCCTCTAGAATTGGAATAAACGTTTCTTCAATCGCATCTATATTAAAAGGAATAAACTCCAAATCAGCAAGAATTCCTGGTTTGAATTCTACCCCATTTTCTTTCAAAATGAACAAGGGTTTTTCAGAAGATTCGATAATAGATTCTTGGGTCAGCCAAGTTGAGTCGTCACCTTTTGAGTAAATAACCAGAATTATACTTTGACTCTTTAATCTTTCCTTTACTTTCAGCGCAACAGATTTTGGAGAGAATGCTCTTCCCGTCTTTACAGCAAACCCAAGCAAGGCTAAAAATCGCGCTAATTTCTCAGCCAGTTCTGTTCCTTGCTTGTCAAACCGATGAGCAATGAATACAGACTTCTCTAACTTACTTGCTTCTTCTTTATAATAATCCGGCTCTACTCCCAAAAATGAGGCTATATCCTTGAGCATCTCTTCATTTCCAAAACCGGTAGCTTCCAAAAGAAGAAGTTTTTCTTTATGAATATTAATTAACTTATCAATGGTAAAATTCTTTCTTGGCGATCCCGACGAATCGTATGAAAATCTGTAACTGTTTGGATGCCCGTTAGTTTTAATATAATCCGGTAAATCATCGATAGAGTCAAAATCAATAATCGTTGGATATGAATTAATAGAAGCACTGAAAGCTACAACTTCGAAGCCAAATTTCCCAAGACGCGCTGGTAATTCTGGTAAGCAGGCGAAATTAACATTGGTAAACTTACAACAAAGTTCTATCTTTTTGATCGCCACGATCTGATCTCCTTTCTATATTTTAATCGTATCATTTATTTCTGTATTTTCTGAAAATTTTGCAAGCTGTCGTCTAACGACCAAGGTGCTCCGACGTTCGCAATGGCACGAGTTTGCTTTGCAAACGAAGTGACAGAAGCGAATGTGGCGAAGCCCAAGCGAGCGGGTTGCGTATGCAAGCCCCGAGCGGCGCGGAGGCACCGATAGTTAGGCGCCTGTAACGCGATACTGCGCCACGGATGGCGCTCTGCTAATCCCCTATCTCTTAATTTTCTTGAAAATTCCTATTGACTGCAAATATATGTATAGTATATTGCTACCATACATATGTCGTCAATCGACTTTGAATGGGATTCAGCAAAAAACTCTTCCAATAAAAGAAAACATGGCATTTCTTTTGAAGAAGCTAAAACAGTTTTCTATGATGAAAACGCTAGGATTATTAATGATCCAGATCATTCCGATAAGGAAGAAAGATTCATCATTCTTGGATTTAGTCATAAACTGAATTTACTTATGGTCTCACACTGTTACAGATCATCTAAAGACGTAATTAGAATTATTTCTGCAAGAAAAGCTACAAAATCTGAATCTAAACAATACGAGACATTTTTATGAGAAAAGAATACGATTTTTCAAAATCAAAGAAAAACCCTTATTTAAAGAAATTAAAAAAGCCTATTACCATCAGAGTTGATGTTGATACAATAGGTTATTTCAAAGGCTTGTCTGATAAAACAGGTATTCCTTATCAAAATCTAATTAATTTATACTTAGCTGAGTGCGCTTCGAAACACAAAAAAATCGACCTTTCCTGGAAATAGAAATCTATCAAATCAAGCCGGACAAGGATGTCCGGCATTCGTTTCAAGCGTTATGGCGTCTAACGACCAAGGTGCTCCGACGTTCGCAAACGGCACGAGTTTGCTCTGCAAACGAAGTGACGGACGCGAATGTGGCGTAGCCCGAGCGAGAGGTGCGAAGCAGCCTTGAGCGGAGCGGAGGCACCGATAGTTAGTCGCCGTGCCGATTAAAAAGTTATAATCGGGGTTAAATATTCGAAGAATTCTTTATTCTCCGGGAAAGATTCTAATTGAGACTTTTGCCAGTTACTCATATAGACCTCAAATAAATTTCTATCTTGTTCAAAATCAGTACTTAATAGAAGATTATAATTTCTTTCTAATTCTTTAACTAAATTAATGTAACCGATTAGAATAAAATGATACATGTTTAAGGGAAAGGATAACATTTTCATGTCGAGCTTATTCGATCTGTGGGCATAATCAAATTCTCTATCCAACGTAAATGTTACTTCCCCTAACCCACCATGAACTAATTCGCTAAGTAACTTTCCATAGTATCTTTGATAGAAAACGTCCTCTACAGTTGAGAATTCGTTAAAAAGTACTTTGAACTTCGTCCTCTTCCCATTAACCAAATGGTCTTCAGCCTTATCTGGAAATTTCATAAAGTATCGAATTTTAATAAATATTTCATAGAGTTTCCTAATTATAGGAAGCGATTCCAGATAGTAGCCTTTATTCAATAAAATATAAACAGATTCGAATTTAAAAGGAATTCGCAAAAGCATAACTGTAACGTAAAAGATGCTCATGTTCTTAAATTCTCCATTAATCTTATTCAACGGAGTATCTAAGTTAAGAAAAAAATTCATTTGATTTCTATGAATCGAATTCCATCCAAAAACTTCTGCAATTGTCGATTGCTCAGTTAAGAGTTCTTGTGATTTGAAGGTCAGGTATTTTTCCATAACTAAATATTCTTGAGGCATGGCGACTAACGAAAGATAATTGTCGAAGTTCCGCGCGTCCGAAGGACTTGGCGCGAGACTTGCCTTGCAAGACGAGTGACAAAGCGGAATTTGGCGAAGCCCAAGCAAGGGTCGCGAAGCGATCCCGAAGCGCCGCGACAATTTTTAGTTATCTGCTGTGCCGCGCCCCGAATTCTAACCGGCGCAGCCAAGGAAGGCGAAGCCGGTTAGGGAATGCCAATAGAATTTCGATTTAAGATTTAATGCAAAACTATTCAGATATCCAATAGATCTTTGGGTTTAACTTTTAATCGCTTAGAAAGTTTGAAAATTGAATTGGCAGTGAAATTAGCCCTGCCCGCTTCAATATCTTGTAACGTTCTTACAGGAACGGCATAATCGCCTTCATCCATATTTTCCTGAGTAAGCCCTTTTTCCTTTCGTACAGTCTGAATATTCTTTCCGACTTTTGCTAAAAATTCTTCGAAATCCACGCACGGCATAATGCGGCATGGTTGACAAAAAGTAAACGCGACATACCGTGGGTTATATATTCTTTCGAGATTTCCGCTCGCTGAAGGCTCATTTATGACGAGAAAATCCAAAATCAAATCTCAAAATGCTACGGATATACAAGCCTTAGGGAGAATTTCTGAAGAAGAAAAGAAGGCTTTCTATCATCAGCTAAAAGCAGCAAGAATGGAAGCGAATCTTACCCAAGCGCAAGTGGGGAAAATGATCAAAAAGAGCAGGAGTCAGGTTTCAAAGATAGAATCTGGTAAATGCAGGCTATACATGGACGAGTTTTAAAGTTTATGAAGATCTATAAGAAATCTCCTTTCTTCTTTTACTCAGTATTTACAACAAATGAGGTCATTAAATCACAGAGGAAAGCCCGAGTAAAATCTGCGAAGCAGTTTTAACGAGGGCGAGAAGCATCTGCATCCCGATCGCGAAGCGTTCGGATTGACCGGTTCGAAAGAACCGTGACAAGTAATCTAACGCTACTTTTGAAATTTGTCCTTGAGATACTGAAACAGTAATTCAAAATTATTTAATGTTGTTTTAGATAACTTAATTTCTTTCTTGGTGATAAGTAAGTGCTCAATAGCTGAAAATAGATATTTCTTGTTATACTCAGTTTCATTCTCGTATAAGGTATTGATGATTCTTAATTGTTCGGCTTGTGTAAAAAGGTCCTCAGTTTTAAACCCTGACCATTTACTATTAATATCGGATAAGTTAAGAATTACTTCTGAGGCAGCAGACCCAATTTCCTTTTCATACCTTTGTTTAGCTTTTACACCGGCTTTATCGGCATCCAAAACAACTATAAATTTAGCTCCCCATGCCATGTATAATCTTATAACGCGCAATAATCCATCCCCACTTCCAGGATATGGATTTAACTTATATTTATTATTTAACATAATCTCATTAATATATCTCATTGAGTAATAATCAAATTTACCTTCAAAGATTGTTAAATAGGGAACGATATCAATTTTGCTAGGCTGATAGTCTAAAGCATCAAGAATTGGCTGAAAATATGTTGATTGATCAGGATGATCGACGACAAATTGCCTATACGGTATAACAGCTACATCCGTGCTGCTTTCTTCATAGTCGATTTCATTCTCATAGTTCAGTGCCTGATTTTTAATTATATATGCCCCAGAAAGCCACGTTGGTTCAATCAAATAATGACTATGAGTCGTATAAATTAATTTACAATTGTCAGCCAACTCAGAAAAAACTTTCAGTAGGATTTTTTGCGCCGTAGAATGTAAATTGTAAGCTGGTTCGTCTAATAAGAAAATTGTTTCGCCGGGATCTTCATTCCTTACTTTTCTGAATTCAGTGAATAATAAAAAGGTAAAAAACCAACGAAATCCTAAACTTCTCTCTCGAATTTGAAATTTATTAGATCCTTCTTTTATCTTAATCTCAAAATAGCTTCGCCCATTATCGTCCCCTATCTGTAGCTCAATCTCTTTAGATTTAGATGTCGGAAATATTTGCTTCCACGCAGAAAATATAACCTGATTCATCTTTGATGACATTTTTAATATCTGCGACTCCAGCGCTTCTTTCGCTTCGATAGATGTATTTCGTTGCTTAAATCTTTCGACAATGTGTGTCCCGATCCGCAAATCTCCGCCCATGTAATCAAGAACATCTTGAATAACCTGCATATAAAATGGTTGGGTTTTATCTTCTTTACTTTTTACGGTTTGCTGAACTGTGCCTGTCTCCGAGATCTCAAGAGGCTCTTGCAAATAAATCTTCTGTGGTATATCAAAAAGAAAATTTGGATAATATACAATAACTGGTAATTGTTTTTCTAGATACTCTTGTATTCCGACAAATTCGGGATCACCTATCTCAATTACTTTTTCTTTGTGCTTTTTTGCCGTTTCAACCCGAAGTTGAGCAATCCATATCACACTACTCTTTTCAGGAATTGAATTTTTAAACTCGTGTCTTTTTATTATCCGAAAACTACTAAATTCTCCAATGATTTCAAAATTATAATTGTCACTTACAAATTTAGATAGAGATCCCTGATCTTCCGAACTTAGGCTTATAGTCGCCTCAATTTCAATAGCATCATTAAAATTATGCTTCTTCGATTTCGGAATGAATTCATGCGTATTCTTGTTCTCTTTCTGTGAAAACAAATGCATAGCTTCCAAAATCGTTGTTTTTCCACTTTCATTAAGACCCACCAAAGTAAAAATATTAATTGGAGGCTTTCGCCCAAAATTTATTTCAACTGATTTGATTCCTTTAAAATTTCGAATATTAAAACTTAGATATTTCATATTGCTCTCAATAAATAATCCTATGACCTTAGCTTTCTTAAGTTAATTTTTTCTAAGCACAAATTTGTAACCAGCGAGTTCATTAAATGCAAAAGTCGCCTCAAACGGGCATAGAGATTCATTATTATTTCGTTCCCAAGGTCGATGGTAACAATTTTCGTCAACAGAGTAATTAACCATTTTTTCTTTAATCAATTGTTTACAAAACACCCGCATACTACATCCCCGAATAAACTTCTTTTTCGAAGTCATAATATCATATAACTCAAATGCAGATCGCATATATGATAACTGATCGCTCACGTTACCATTATCGATTGCAAATCCTTTCTGGCGATTATTTATGATAATGGGAGTCCCAAACTCAACCATAAGGCCTTGAACGGGAGCTGACTCTTTCGAACTCTTAATGATTTCACTTATAAAATTTACTTTTCCATTTTTCTTGTTTTCAACAATTTGGAATGCCCTTTCAATCCAATCCCTAACTTTGCTTGTCGAATTATACCCGTAAAAACCTTTTAGGTTTTCCAAAGCTCTTTCTGAACTCTCTTTATATATTTTCCGCCAAGTAGTTCCTGAAGGATAACTCGGGCCACTAAACGAAAATCCGTCCATAATACTTAAGATATCTTGAGTATTTTTAACTTCCAGATTATCGTTGCTAATTATTTCTAGAATGTCCACAAACATAGTACCTGGATTATATGTTTGCAACGCCAATTCGCAGATAGTTGAAATAATATATTTATTACTAGCTAAATTCGGAACAATTTTCTCCACCAATAATTGGACAGTCGAGTATGGAAGCGGAGGGTTAACATCTTCAGATGGATGAATATGATCTTCTATTATGTACGCCATTCCTTCCAATATATCAACTGCACCTAACGAATAGTCGAAAATATCCCCATCTAAGTTATTAAATTTTATTGAATAATATTCAATTTTCTTATTTATATCAGGTTGAATGTATTCCTTTTTTACATATTTGATGATCTTTAGATTTGTTAATGATATATTGTAAGATAGATTTTTTCCAAAATAAACTCGAAACATATCATCATTGATTCTTACATTAGCATTCCTAATGACTAACGGTACAGATATTTCTTTCTCATCACTTTCTTTGGCTTCATCTATAAAATTATTAATAACTGCAATAGTGTGCGAGATATTACTTAATGCAAATGTTGTGGATATATCTTGTAGAAAATGTATATATTCGTGAGTTAAAATATACTCTTTATTCGATCCAAATACTTTCTCTAAATCACGAAATGTATTCATCCCAATAAAGAAAAATGAAGACTTATAAAAACCAAGCTCGACGGATAATTTTCTACGTAAATCATTCATATTAATTAGCTAATGGGTTACTAAGTTATAAGCCAGCCAAGGATGGCTGGCGTCTTAATGAGGGGCGCGGCATTGCAGATAACGAACAAGGCTTGACGACGTTTCGCGAGTCCGAAGGACTTGGCACGAGGCTTGCTTTGCAAGACGAGTGACAAAGCGAAATGTGCCGAAGGCCGAGCGAGGGTGCGTAGCATCCCGAAGCGATGCGTCAGAGCCGAAAGTTAAGCGACGTGGCAGGTTGTTAAAACGACATTAACCTCTGAATTATACTAAATGTCGTCTCAGAAGAAACAATTTGGAGAATTTTATTAGTGAAATCTTTTTCATTCGTAGCGATTAATTTGTTGTTATCGAAGTATTTTTTCATTTCCGGAAAAGTATGTTCGTCACAGAATATCTGTAATGGATAGAATAGAATCGGAAATTTAACTTTAAATAATTCAATTGTAATTTCTTCGTTAGAGGTTGGGAAAAGCAATAATCGAAATCTAATATGTTCTTTTGAAGCAGATGCATTTGGGTCATATCCGAATTCGGGATGAGGATCTTTCCTTGCTACAAATGAATTCATTGCAATAGAAGTGATTGGTGATGAGGTAGTATATGTAACTTCTTCTGGGAAATAATTCACCTTTTGAATAGAATAGGAAACTAAATTATCTACATCACCCGGAAGAGTCTTAAACAGGTTATCAACAATCTCTAAGGGGGTTTTTATTTTTCCTCTCGATTTTAAATCCTTCCATATGCCATCCATAATCAATATCCTTATTTAAGCTTTATTTTCACTGGGAGATGATCACTATATAAACGATTGGGCAATTGTAATTTAGTTACTAAATTTTCATCACTGAATTTCGTCATAATTTCGCATGAATCTTTATCTATAAATTTCGAAAGTGGATACGAAATTAGAATATTATCTAATATATACCAATTTTGTGCTCTACTACGTTTCCCATAATAAAAAGTCCCCGGAGGTCCCTTTGATAGATCTCCATTAAATGAGTTAATTGGAGAATAAAATTTTAATCTGCTATTTTTTTCATAAGTCTTCGTAGATCTGGCTTTATCATAAAAATAATCCGTTGTATTCAGATGAAAATGATCCGTAAATAATTTATCATAATGCGGAAGATTAAAGTCTCCCATAATAATTGAATATTTGTGGTAATTAGCGTTAATTTCATCAGCTATCTGTTTAATGATATTCTGATTAAGAGAGTAGCTATCATCCTCCGAATTCCTTGGACTACGAAGATGCACAATATACAAAATAACAGCTTCAGCATTATATATGAAATTGTATTTAGAATAATAAGTTTCTGATTTTAAGAACTTCATTCCAATATAATCGCTTGAGTATAAGCCTGTTCTTTTCGAAGCTAAATCGTATTTAAAAAGCGCATATTTCGACGAGTTTATTATATATTGCTCTTGTTCCCAAAATTCTGAAATCGCAACAATTTTAGTTTTTGAATTGAAATCACTATTATTTATCAAAGAAATTGGATCCCTTTTATTATTTATATTCCAAAATATTATTTCCATATGATTATCAATTTGCCATGTCGCTTAACGACCAAGGTGCTCCGACGTTTGCGGTGGCACGAGTTTGCTCTGCAAACGAAGTGACAGAAGCAAATGTGGCGTAGCCCGAGCGAGAGTCGCGTAAGCGATCTCGAAGCGCTGCGGAAGCACCGATAGTTAGCCGCTGTTATGGATTAATTATATTTTCTCTTTCTAATACTCTTCTTATCTCTTCAAAGCATGATTTTATACTGTCCTTGGGAAATCTTATCTGAGTAAGACCAACAATATTTGAGAATTCTTCACAGCCTTCTTCCAGGAGAATGATTGCCTTGGTAAAGCCCAACCTACCCTGAAATAGACCTATTTCATGAACAACATTGGATCTTGCATATTTTTTATCATCTACACCGGTATCTTCAGCTGTCATGACTAAAAAAGCAAATGTACAGGATGAAAGCATTTGCTCTAATCTTTCCTTCGTAGCCATTCCCGCTGATGGACTTCGATTAAATTCCTCATATTCGATTTTCAATCTTTCTGAAATAAAATCCTTAAGGTCTCTCCATGCCAACGACCTACCGTGCCCTATAAAAATTTTATTTATTTTTGTTTGATCTGAATTCATAATGTTTAGCTCCTTTAATTCTAAATAATCTTTAAGTTTTTCAGAAATCTGAATCAATCTCTCTGCTTGACTACAATAGGATGCATATTCATAGGCTAAACATTGAATGGAAATATGAGGTGGAGTAATCAATCCTTCGGCGGCTGCTCGCTGGTCCGTTGTTTTAATTTGATATTTAGGGCTTTTGGCAGAAATGAAATCTTGCTTTGATATGCATTTATTAAGACTGTTCATCTCAACTTTCAGTCCTTGATAAAAAGTATCCTTCGTAGAATTGAAAAGAAAATCCACGATTGGTAATAATTTATTCTTTGTAATTGCGAAAATTTTGTTGAACCGGTCGGTAATATCAATAAATAGTTTTGGATCTACATCAGACTTTTTTATAAATTCCGAAACCACATCATCGTATTCATATACAATCCAAACACCTACTGTAGGGCTCTTATAAATAGAGACTAGACCTATCTGAGGGTCGAAGTGCTCATTTATTGTTTTGGGGGTAAAATTATACAAATAAGTATGAGCATGATAGCCTATCCAAGATCCTGACCAAGCTTTTGAGAACGCTTGCTCAGTTTCATTTATCTTTCTTATGGCGTCTGAATACGAAGAACCATTATATTCTTCGATCAAATTTTTTAGATCAAGTATTACATCATTTATTTTATCAATCATTTGTTTAGAATATACAGTATCCATAATGGCGGCTAACGACCAAGGGTTATCGACGTTTTGCGCGTGCGTAAGCACTTGGCGCGAGGCTTGCTCAGCAAGACGAGTGACAAAGCAAAATGTGGCGTAGCCCAAGCGAGAGTGCAGAGCATCTCGAAGCGCAGCGATAAGCCGATAGTTATGCGAAGTGCGGCAAGCGTTACAGAGTGGACACTCGTAATCGCTTTCAGCGGTTTTTATAAACTAAGCTAGTTAAAACACCAGCAACACATGAATGCGTTGTGCCCAATAACCCCTGAATGACGATCCATTTTTCAGTGCTTGGTATCGCAAAGCGACCTGGCAAATCAAGTGCAACAAATGGAACTATGATAAGAGCAGTAAGAAGTCCATATTTTAGCCCCTTAAGTATCCAGGAACCTGTAAAATTTGTAATTGGAAAAAGTACTCGAAGCCAAGCCCGCTCAATAAAGTAGAACTCATACTCAAATAAAAGATCGGCTCAGTCCTGAATACTGGGATATTGCTAAAATAATCTAAAGCAATCACAGCAGCGAGAATTCCTTGTATAAGAAAACTTGAAATAAAATAGGCCAACGCTCCCAATAGAATCTTTACTGGCTGCATTCTAAATCTCCAACTTATGAATTACATAGGATTGGATGAATAATGTTAAAGAGTCAAGCCCTTCGCAGCCGCATTGCGCATAACGACCAAGGCTTGACGACGTTGGCGAGCTGAGCAAAGCGAAGACAGGCACGGGAATTGCTCTGCAATTCGAGTGACTGAGCCAATGTGGCGCAGCCCAAGCGAGAGTCGCGCAGCGATCTCGAAGCGAAGCGTCAGAGCCGATAGTTAGGCGCAGTATCGCTCCTAACACACTGCACCCAAACCTACTTTATAAAATCTTCTAATAGGGAAAAAGTCAATTAGTGACTAATCTACGCCTACAATATAAGGTAGCGAACCCTTTTCGTACGCTACCAATATAAAGGCGACAAGAGTTTAAGATAAGATCTTTAACATGGTAGCTAATCTATCAGTATACGATATAAAACAAGAAAAGGGTGAAAAGCGTCCTAACCTTAAGTAGATCCTGATTCGTTCAAAGGTAAAATCCAAAACTTACATAATAAAAAATAGAAAAGAGATCGCGATATTGCGCCTAACGACCAAGGCTTGACGACGTTTCGCGAGTCCGAAGGACTTGGCATGAGGCTTGCTTTGCAAGACGAATGACAAAGCGAAATGTGCCGAAGGCCAAGCGAGAGTGCGAAGCATCTCGAAGCGCTGCGTCAGAGCCGATAGTTAGTCGCTGTGGCTAAAATTTACCAATGAAATTCTATCGTATCTTTATAGCGCTTAATAGCTTCCCGAGCTATTAATTGTTTTGGACGCCACATTTCTGCAGCCCCACTCCAATCCACCAGTGATCCTGGAAGACCTATTTCCTTTATAAATGGTTTTCCTGAAATTGATGGAAACTGTAACATAAAGAGATACCCATGAAATTCGAATAAAGTTCCTATAGTTTCTTTATCATAGTTATTAGTTATTGGAACAAATGATAGATGACCGGGTGACTGAATTTTCTGCCCTTTTTTTGCAAAACTATACAACCCATAGGGTTCCTTGAATTGCTCATTGGTATAGACTATTTTTAATAGATACTCTTTGTCATACAATAGATCACTTTTCTTTGAGTAGTGCATAATATTCAAAAAAGTCTTTGTTGCCCACTTCTCAAACTCATAACCATTTATATTATGCTTTTTATTCCCAAATCTAGCTTTTACTAATACATCTTTATATCGATTTTGTCGTTCCGACATAGAGCGGATCCCTTCAAATGTTTTTATGGCAGAGGCATCAAATTTTGAGAGGGCTGAATTATGCTCCGAACAAAGAATATTTGCTACTAAACTATTAATACCTACGGTCTTAATTTCATCCTTACACCAAGGAAATCCTTTAACTGAAATTGAATCTTCAAATAGGCCCTTGGAAACAATATGCTCGCCAGATTGTATCTGAGAACAACCACCCAATTCTGATGCGTAACAATACATTTATTATTAGACAAGTTTGTTAGCCATTGCGACTAACGACCAAGGGTTATCGACGTTGGCGAGCTGAGCAGTTGCGAAGACAGGCACGAGAATTGCTCTGCAATTCGAGTGACTGAGCCAATGTGCCGAAGGCCAAGCGAGAGTGCGTAGCATCTCGAAGCGCAGCGATAAGCCGATAGTTAGGCGCAGTATCGCTCCTAACACACTGCACCCAAACCCTACTCTATAAAATCCTCAAATAGAATGAAAGCAAATTAGTGGCTAATTCACTTTCACAATATAAAGTAGCGAGCCCTTTTCGTACTATCCAATATGAAAGTGGCAAGAGTTTAAGATAAGATCTTTAACATGGAAGCTAATCTATCAGTATACGATATAAAACAAGAAAAGGGTGAAAAGCGATCTAACCTTAAGTAGATCGTGATTCGGTTCTAAGGTAAAATCCAAAACTTATATAATAAAAAAAGGAAAAGAGATCGCGATATTGCGCCTAACGACCAAGGTGTTCCGACGTTTTGCGCGTGCGAAGCACTTGGCGCGAGGCTTGCTTTGCAAGACGAGTGACAAAGCAAAATGTGGCGTAGCCCGAGCGAGAGTTGCGTAGCAAGCTCGAAGCGTAGCGGAAGCACCGATAGTTATGCGCCGTATTCTATTTTCACTATCGAATTGATTCTTGGCTGCATGGATAGTTGTGATCTTTTCCTGGATAAGGAGCACATATTTGCCCTTTTTCATTTATAAAAAACTTATAAACGAAATCACTGGCAAGTGGCTTTCCCCAAATTATATTATGAATCCTAAAGAGTTTGCTTTTTCCACATTTTCCAGTTCCTCCGCCACACATTGGATCAAAATGATAGAAGGAGCCGTCTTTTTCTAAAACATATTTAAGCTCAGGATTAGAATTAAAATTGGTAAACTTGATTGTCATTGGGAGTTTCAACTCAACAAATTTGCTTCGATCAAATTTTGCCAAAGCTTCTGATGGTATATATCCTTCGGCTGAATTACAAATTTCATGTTCCTTCTTTAGCGTACAAAAGCCGCTATCGACTCTAATCCAACCATTAGACTCTTCAAGTTTTCTTCTAATAAGCAATGTCGGATAGAGATTAAAGATCAATTTCGAGTCAGAAGAAGGTTCTTCTCTCAGCTGAGATGGCTTGATAACTACTAACTCACCCTCTCCTTCATCATCCGCAAAATTAACTGATAATGGCAATAGCAACAAAATAAAGAGTAATAGTTTAGCAGCTTTCATATTTTCCTTGTAAATGTATAAATTGCAGAATATGGCGCATAACGACCAAGGCTTGGCGACGTTGGCGTGCTGAGCGAAGCGAAGACAGGCACGAGAATTGCTCTGCAATTCGAGTGACTGAGCCAATGTGCCGAAGGCCAAGCGAGAGTTGCAAAGCAATCTCGAAGCGCAGCGATAAGCCGATAGTTAGGCGCAGTGGACGTAATTAAGATATCAGTCGCTTTCCGGTAACGTCAAAAGAAAAGTATGATTTGCAGACCGCGCAA
>NZ_NPEA01000018.1 GCF_002812205.1 Leptospira neocaledonica
AACGATATTTAAAATTCGTCATTAATTTCAATCTATTTCAATGGATTTGTTGCACATGGCGACTAACGACCAAGGCTTATCGACGTTGGCGTGCTGAGCGTCAGCGAAGACAGGCACGAGAATTGCTCTGCAATTCAAGTGACTGAGCCAATGTGCCGGAGGCCAAGCGAGAGTTGCGAAGCAAGCTCGAAGCGCAGCGATAAGCCGATAGTTAGACGTCGTGCGGACTGTTAGAGAGCATCTAACTTCTCGCGAATTACCGCTTTTGCTCGGATAACTTTTTCCGAAATGTCCTTCGCTATCTTTAATGATTTTTCCGCATCCATCTGAGCTTTCTCGAACTCTTTAGGTCGGATTGAGCACTTACTAGCAAACTCAACGAAGGACCGTTTATCAAAAAGATCAAAACGAATATTATTCACAATCTGCTTAGCCTTATCTCGATCTGTTTGAGATAATAAATTTCCCAATTCAGCCATATCAGCTGAAAGTTTTTTAAGACGTTTATGTAAATCAACAACTAATACCTGATGATCCTCTTTGCATCTATTTGTAACAAAAGCCCGTTTTACAAGAGCCAAGTCGTCCACATCACCACTAATGTCACCCAGTTTTGTGTCTATCTTCGCTAGTTCATCTTTCGTGCCAATTTTTTTCAACCAATCATCGAAATGGGTTACAAAAGTAAGAAGTTTTTCGAGACCAGAAATATATTTTTGAACCGGCTCAGCTGAAAGCGGAACAATTGGAAAAAGTGAAAGCATAAAACAAAGCAACATTAAGTATCTCATTTCTTTTTTTCCTTTTGCTTAGATTGCATTTTTTTATATAGAAGAGAGATACAAATTCCAAGCCATAGAACAATTAATGGAGTTACGAGAGGCATGATGTTTGTCGCAGCAAATCCGTGTTCAAGTATGCGAGCAAATATGTATCCCCTATTAATGAATAGAAATAGGCTTATTATTAAACAAGCACCTGCTAAAAATAATAAGGTGTTAATGAAAAGAGTTTTCATATTTTGAAATAGCCCCATGACGTCTAACGACCAAGGCTTGACGACGTTTCGCGAGTGCGCAAGCACTTGGCGCGAGACTTGCCTTGCAAGACGAGTGACAAAGCGAAATGTGCCGAAGGCCTAGCGAGAGTTGCATAGCAATCTCGAAGCGCAGCGATAAGCCGATAGTTAGGCGCAGTAACGCGCGCAATGACTCAAAATTGTTCTTTTACAAAAATGATCACTATATAATCACGTTTATACTACAAGGAGGAAATTGATACATCGTATTGCTTCTTTTAATAGTGCTAAATTGATAAAGTCACCAATTATCTTCTTTATCTTTTCTCCCGGAAATTGACTCTACTAGTGGATTCACAATAAGCGGTTCAAAACACTTTGATAATACATTTTGTATATCTTCTTCGTCCGTAGGTCCCCAAGAAATCTTCTCTTTATTATACGGGTGAAGTCGGTAAGACCATATATTCTCTATTTTGATTCGTATTTTATTTTCTCTTGCTTGAAAATCAATGGAAAAATCATGATAAGCAGCATCGGCCTCTGTTAATGAATACGAGACATCGCATTTCAATGTTCCTTTCCCAATGATTCTTGATTCTATTGAATCTTTTAGGCGAGTGACTGAATTAGAATCGTTAAAGTTTTTAGAAAACCAAATCGCAGCTCTGTCATAAGCCTTATTCTTATCTACGCCAGTATTCTCTTTCACAAAAGATTTTTGTCGTATCTCGACAGGCGCAAGAGATGCAAGGGACGCACAATTAAATGCCAGCCCAATCCATAAAAATATCGATATTTTTGCTTTTTTATTCATATATTCTCCTATGAAGTGATAATTAAATTAGGGTTTTTCTGTAAAAGATAAATACTATTGTCGAAAGAAATCTTAACGGCATTTTTTCGCGTTATTGCGCCTAACGACCAAGGTGTTCCGACGTTTGCAATGGCACGAGTTTGCTAACGCAAACGAAGTGACAGAAGCAAATGTGGCGAAGCCCGAGCAAGGGTTGCGAAGCAAGCCCGCAGCGCTGCGGAAGCACCGATAGTTATGCGCAGTGCTCTTTTGTGCAGCCTTTAACGTAAATGCTTTGGAATCCGCCCCAACTTAGTAGCAGACGTGATCAATCCTTGGAAGTCAGGGAACAAGGTCTCGCCTCGAATATTTAGGCCTCCCAATAAATATGTACAATTTTGCGTTTTAACCTGTTTTAAGTTAATGACCATATTCTCTTTCATTTCAAAAGCTTTCTGAAAATTTTCAAAAGTAGGCGCCTCATATTCATAATCTATCTTCAATTCTTGAACATCTTCACCCTTAAGCATACTAACTAAATTTATCATACTTGAAGTTCTTGAATTTATAGGCATAAGAAAACAGCCATTCTGCATTATTAATCTTCGATTCATTCTTAAAGGTTCAATTGGAATCATAAGATTCGGAATAGATGCATTTTTTTCCGACCAAAAACCTTTCATACTATAATGCAAAAGAATATTTAATAAGGAATTTTCTGGTCTTAAAGATCTCAGTAATTCTTCTTCTTTCCACCTATTCCTTGTAAATCTATTTGAGTATCCATATACAGATTCATATTTAGATTTATTCGGCAGTAAATTTTGCACAGATGCCACAAGCTTATCTTTAAGAATTTCTCTATTAAAGCACCAAATTGCCGGATCAAAATCCTCTTCCAGTTTCCAAAATGAAAAATAGAGTGCCACAGGAAAGGAATGCGTAAAATCTAAGAGTCGGGTTCTACCCCCATGATGTTGAATTAACGACCAAATCTCGAGAATACTGTCAGGGTCAAATTTCCATTCAGATTCATAATGATAAGCAGCTCTAAAAAATTTCTCTAATGCAATTGTTTCATCAATTCCATATCCTCCATCTCTTAGATCTTCTAAATCATAGTCTCTCTCCACAGTTGTCGTTAATGAATATTTTTCCTTTGGAATTCCTCTAAATATATACGACTTTTTCGTAATAGCTAGAGCTCGCATGTAATCTAAGATATTTTCTATTGAATCGAAATTATATTTTTTAATCTTCATATTTAGAGCATTGCGCCTAACGACCAAGGCTTGACGACGTTTCGCGAGTGCGCAAGCACTTGGCGCGAGACTTGCCCTGCAAGGCGAGTGACAAAGCGAAATGTGCCGAAGGCCAAGCGAAGGTCGCGAAGCGATCCTGAAGCGCTGCGTCACAGCCGATAGTTAGGCGCCGTTCGAACGTGAAATCGGAAAGCATTGCTTAATGCCCGTTGAAAAAATAAAAATACTTGGTCTTCTATGCGTTCCCAAAACTATCTGAAACAGAAATAGTCTTTCTTCATATTGCCTTAGTATTCCAGGTGGACCATTTGGATTTTTCAATTTGATACTACGCTCAGTAAGAAATATTTCATCAAAAACTTGATTATCAAATTGATTTTGCAAAAACAATAAGAAGCTATTTTGACTAACGGGTTTTCCAGTCTCAGTCGCTTCCAGTAGCTCTTTGACCTCAGCAACTTCAGTATCATTCTCCGGAATTATCTTAATAAAGCTTATACTCGGTTTAGAGAAAGATTGCCTAATAAATAGAGCATAGTTATCTCCAGGCGTAGCCTGAGAATTTTTGCTAAGTGAATATTTCTGTCCAGTTCCAACTATAATACAGGAGTTTTTATTAAGAATAGGAACACTTCCGTGCTTGAATTTCTCTAATACAGAACAAAATGCCTCATTAGTATTCTCTTTACATAAGTTAGAGAGATTCTTATCTAAATCTTCATCTGACTCTGCCGAAAGATAACAAGGAATTAAAAGTAATATAATTATTAATTTCTTCATAATGAGTTATTTTCCGTTCGTATGGCGTATAACGACCAAGGCTTGACGACGTTTCGCGAGTCCGAAGGACTTGGCGCGAGACTTGCTCTGCAAGGCGAGTGACAAAGCGAAATGTGCCGAAGGCCAAGCGAGAGTTGCGAAGCAATCTCGAAGCACTGCGTCAGAGCCGAAAGTTAGCCGCAGTGATTTGAGCAAGGTTACGTGACTTCAAATCCAAAACAGCGTAATTCTTGAACTACAAATAATTTACTCTCTAAGAATTCTGCGTTATTTATATTAAACAGAGCAATATTTAGTCCATAACCAAGTTTGCTATCGTAAATAATGCCATCATAACCAGCATGTTTAATCAATTCGGATAATATTTGGGTAGGAACATATTGAGCTGAATCGTCATCATTAGATATTGGAATAGAAAATGCTTCATTTACATCGGACCAAAGCAAATAATCGATGGTTTCGTAAATCGGCTCTGGTAAATAATTTACGTTTTCCATTTTTTCGTTCGCAAAATTAATCAACTTAAGATCTGACTTAACGCCGAAATAGCCTATGGACACCAATTCTTCTTCCCAAGGTCTCGTTTCCATAATGCAAGTATCAATATCATTTCCTAGATATAGGCAAGGAAGCCCTTTGGGATTAACTCTTCCTTCTTTTGCGCGATACTTTAACGGTATCATTCTTTCAGCTGTATAGGGAACAGGCTTTCTCTTATCCTCGTCAGTTAGTTCAACCCAATCGTTTCCCTTTTGTGCTCTATAAAGCACGATTTCTTGACCAAGTGTGCTCTCATGGTGAATTAATAATTTTTTAAATGCATTTAGAAATTCTACAGTATAGTTACTGTAAATATATCTATTTCTACTAATAACTTCTTCTTTGAAAAGAGAATATGATAAGTATAATCGATCCATTCTAAAATGCTGTTATTATTGTTCGATGTTTTTTATCATTGCGGCTAACGACCAAGGTGTTCCGACGTTCGCAACGGCGCGAGTTTGCTCTGCAAACGAAGTGACGGACGCGAATGTGGCGTAGCCCGAGCGAGAGTTGCGTAAGCAAGCTCGAAGCGCTGCGGAAGCACCGATAGTTAGGCGCCTGTAACGCCTTGCTGCGCCACGGATGGCGCTCTGCCAATCCCCTATCTCTTAATTTTCGTGAAAATTCCTATTGACTGCAAATATATGTATAGTATATTGCTACCATACATATGTCGTCAATCGACTTTGAATGGGATTCAGCAAAAAACTCTTCCAATAAAAGAAAGCATGGTATTTCTTTTGAAGAAGCTAAAACAGTCTTCTATGATGAAAACGCTAGGATTATTAATGATCCGGATCATTCCGATAATGAAGAAAGATTCATCATTCTTGGATTTAGTCATAAACTGAATTTACTTATGGTTTCACACTGTTACAGATCATCTAAAGACGTAATTAGAATTATTTCTGCAAGAAAAGCTACAAAATCTGAATCTAAACAATACGAGACATTTTTATGAGAAAAGAATACGATTTTTCAAAATCGAAGAAAAACCCTTACTTAAAGAAATTGAAAAAGCCTATTACCATCAGAGTTGATGTTGATACAATAGGTTATTTCAAAGGCTTATCTGATAAAACAGGTATTCCTTATCAAAATTTAATTAATTTATATTTAGCTGAATGTGCTTCGAAACACAAAAAAATCGACCTTTCCTGGAAATAAAAATCTATCACATCAAGCCGGACAAGGATGTCCGGTATTCGTTTCAAGCGTTATGGCGCCTAACGACCAAGGGTTATCGACGTTTTGCGCGTGCATAAGCACTTGGCACGAAGCTTGCCATGCAAGATGAGTGACAAAGCAAAATGTGGCGCGGCCCAAGCAAGAGTGCGAAGCATCTCGAAGCGCAGCGATAACCCGATAGTTATACGCCGTAGCTTAATAATTAAATGGAAAGTTCTTTTTGAAGTTCGAGTTCTTTCTTAAGAACCTTGTTAATGATCGAATTTATATCTTTACCCTTAGAAGAAGCAATTTTGGAAAAATATTCTTCAATATCTTCATCGAGGTATATCGGAAGATGCATATCTCTCTTATCTTTTATAAAAAAGATTCCTTTTTTACCTTTAGAGAAGTCATAGTGTTTTTTCATTTCTTAATCTTTGCCTAATCTTTGGAAATATTCTTTTTCTTCCAATTTGTCAGCTTTTCTTGCGGAAATTATTCTTAGTTTCTCTTCTTTTTTATTGGATCTGTCTACAAAAACAACCACGATTATAGTAAAATTTTCAATTTTCCCGAGCACAAGCCATCTTTCTTCATTTTCAGAATGATTTTCATCCGGAATATAGATCGCATCTTTATCAAGAAAAACCTGAGAGGCTTGTTTAAATGAAATTTGGTGCTTCTTAAGATTTGAAGAGTTCTTTTTGTCATCCCATTCAAAGAGCATTTATTTAAGAAATATTTAGATGGAATGCTTGGTAAATCAGAATATTCCTCAAGTGTATTTTCTTTTTCAAACCGGAAGATTCTTAAGCTATGGCGTATAACGACCAAGGCTTGACGACGTTTCGCGAGTCCGAAGGACTTGGCGCGAGAATTGCTCTGCAAGGCGAGTGACAAAGCGAAATGTGCCGAAGGCCAAGCGAGAGTGCGAAGCATCTCGAAGCGCAGCGTCAGGGCCGATAGTTAGGCGAAGAACAAAATTATATAAGGGAGTTTATATGAATATGATCACTATAAACAATCTCTTTTCCAAAACGAGCAAATAATCTTATCAGCGAGTTGTTTTCAACATTCAGTAAATAATTTATCGCGGTCACTTTAAATCTAATGTAATTTTTCGAAGGAAATATAATTGGATCTTTAATTATATGAGAAAATTTGGTTTCAGGCCCAGACTTTAGGTTTAAGTAGGGTAAATTCGAAGGCTGTTTTCCCCTA
Source organism: Leptospira neocaledonica (assembly GCF_002812205.1). NCBI lineage: Bacteria > Pseudomonadati > Spirochaetota > Leptospiria > Leptospirales > Leptospiraceae > Leptospira > Leptospira neocaledonica. The sequence goes on from NZ_NPEA01000018.1 coordinate 6,791, forward strand.
TATTTTTTACTCAACCAACCATTCGGTAGTGACTTTTTTATATTGGGAATCTTGATTTTAAAATGATATTTGGATTCTTTGACTTCCTTATATTTCGGTGTCGCAACTCCTTTTGGATAATCTTCCCACGCCATTTTTGAAAGGAGTATGCCGAATTCGGTAAAAAGAATACTATTTTCTATTCCATTATAGAGTATGATATCAAGCTCTAGATTATTACTTTTGCCAAAATCTCCAAAGCCTTCGAATAAAATGACCTTCCCCCTACTAAAAAAAGACTTATAATTATAGCGGATATTCCAAAATTCATTTTTTATAAATATATTAGAAAATTCTATGCCTTTGATTCTTTTTTGCGAAACTTGAATACTTGATTCGACTATATTCCGTATCTCCCTTTCTTTAAAGGGATGATTTTGCACCGATTTATCAAAAATTTTTGAAACTAGTTTTTCAACTATAGATCTTAATTCTGAGGGTTCCAGAAAGTTCTTTGCTAATGAATATTTATTTATATAATTCAATAATCTAAAACAAGCTTGTTCCATTAAGGCATCCACATTTAAGTCCATTGGTGGATATATAAGAACTTTTCCAATTCTAGGTATAAAAAGTAAACTCCTCGATTTCTGTCCAAATAGCATTAAGATGTATTCGTCGGCCCTTGCAGTATTCTCTAAATCTGCCGCCCATTTGTGTGCGTTAGATTCACTTATAACATTCTTAGAAGACTTAACTTGAACTACTATTTTTCTCCCGTTTTTATGCTGAATTAGTAAGTCAACTTTTTCAGATTCATTATGTGGTTCGACAGAAATGAAATCTATATTTTTGTTTTCATTCAAAAACAAAAGCAATGAGCCTAATACTTGAACATAAATTCCTCTAAGTGTATCTATGCCTCCCATTTTAACATCCTAATTATTTTGTTTTTCGCCTAACGACCAAGGTGTTCCGACGTTTGCGATGGCACGAGTTTGCGCATGCAAACGAAGTGACAGAAGCAAATGTGGCGTAGCCCAAGCGAGAGTTGCGAAGCAAGCTCGAAGCGATGCGGAAGCACCGATAGTTAGACGACGTCAATTTGACTAAATCGTGCAGCACTTTGCTTTCATTCTATTTTAATGAATTGACCGAAAACCCAACCATACACTTGAGAAAATTCAGATTGATAGACCGCTATATAATACCAATAGTTTTCCCATTTCTCTATTTTTTCTTTTTCCTTGGTCCTAGCAATTACGACAACGTTCCAATCCTTTTGCAAGGAAGTATATTTCTTCTCAACAGAATCCGAACAACAGCTTTCAGTTGTCAGATTTACATTAATTATTTTACTATTAATGGAAGGTTCATCCCGAAATCTAACCGCATCCGTGGTAACTGCCTTTCTACCTCCCATCATTATTCCGTCCACATGTTCTATAACAACCCGCTTTCCTATTCGATCTCGGTGATCTAATGAATAGAGAACAGTTTGTTTTTGATTATTTTTATTGGAACAAATTAGTCTTTTTTCACCTAAAAACTTAGCATCTGAACCGCCAACCTCGCAAATATCAAAAAATGAACCGTTCGGACATTCGGGTGAGTTTAATTTCTTTAGATCCTTATCAACTGAAAAGATCAGAGAGTTGGATTTCCGGTCTACATTTTCATAGCATGTGTTACGCTGTGCAATTTGATAAAAAGATATAACAACTTTATTATTATCAAATTCTAATTTCACTCTTGAATTCTCATTGTAAGGATCCGATGAGTAACTCCCACTATATAATGATTCCGACGAAACCATCTCAACAATGAAAAATTGTATTAAAAATATTGTGATTATTTTGAAAATATTCATATTGTTACCATCTATTTTAATTGATGTCGTCTAACGACCAAGGCTTATCGAAGTTGGCGAGCTGAGCAGTTGCGAAGACAGGCACGAGAATTGCTCTGCAATTCGAGTGACTGAGCCAATGTGGCGCAGCCCAAGCGAGAGTTGCG
>NZ_NPEA01000019.1 GCF_002812205.1 Leptospira neocaledonica
TTTTGGACGACTCCCGGCTTCGCCAGGACCGCGCTCTACGCTTCAATCAGCGAAGCACCATTATATTTCTTTTATTTACTGTTCCTCTCTCTCATCATGGTGCATCGCCGGATTTCCGCTACGATCGCTGTCGCATTATAAATCTATGTCTTTCTGATTTTTTGGAACCTTCTTTTAAGGTTTTACGCAGAGCATCTCCCAAGACGCTCCTCCGTTCACGCTCCAGTTTTGAAGGGACTAATTCATCCCAAAAATCCAAACTTCTCAATAAAGTTTCTATCCAATTTTATTTTCTTCTTTTCTATAATTTTTCGACTTTTATCATATTTTAAAAGATCACCATCGACAATACCATTGAACATCGTATATGTTTCCAATAGCCGTCTGCGCCTATTATAGAAATGAACCAAACCGTTTTCCCGGCCGTTAGACCTGATCCATAATACAACGCTCGTTTTCCATTCAAAATAGAAACATCTTCCCATTTTCGAAAAATTAAATTAAACTGAGCTGTGATAGGAATTTCACTGGGCCTCACTTCTGGTGGAAGCTTTTCCGACTCAGCATTAGTTTTGAAATAAAAAATGGTTCTTTCATAAAATTCTCCATCCCTATATCTAGTCGTCTGAACTCCACCTGTTACATCCTTGCGCACACTCGAATATTTAGATAAATAGTTATCTTCGCTTGGTTCTTCTTTAGAATTAAGCCCGAAAATACAAACGAAGAAAAGGATATCGATTATAATTATTTTGTTAAAAACCTTCATAAATAGTCGGATCTCCCATTCGAACCTCTCTCAAATCTCCATGGCAAAATGCCTTTGCTGAACGTTTCATCGGATCTATAAGGCGAATTCTTATGAACCACGTAATCGTTTTCGGAGAACATCACGCTCGGTCTCTAATCCGAGATTTTATCCATTTTTATAATAATTTTCGACCCCACCAAGGTCTCGGCGGGCAATCTCCTCTTGGAAGAACCGTTTCCAATCGCGATTCTCCAAATTCTCGCCTCCGTTCACACCCAGTCTTAAACGGTTTGTCCCATTTTTATGACTGGGAAAAGGACGCCGCATGACGTTTGCTTAGCTATCCCATTTGGCAGGGGACAACAAACAGGACACACAAATTTGTTAATCAAGAAATCCAAATCTTTCAATAAAGTTCCGATCATGCTTAGCTTCTCCCTTAAAAATAATTTTTCCAGTTTTATCATATTTACAGGCTTCACCATCAACTATTCCATTTCGCATTGTGAAAGTGGTCAATAATTGGCCTCTTCTGTTATAAAAATAGGCAAGCCCATTTTCCTGGCCATTGTGGTATATTACTTTCTTTTTAATTTTCTTATTCGGCCAATAAATCACCATCTCGCCCTCATACTTTCCATCTATAACTTCAATATAACCGGCACTTTTCCCCGACCCATAATATAACAATCGCTTGCCATTCTTTATTCCAAGGTCTTCCCATTTTCTAAATGTGAAATTAAAGTGAGCAGCTTCGGAAATGGTTTTCGGCTTAATTTCGGGGGGTAATTTTTCCGATTCTTGCCTAGTTTTAAAGTAAAATATCCACCTCTCATCAAATTCTCCATCTTGATATCGAGTTGTTTGGACACCACCAGATACATTTTTGCGCATGTTAGTATACTTCGGTAGATAATTATCTTCACTAGGCTCCTCCTTTCCTTGCAATCCAGATGCAAAGGAAATCGAGAGGAGTATTAAGACTATTGTATGACTCCGACTAAAACCCTTCATAAATCGTTGGTGTCTCCATTTTATTTTTCTGATTCAATGCTTTAAGATATTCAAAATACTTTTCTGCTGTCATATCTTTGATTATACCCATAGCTGCTCCTTTAAGTCCAGATTTATCTCCGGGGACATTAACATTACCGTCATCGTTAGCTTGCAAATACTTGAATAATCTGTAAGACTCAGCAAAATCTTTAGTTTTATTTAGCAAAGAACGTGTTGCTTCGTAATTTTGCAAATAGGCTGAATCGCCCGAAAAATCACCTAAGCCATTTAGATGACTTCTGATTTCATAGAAAAGAGAATCTGAGGTAGCAAGTTTTTTCATATCAATACCAATTTCTAAACCATCTAGATTTCTCATTTTACGCTTAAGATCACTTATGCTATCGAGATAACCGTTATTAACGCTAATTTTATAATCCTCTAAATCATATGCAGATTTTGAGAATACTCCAAAAGGATCGTCCTGCGAGCGCAGTGTCTCGATTTGGGTTTCAATATCATTTATTTTTGCCTTTCGTTCTTCGTTCATCAATGACATAGAGCTTCGATACAAATCTTTTGTTTCATCAATTAAAGGACGATACAAATCAGCCACTGAGTTGACTTTATCTAAGTGGTCTTTCATGGCCTGTCCAATTTTGAATACCGACGCAGCCTTTTGTACAAAATCGGGTGTTAAAGATAATAAAGCATCTTTAGTCTTTTCTGCAACCCAGTCCCAAACTGCTGTATTTGGATCTTCCCAAAAGGATGGTTTCCCGGCCGGAACCAAGTCCGAATGAATCTTATCCAATACCGCATCAAGCTTACTTTTAGTTTCAGTGCGCCCCATTAGTTGAAAATCTGGGGCTGAATCCTTCTTAATTAACGAATCGCCTTGCCCTTCCACCCAAACATAGCCCTCAGAATCCATATATTCGCCTTGACTAATTGGGATTAAATACCCCGCTTCTACATCATGCAAATTCGGATTATCATCGGGCAATCGGAACACAACATCACCATTCTCATTTACATAAGCAAATTCACCAAATGCGTTACCCGCTAATTGATTAAAGTAGATCTTGGCTTGCGTTCCAAGATCACCTAGAAATTTTCCCTCAGAGGAGCCTGAATCTACTTTCGCGACTGCTTTAGAATTAGTTATAGCCGCTTGTAAGTCTTTATTAGGTGTATCTCCAGTATAGGCTTCGTCATGAATTAATTTCATCACACTATCCAGTAACTGCTTCGCACCTGCAGCTTGCGCTTCGTTTCCGGAATCAATAGCAAGCTTAGTATTTGAGATCATATCTCCTAACTCTTTCGGAGTTATTCCCATCGCTTGGGATAGCTTCTTCATTGCTTCACTATTATTTAATATATTTGGATCTGAGGCTACTTCTGCATATTTCTTATAGATCTCATCATCCGCTTTCTTTTTAACTGCATCCGCTACATTCTGGGCATTCATATATGTGAAGTTCTTGGCCCAGTCGCTTTCTACTGTGACAGCACTCCAGGATCCTGTATTCGAATCGTAGGTGACTCCGAGTCCTTGGTTTCCAAGAAGATCTGCTCCCAAGTTTACTGTTCCATCTCCGTTTAAGGTAATGGAACCTCCCACTCCTAACGCATTCTTTCCTCCGCCACAATTGGTTCCATTTACATCACATCCAAAGCCTGCAAAGATCGATGGGGTTTGGTTATGGTCTGTGCTTAGATTGATTCCGAAATTAGATCCGTATTCTTGCCCGGCTCCAATAGATCCACTCGTGTTACCAGAGCTTGTGTTATAGCTGAGATTGTAAAAACCACCCGCACCACCAAGAGTCCCTCCTATATTGAGATCAATGCCTGACCCAGGTGAAAAAGAAACCCCTCCATTCAATTTAGAGCCTCCGATGCTAATTCCTCCTCCCCATCCGGAGGCAGAAGCACCATTCATACCAACATCAATTAGATCACCTAGGCTATTTGCTTTTTGAGGAGGTGTGTAAGAAATGGAACCGGAAAGTCCAAAAGGACCAGTCGCCGCTAACAATAATCCGTTTGCTACACCTGCAAACACTTCATTCATGTTTCCGTGTCGTGAAGCGATAACTCCTTGAGCCACCGCATTTGCAGCAACTATCAACCCTTGCGACGAGCTAAAGTATGCTCCTACTTGGCCAAGGATACTTGCACCTGCTGCTGTTCCTGGACCAGGAATAAATTGTAATGCAATTGCTGTAGCCATAGATAATGCTGTGGATAGCGCCTGT
>NZ_NPEA01000021.1 GCF_002812205.1 Leptospira neocaledonica
AGAGTAGGTTTGGGTGCAGTGTGTTTGGTGCGATACTGCGCCTAACTATCGGCTTATCGCTGCGCTTCGAGATTGCTTCGCAACTCTCGCTTGGCCTGCGGCACATTGGCTCAGTCACTCGAATTGCAGAGCAATTCTCGTGCCTGTCTTCGCTGACGCTCAGCACGCCAACGTCGATAAGCCTTGGTCGTTAGGCGACAGTTTTATAAACATGAACTCTAAATATGAATTAACTCAGTCTGATTTCTTAGATTTATTCTCTGAAATAAAGGAGGTGAAGGAATACGTAGATTTTCTCAAATTCCGAAACGAGTCTCCCGGTTTTAGTGTAAAACGTAAATATGCAAGTAATCTTCTTTTTAAACCTCCCATTAACAGTGAGGGATCTCCAGATGAAGTCTGTCTAATAAGAGTATTTGCATTTCAAAGAATAGAAGGAGAGGCGAATAAATATAAAGTAGTTGTTGAGGCTACAAAGTTTAGTTTGTATATATCGAACCATCCTTTATATAATTATTCAGATAGCCTTTGTCCGACTGTCGAATCTTTACGTAGGTCAAGAAATACTCCGGATCCTATAGGGCGATCCATTCACATTATCGCCGATTTGGATAATAAGACTCTTTTTTATGAGTCGAAAAAGATTTCTTCTAAAGAAATAGTAGATAAAATATATAAATCGCATATTCGCAATGTTGAAAAAATAACTGAGTATAAGCAAAAAATTAAAAATTGCTTATATCATGTTCTCTCTTCACCTTTTATAATGGCTAATTGGGTTCTAAAACAAATTGCAAAATTTGTTTTCGGGCGAGAGGTAGTTATCATTCCGAAGAGTGATCCGGAATCGTCAGAGAGTATTTACATAGGACAAAATGAGAAATTGCAAAAAATTAAGATATTTGAATATGAAACCTCATTTTTATCTATTTATTCTTTTTCGATTCTAATTGCTTCAGGCTACACTTATATTTATTTAAACTGCATAAAAATCGAATTTCTCGAAGATGTTTTGAATAATGGAGCAATTACTTTAGTTTTCGGTCTTATTCTGATTATAACTTACGATGTATTAATTCTTAATATACTTGAATTAAATATTAAATTTATTCATATTATCGGGCAGAAAATTCGAAAATTGCTTTTGTAATAAATAAAACCGTCGCCTAACTATCGGTGCTTCCGCTACGCTTCGAGATTGCTTACGCAACTCTCGCTCGGGCTTCGCCACATTTGCTTCTGTCACTTCGTTTGCATGAGCAAACTCGCGCCATCGCAAACGTCGGAACACCTTGGTCGTTAGACGAAATAACGCCCGAAACTTATCTGACAAATCGGAGGAAATTTCTTGATTACAGAAGAAATCTATATGCTCAGTTGCGGTTTGGAAAATATTTCTCTTTTGGAAATATTCGAGCTGTTAAAGAACATCCTTTTAGGAATTACGGGTATAGTTGGTTCTATTGTTGCTTGGCGAGGACTGAATACCTGGAAACGCCAAATTTCTGGGGAGCACCAACACGAAACAGCTATGAAATTGCTAAGAAGTCTTATAGAAGTTCGTTCACGAATTAAAGATGTACGTAGATCTATTGATATGACTAGTGAACACTATGATGCGTTCAAGGAGATTGAAGGACGAGAACCAGCTAATTCCAGTGAACTGGATCAAAAAGATTATTTAAGAATTGTTAGGGGAAAGCGGCTGAATGATGCATTAGATAGGTTAGATGTCGCTAAAATAGACACCGAGATAGTATTCGATGCTTTAGTAATTTCAGAAGTCGAAAAAATTTCTAAATTTATCGCCAAGCTTAATAAATCCATTATGGTGCATAATCAGGCAAAAATGTATCCTGCATATCTTTCGAGTGATGAAAATAAAAAAGCTTATGAAGTTCTTTATTCTAATGGTCCCGATGATGTGTATGGGCAGGAAATAGAATTAATCATTAAAAATGTTAGGGAATTGTTAAAGGAATTTATCTCATAAAAGATCCTTAACGAATATCAGAAGATGGGTGTGTAGATTTATCAGGGCGTTACTTCGTCTAACTTTCGGCTCTGACGCATCGCTTCGAGATCGCTACGCGACTCTCGCTTGGCCTCCGGCACATTTCGCTTTGTCACTCGCCTTGCAGTGGCAAGTCTCGTGCCAAGTCCTTACGGACTCGCGAAACGTCGTCAAGCCTTGGTCGTTAGACGCAATAGCGGCTCAATTTTTTTGAAACCTTAAACTAAAGATCTCTTAACGCTATTTTAAAGTAATATGAGTATATTTATTGAACCTTGGAATGACCAGAATATCGATTGGCTGTTGCTTCAGAACGGGGCAACTAACTTGTATTTGGATACTAAAATTCTAGAAGAACATATAAAAGAGCTTTCGGAGCTAAATTATGATATATTCAAATTAAATGCTGATAATTGGGAAAGCGAAGCTGATTTTCATATATCAGTTAGTCATAATTTGAGCTTTCCAGATTACTACGGAGAGAATTTATCAGCGTTTCAGGATTGTATTAGTGATATTGAATCTAAGAATTCTGGAACAGTTCTTTTGTTTATTAACTACGATACGTTCTCAACTAAAAATCGGGAATTTGCTCATCGTGTATTGGATATTTTGGAGTATGAGTCAAGGAACCTACTTTTGATTGGCCAAAGACTTATTGTAATAGTGAAAGTTCACGATGCAAAATTTTCTGTTTCGAATTTAGGTTCAAGATCAGCAAATTGGAATCATAAAGAATGGCTTAACAAAGATCGTGGTCTTTAAATGCCGCTACTGCGTCTAACTATCGGCTCTGACGCAGCGCATCGGGATTGCTTCGCAACCCTCGCTTGGCCTTCGGCACATTTCGCTTTGTCACTCGTTTTGCTGAGCAAAACTCGCGCCAAGTGCTTACGGACTCGCGAAACGTCGTCAAGCCTTGGTCGTTAGGCGCAATATCGCGATCTCTTTTCCTTTTTTTATTATATAAGTTTTAGATTTTACCTTAGAACAAATCAAGATCTACTTAAGGTTAGATCGCTTTTCACCCTTTTCTTGT
>NZ_NPEA01000022.1 GCF_002812205.1 Leptospira neocaledonica
AGCAAATGGGAAACGATGCTTATGATTTGCTTTTTCGAAAATCAACATAATTTTTGTCCATTGCGTCTAACGACCAAGGCTTGACGACGTTTCGCGAGTCCGAAGGACTTGGCGCGAGTTTTGCCCTGCAAAACGAGTGACAAAGCGAAATGTGCCGGAGGCCAAGCGAGAGTGCGAAGCATCTCGAAGCGCTGCGTCAGAGCCGATAGTTAGACGCCGTGAGAATTTTACTTAATTAGTTACTTTTGAAAATTTTGATTTTGAATCTAAAGACCCAATGTACGTAAACTCATGGTTCAAATAATTAGCGATAGCCGATATTAAATTTAGAACTGAATAGACCTCATTTGAAAATCTATATTCATCCGTATCAAGTCGAACAATTTCGTTCCCAAAAATACTGATGGCTTCAACTTTATCTATCACAAAACCATGATCTTTATATGTATAAACTAGTATGTTAGATATTCTGTTAATATCTTCGCCCATATTTAACTTATGCGTTTTTAAGAGTCTTTCAGCATATTGTACAGCTGATTCTGCCACCCGCTCATAATATCCAATATTTATTGGGTCTATCGATAAATTCAAATATTTGGCAAACATTTCCGATGATCCTGGGTTAGCACTTACCAATTGAGCTAAATGCTCTATGGCATTTTTTAAGCCAAGGACTGGTTTATTCTTTAGTTGTGGATCTATTGGACCTAATTCACTCAAACTCCCCATATGAATCTCATCAGCTACACAACATAGCAACGTAGCTGCAGATTTTGCAATTCGAGGAATAGCAAAGGATATTTTCTCATCGCAGTGCTCCCTTAGCAATTTACCTATCAGATAAGCCGTCCCTATCGATCCGCCTCGAGAATATATAACGTATAAAATAGGTTTTGAAGTATCAAAAGAAACGACAGATTCATAAATTGAGTCTGCATCACCTTTATTAATGCTATTTTGATCGTAATGTATTAGAACATTATAATTGGTTAGAGTCTTATACTTATTAAGGGTTTCCTTTAGATAATCTGAAATCAATTGAATACAACTATCTTCAGATTCTTTTGTGGCTTCTTCCCCATAAGCTAAAAAGACAGAATTAATTATTTCATTCCAAGAGATCGGTTTCTTTACTTGGTCTTTCGGGAGTTCTTTATCGTTTTGGTCTGACATATATCTATTCCAATTTTTTTCTCATGGCGTCTAACGACCAAGGCTTGACGACGTTGGCGAGCTGAGCATTAGCGAAGACAGGCACGAGAATTGCTCTGCAATTCGGGTGACTGAGCCAATGTGGCGCAGCCCAAGCGAGAGTTGCGTAGCAATCTCGAAGCGCAGCGATAAGCCGATAGTTAGCCGCAGTGATCAAATCTATAACTAATTACGTCTGCATTGAAAAATAAATTCTACCTATTCAACACATCTTACATCTAATTTACTGAAATACACATAGCTTCCAACTAAATTCTCCTCATTAAGAGAAAGCGTTGGATCAGGTTTCATTCTAACCCCATAAGTCCAATTTTCAGAAGGAGAACGTGACCAGTAATTGCAATACTGGCCAGGGTCAAATGTCCATTTTATTGATTTGTAAGCTTCACAACTTTCGTTTATCCAGTAAGCGCCGCTATTATACAGGTCTAAGAGCTCAGCCTTCGAAGGTAACCGCATTTGAAGAGAAGAACAACGATTCTCTGCTTCATATAATTCCAATACACCTTGATACGCAGACCAATGAAGACCTACTTCATTCTGAGGCCCATACGGATTTCTAGATTTTAGATAATAAATGTAAAAAGATGAAAGTAGAACGGCAATAAATACGGTAAGCGCAATCAACAATTTTACTTTCTTTCTCATTATCTCAAACATATTTAGTATCTCCTTTCACAACAAATAAACAAAAGTCTAAAAAATTAACATTCTCAAATATACAATATAAGTGAATATTAGATCATTGCGGCTAACGACCAAGGGTTATCGACGTTGGCGAGCTGAGCAGTTGCGAAGACAGGCACGAGAATTGCTCTGCAATTCGAGTGACTGAGCCAATGTGCCGAAGGCCAAGCGAGAGTGCGTAGCATCTCGAAGCGCAGCGATAAGCCGATAGTTAGGCGCAGTATCGCTCCTAACACACTGCACCAAAACCCTACTCTATAAAATCCTCAAATAGAATGAAAGCAAATTAGTGGCTAATTCACTTTCACAATATAAAGTAGCGAGCCCTTTTCGTACCATCCAATATGAAAGTGACAAGAGTTTAAGATAAGATCTTTAACATGGAAGCTAATCTATCAGTATACGATATAAAACAAGAAAAGGGTGAAAGCGACCTAACCTTAAGTAGATCGTGAGCAGCTCCACGGTAAAATCCAAAACTTATATAATAAAAGAGAAAAAAAGATCGCGATATTGCGCCTAACGACCAAGGGTTATCGACGTTGGCGAGCTGAGCAGTTGCGAAGACAGGCACGAGAATTGCTCTGCAATTCGAGTGACTGAGCCAATGTGGCGCAGCCCAAGCGAGAGTTGCGTAGCAATCTCGAAGCGCAGCGATAAGCCGATAGTTAGGCGCAGTATCGCACCAAACACACTGCACCCAAACCTACTCTGCAAAATCTTCTAACAGAATAAAAGCAAATTAGTGACTAATTCACTTTCACAATATAAGGTAGCGAACCCTTTTCGTACGCTATCAATATAAAGGCGAAAAGAGTTTAAGATAAGATCTTTAACATGGTAGCTAATCTATCAGTATACGATATAAAACAAGAAAAGGGTGAAAA
>NZ_NPEA01000023.1 GCF_002812205.1 Leptospira neocaledonica
CCATTGCAGAATCGCTGAAATCGGACTCTAAATATGTCTCAACTTAGGAAAGTAATAGCTAAACGGATTCAAATTGGCCTATTTTTGCTATATTTACTTTTTTTGCCACAAATATCTGAAATCAAGCCCCAAGCGGTTGAACCTACCGAACTGGATTTGTCGAGCTACCAGTCGGATTCCTGGAATCATCTTTTTGAAACTGCCTGGTCTTTAAACGATGTGAACACTTGGAACGAGTATATTAACGGACAGTTTACTGCGTTTAGAGCGGACTGGGAGGCTCAGGCTGAGATACAATTTGCAAGTATACTTTCTCAAGTTACACAAACAGACGGAATTGTGGGTAACGCAGCCTATGTGGATTACGTTACGAAATACTTGGAGATGGAGAAACAAGAGGCGGAAAAAAACTGGGAAACCCAAGCCGAAGCAAATATCCAACAAGAAAGATCCTATTTTTTAGCGAGTCTTCAAGGAAGGCAACTGGATGAATTTGAGGAAAATATTCCTTCTGAAACTCGGGCCCAAATGGAAGAACAAATCCAAAATTGGAACCAGCAATTCAGTGATAGTCTTCAAGTCGGATTATATGAATACGAGACTGCACTTAAGTCATTACAAACTATGTTCCAGGGAATGCAAAATTCGATTTCCCAAACAGATCAAGAATTCCAAACCAATTTACAACAAATCCAACAATACGAGACCCAAGTAAGAAATAGTATCAAGAGTAACAATGACGGCTTGAAGTCTTATTTATTGAATCAATCCCTATTGCAACTTACGGATATCCAAGGAGTTTCATTGCTCGGGGACTTTGGCTCTATGACAAGTGCTGAGCTATTGGTTGCCTACAATACGATCGACTCTAGTAAATTAAATACCGCCGGCCAGAAACTTAAAAATTTAATCGATACAATTGATGCTGCCTTAGATCCTTCCGATCCTGGCTCATTGTCGGATATTGCCGTCGCTATGGAAACTTATCTCTCCGAAGAAAAACTGTATGCGACTACTACCGCAGAAGGGTATCGAGCAGTAGAAAATCAATCCTGGTCGTATGGGGATATTGGTAGCGCATTACATGAAATGATCTTCGACACAAGTGCTGATTTTACCGCAGACCCTAGATATCCAGGAGGTATTTGGAAAAATGATCTTTTGTCTGGGATTAGAACCTATATAGACAATGCAGGATCGAATGTCGAAGATTTGAAAGGTTTATTAAATGGTTTATTAGGGAATCCTAATTTAACAGTAAGCAAAATTAATTCGATCGATCTTGTTGCTTCTTCGGATTCTTCTTTTTTGAATAATTATATAATTTGGGCTTCGGATTGGATTACACCTTTATTGGGTGTGGGTGGTTCGTATACGAATGATGGATCTTCTTTTTGGACTTTGAAGGATCATCTTTGGCTTTGTTGGGGAGGGGCTTGTATTCAGGAATTCAATTCTTATGCAGAAGAGCGTGTATACTTGGATGCTTCTTTAGAAATTCATGATTCTGCAGCTCAAACAAATGCGGAACAATTCGAATCTTTTAGAGATGATCTTTCTGGAAAATTTAATCTTTGGACAAACACACTCGTTCCTGCAATCCAGAATTGGGAGCAGCAGGTCTCTGATTATAAGGCAAAATATGCGGAATGGCAAACTACAAAGATTCAGTTAGAGCAACAACTTCAAAGTGACTATACTACGCAGGCAAATCAACTGCAGATCAACCAGGAGAATTGGCTGACTCAGTTAGGTGATCTGTATATGGACGCTAACGCATATTCGAATGCAAGTAAGATCATTATGCCCGAGCTGGATACGAATCTTTCTACTTCTTCATTGAGTTCTATTACTTCCCAAATCCAATCATTTCAAAACTTCGCAAATACAAATCCGGATGCACAAAACCTATATACATTTTATTCCGCTACAGGCCAGGTTGTAAACGCAGCTTATAACCTAAGTATGGTAGAAGGGAATCAAATCATGGCTTTGGATAACCAAAAGTCAACTTTGGACAATTTAATCCTTAATTTACAAGGCCAAAGGGAGATGAATTCCAATATCTCTGAAGTAGTATATGCAAAGTTTACCGGCAAGATGTTCGATGGTTCTAATGCGACAGGTAAGGTGGAAGGAGCAGGTGTATGTTCCGGTTCTAATTTCCAAATGAACCAATCGACTTGCGATACATTATATAATGATGATGAGAATTTTAATTTAAAATATAAGGATGTATACAAAGACGATAAAGGGAACATTCACGTTATACAAGATGTGAATACGACAAGTGCGGTATTCAAAGGAGGAGATGCCACAAATTACCAGAATTATACTCTTGGAACCGTAGAGAAAAATTTTGTGATCGGTAATGTGGGGAC
>NZ_NPEA01000024.1 GCF_002812205.1 Leptospira neocaledonica
TTTACGAGTATGCAGAACTCACTTGCAAGTACGGATGCTCAATTCCAACAGAACTTCCAACAAATACAAACGATAGAAAACCAAGTTCGTCAGAGCGTAGCCAATAGCGCGGACGGATTGAAAACTTATTTGCTCCAACAAAATCTTCTACATTTAACGGATGCGTCTGGAAATTCTCTTTTGGGAGATTTTTCCGGAATGGATTCCACTCAATTATTAGCGGCATATAATACGATCGATGGGAGTAAGCTGAATGCTGCCGGGGTAAAACTTAAAAACCTAATCGATACTATTTCTACGGCATTAGATCCGGATCATCCAGCGTCTTTAGCGGACATCGCATCTGATATGCAGGATTATTTGGAAACCCAAAAAGATTATGCGACTACTCAAGCACAAGCTGCAAGAGCCGCAGAATATCAGGGTTGGACTTTCGGAGACGGGGGAACTAGTGTAATCCGATATGCACCTTCTACCATGTATAATGGACTGAATGCTTCCGGGGGATTTCAAGACAACCAAGCTGGGCATTTAGGCGCTGCAGTCGCGGCTTATTTGGCGGGAAATTCTACAGACTTAATAACACAATTAAATAGTTTATTAGGAAATCCTAATTTAACTATTTCTCAAGTTTATAATATGGATCTGGTGGCTTCTTCCAGCGCAGACTTTATAAACCAATACTGGGCCTGGAACATAGACTTTTTAGATCCTTATGATCGGGAACAAGGAAGTTTGTCTCAAGATGGGTCCAATTTTTATACTTTAACTGCGAAATATTATCTTTGTTGGGGGGGGATTTGTATTCCCGATTATCTAGATAAATACGAAGAATGGGTAAATGTCCAAGGTTCCGTTCAGGTTCATGATGCAGCTCAACAGGCGAATGCTGAACTTTTTGAAGGTTATATGGCGGATATCAATCTCCAATTAGGAGATTGGCAGAATACTTTGATGCCTGCGATCAATAGTTGGGAACAACAAGTCTCCGATTACCAAGCCAGATATTCTGAATGGCAAACTAAAAAATTAGATCTTCAAAACCAAATCAATACCCAATACCAAACTCAAGTTCAGGAGTTGTATCAGAACAGAGAAGATTGGCTTACGAATTTATCTAATCTTTATTCGGATGCAAATGCAGCTTCTTCCGGCGCTGCGGCACTTCCTACCTTCAATTCAAATGTATCTAGTTCTTCTGCAGCGTCTTTGACTTCTCTTTCTAATGAACTTTCTTCTTTCCAAGCGGATGCAGCGAAAGCTCCCGATGTGAGTAAGGTCTCTGCATTTTACGATAATATCGGAACCGTGATGAACGGGGCGTATAACCTAAGCATCGTTGAAACCCAACAAATTGCGGCTCTAGATGCTCAAAAAAGTTCAGTAAACAATCTTATTAAAAGTTTGGAAGCGCAAAGAGAGATGAATGGCGCCGATATTTCAGAAGAGGTATATGCGAAGTTCACCGGGAAAACTTTTGCGGGAACTGATGCTACTGGAAAGATAGAAGGTGCCGGACTTTGTGTTGGGGATAATTACAAAACAAATCAATCAGCATGTGAAGCATTATATAACGATGATAAAAACTTTAAGCTTAAATACTCCGACGTTTATGTAGACGATAAGGGAACCATCCATGCGGTTCAAACCGTAAAAACAGGGAGCGCTGTTTTTCAAGGTGGGGATGCTACAAATTCCGAAAATTATAAACTTACTGAAACTAGTATAAACGTAACTTTAGGAAATGTCGGAACAGTAAAATTAGCAGATACGAAAGATTTGGGAGGATTATTCAAATCCAATTGGTATTCGGAAGAAAATTCACAATCTCTTTCTTCCTATATGCAATCTTCTTATTCGAATCGTACTGATGCATATTTGTCTGATGGCTTGATGAATGCGATTTCCCTCAATTCTTCCGCTGCGGATGATTATGCAGGAGTAATGAACCAAAGAGCACAGGAAAGTGCGATTGCTCAGGCAAATACTGCATCTACTGTGATGAGTATCGCTCAAACTATGTTTGCCGGTGGTTCCGGAATGGACTGGGCAAAACAACAAGTCAAAGAAATGACTAAATCTGCGGTGGCTACCGGAATTAGTAAAGCCACAGGAATTCCAGCAGACGTTATTTCCGCTTTCATCGATTACAAAGCAGATCAAAAGGCTAA
>NZ_NPEA01000025.1 GCF_002812205.1 Leptospira neocaledonica
CTTGCTACGCAAGGACCGGGCTGCTTCAGGTTCGGGCAGTCGCCCTCATCCCTACGCGATTAGGTTAGTTTTACAAGGCTTGGTTTTAGGATGCGCGACGGGACGCTTTGCGCCTTGCACATCCCTGGCGGACGAGAGATAAATCAACAGCAATCGATAATGTTCGTGCAAATTGAATCCCGACTCTGCTTATTTATTTTTTAAATAATAGAAGATAGAATCTTCTGTTTGCTCTGCATTATCTGCAATATCTTCTTTGTAGAAAGGGTTGAACTCTCCCCTTCTAGATTTAGTTTTCGAACTTAGCTTGTTCTGCTCATAAGTAAAAATCTCAATTACTCTTCCTTTCCTATAAGATTCCGCAATTAGGGAATCTTTTTTCCGCCATGAAATCGTATAGACATAATCTTCTGCGCTAAAATATAGATGATATGATTTTGTATCTATATCAAATTCTGCCTCCTTAAATTCAATTTTTTGGATATAATTCTTTCTAACTTCGGGCAACTCAAAAATCTCTTTTTTAGAGGTTTGACATCCAAAGAGGATCAGCACTAAAGACTTAATTACTATAACATATTGGAACTTCAAAATAACCTCCATTATATGATCTGTTTTGACAGTTGGTTTTCTTTCCATCTTGAATATTCTGCTCCCTGGTTTCCATATACTCTAAATACGCTTTTTGAATTCCCTCTAAGGTCGGATTAATTGTAACTGTAGGGGCCTTGCTCGGAGATTCTGTAATTACCTGATTAGAGAATAATCCAATCGTTTTTACAGTTTGGAAATTCTTAATACTTTCAAACTCCGCATACCCATCTGAATGTCCTCGATACATTAGTGCTTTATCAGCTACTCGGATCATCGAACGATAATCACCGTTTTCTCCATGCGTCCGAGCCTGATCCATAAGTTTCACTTTTTCATTATAAGATTGATTGAAGGAATTTCGCTCTATTTTTTCATCCTTTAAAGATGCAATGTGATAAGCGACTTCCTTATTATGCTCTCTACGCTTCTCGTTTATACTTAGGTCAACTCTATCTCCAACAGTAGTATCGTAAGTCGTCTTGCCTTCGATTGTATCCAGAAAATCTTTCCTTTTCTTAATTAAGATATCAAGACCGCCGTTCACATCGTTAAATTCTCGTTTGGCTTTCTTCTCTTCTCTCATTAACAGGTCGTCCATGAGGCGTATTGCATCTTTTGTATCATACGTCTCCGCTATATCTTTTAGCTTCTTCTGAAATGCATAACCCTCAGATCCTACTTCAAGTGCTATTCCTAGGAAACCGAGTGCACCCTTTGCTCCGCTGTAAAGTGTTTTACCAATCGATTTTGCTACTTCAAGTGCTCCATTCAATAGACCTCCTGCTGTAACATCGGCAACATGGTTTTTGATATCCAGCTTTGCCTCGATTTCATCATGGATTGCTCGCTTGTCCGAATATTTATTACTATAATCCTGATTATGCACCCAGACTCCAACTTCACCTACAAAGTATGTGTGAAAATCATCTACAACGAAGTTATAAACTGTCTCAAAGCGATTTTCAATAATGATCTCTTCGATTTCCAGGATTTCTCCGTTCGCTGTTATAGTAATATCTCCGGAGTGAAGATCCTTAGCTTCTTTCCATTCGGAGTTCTCTATTCGATAATCCTGATCTTTAGATTCAGCCTTCAAGCGTCTGAATGGGTGATTCCAAGTAGTCTCTAGCATACTTCCGTCCACGAAAATCACTTGGAAGATCGTCTCCGTTTGACGGACAAATGTTTTAGAGACTCGCTTGTAACCTATTCCTCCAGTTTCATCACTTTTAGACAGCACCTCATCCCCAACCTTAATCGTCTCAATAGCCCTCAGTCCATCCTTCGTATGAACAAGCGTCCCAGCCACAAAACAACTTCTAAAAACTACTTCACCTTTATCATTGATATAAGCAAAATCTCCAAACGCATTCCCTGCAAGTTGGTTCAGATAGATCTTAGCTTGTTCTCCTACTTGATTAAAGAAACCAGCTTCCGCTGTTCCGTTTTTA
>NZ_NPEA01000027.1 GCF_002812205.1 Leptospira neocaledonica
GAAAAGGTTTATAACTTAGAAGTAGAAGATGCACATACGTATTATGTGAGTGAGTCTGGGGTGTTGGTGCATAATACTTCGTACGATGTAAAACCAGATGGCAGAGCATTATCAAAAATTGAAGCACAAGCATTAGCAGAAGAGCTGAAAAAGAAAGGGGCTAACAAGATAGATACTGAGAAATTAGTAGCTGTACTAGAGTCTCATGGGGTATCGCCGACAGAGTTAAGAAAAATAGTGGATGATTTTAGACTTTCAGGGGGGCCAAATTCGACAAAATTTACCGATAGTCAAATTATTGAAGTGTATAATTTTAGAAAGGACCTTGGGTTAGATGGAGGAAACTTACCGGACTTTTTAAGGTCCGATTACTTTAGTAGCGACCGCCCTGAATATTATCAGTTTAGCGAAAATACCAAGCTGAAATATAAATTCAATATGAAAGGAGAAGGCTATTATAACGTAGCAAATCAAACGTTACCTGAAACCCACAAATATGGAACGAAAGGTCTGGTCGAAACATTGAGTAATACTATTGAAGCTTGGAAGCAGATGTATCCAAATGATCCGATACCTGTCAATGATTTAGGGTATCATACAGGAGGAGGTGACCCGAGAGCTGGGACGACACCGAAAGTAGTTTCTCATCATCAGGGAGGGGTAAAAATGGATTTAGGATTTATGACTGATGTTCCTAAAACATATGCAGGGGAATATTTTGATAATAGTCATTACAGTCGGAGTAAAACAATTGAATTTATCGAAACGTTAGCTCGAAGTGCACCAGATGGATATAAGGTAGTCAAAATATTATTTAATGATCCTGTAGTGAAAAATTATTTTGATAACCATCCTGATCCAAGAATGAATAGTATCGTAAAACCTAAGCCTGGACATGCAAATCATTTAGATGTTGAAGTTCAAAGGGACGGAAATTAACATGAGCAACTTAATAACATTTACACTTATTGTTTCTATCTTTTACATTTTTAGAATAGAAAAAATCAATGGAGAAGGGCAAAATTCTAATTCTGGCAAAATTTCCAGCCAAGAAGAAATTAAACGACGATTGAAAGAATTGGAGCAAAATTCTTTGAGCAAAGAGGAGATAAAAGAGAGAGTAATCCTTTTGCAGTCGCTCAAGAGAGAGGTTGCGGGAGCATTGCGAAAAAGTAATTCCGTTTCGTCATTGCTTCCTTATGTAGTTTCCGAAAAATTTACATTTGAAGATGACTTTAGAAATCTTCAATATATCAAAGTTTCTCCAACGTTAGATTTATTTTTGGAAATTTCAAAAAAAGCGAACACTGCTCCTATTGTGCAAGTATTGGAACAAGGAAAAGATTTCTTAATTACCCCTAATCGTCCTGATTCAGCAAGCACTTGGATTGAGGAAAAGAAAATTAATACTGGTAAGTTTCCGGTGATTGATTTTAATTTTGATTCCAATCAACGGAAATGGATAATCGAAACGATTCGATATGACCGTGATTAGAATTAAGGTTGTCTGTTGTCTCCTGCCAAATGGGATGTACAGTGCAGAATCCAGGTAAAATCCTCAAGCAAGCTGCATCTGAAATAAAAAAGAATAATTAAGGACATCTAACCCCGCCAGGGATGCGCAGGGCGTAAGTCCCGAAGCGTTACAAAAAAGTATTTAATAAAATTCTAAATAT
>NZ_NPEA01000028.1 GCF_002812205.1 Leptospira neocaledonica
AATTCGGTGAGTCACGCTACTCTATATGTTTTCGAAGAGACTTCCTCTTCCTTTCTAATTCATAATATTCTAACTAACTTTAAGATCTAACAACGCGATCATAACACGTGTGAATAATATATGTTCGCGTGTTGGACTTCTTATGCTCTAAATGATTTCTATTTCTGAATTTGTAAAACCGGCCCCCACCCCTTCACAGCGACCCTTAGAGAGCGAGAAGACGACCGCAAATGCGAGTCGATGACGAAGTCAAACGAGTCGGACCTCAGATCAATACGATTGGCTCGAATCGAAAGCGAATTTGTAAAACTGGCCCCTACCCAAGTTCGGGTGGAGGAGGTGGGCTTGTGGGAGAAGCAATTCCCCCTATACACTAAAAAATCCGAATCAGCAACTCTAATTTCATCCAGCAGTCTTGTTGGAATTCCAACAAGTTTATTCGAATAATTTCTCGCTTAATAACTCATGAACTATACCTGCTCCGGCCATTCCCCCTGAGGCAGCAGCTAATAAAACTGAATGAGCCCCATTTGCATTGTCTCCGCAAGCATAGACCCCATCTATGCTAGTCTTTCCTCTTTCTCCAACTTTATAGAAGCCGAATTGGTCTTTTTCGCAGCCTAACTCTTCTCCGATTTTTGATTTCAGTTTATATGGAAAAGAAGGAAGTGCATATAGAGCATCTCTCTCTATAGTCACTCCATTTTCAAAAGTAATAGCTTTTAGTTTTTCCCCTTCGTATATAAAACCGATGATCTTTTCTTCTATTAAACGGATTTTTTTTCTGTTTAATAGGTCTTTCTGCTCTTCCTTAAGTTCGGCTTTTCCGTTCGTAATAACTATCAAGTCAGATGCAAGATCGTATATGAGCGGAAGCATATATATCAACATATCCCCATTTCCAAGAAGGCCTAATCTGGAACCTCTTACTTCGAAACCATGGCAATAAGGACAATGGAAAATAGATTTTCCCCAGAGTTCCTTATAACCAGGAATCGGAAGATGTTTGTCTTCCACTCCATATGCAAGGATGATCTTTTTGAAATAAAAAGTTTTATCTAAAGACAATTTTGCGACAAAACCCGGTCCAGATTTTTCTACGGAAAGAACACTACCTTCGAAAAAGTTAATCGTATTATATTTTTCTAAATCTTTTCTTACTAATTTTCTCCATTCCGCCGGATGGATCCCGTCCCTGGTCGGAAAATTATTCAAATGGGAAGAAGCCGCATTTCTTGGACGACTATCGTCGCAAACTAGAGCGGTCCTGCTCATTCTGCCTAAGGCCAATGCAGCGCTGAGACCTGCTGGACCTCCACCTATGATCAATACTTCATAATCGAATTTCATTTTGTCCTCCCCCAAGGATCTTTTGATGATATAATTATTGAAATTTTACCATTCTAAAAACTGTAAATACATTTGGGAGAAATTCTAAATTTTTTGATTTTATTCCAAATTTGATTGATTTATTGAT
>NZ_NPEA01000029.1 GCF_002812205.1 Leptospira neocaledonica
CACATTTGCTTCAGTCACTTCGTTTGCATGCGCAAACTCGCGCCATCGCAAACGTCGGAACACCTTGGTCGTTAGACGAAACGGGCCAAATTTATTTTTAGTAGAAACAATTATGAAAAAGACTCTATATTTACTTGGAGCTGGAGCGAGTGCGAACTGCATCCCTACGGTAGGCGGAATTTCTTCAGAAATGATGGCCTTAGATCGAATGGTTTTTACATCTTCAATAAAAGATAACGGATCTATAAAGAATGTATTTTTCAGTGATTTGCTTGCAAAGGAATTTGTGGAAGATTGTAGATGGTTAGGAGAAAATGGACTTTCTCATGGCACGATTGATGTTTATGCGAAAAAGCTGTATCTTAAAAATGAAAAAGAGAAATTGCAAAAATTAAAGTTAACGCTTTCATTTTATTTATTATTTAAGCAAATGCATATGAGCCATGATGTTAGATACGATGTATTTTTGACTACAATCATGAAGTTAAACAATGGAAAGATAGTGATTCCTGATGAGATCGTAATTGGAACTTGGAATTACGATAATCAGGTCCTTATTGCTTTGTTGAATATATTAGGCTTATTTGAACCAAGTTATGCTTTGGAATTCTTAGATATTCATCCATGGCATTCAAATGTTCATTCAAAGAATCAACGTCCGAAATTATTTCATTCAAATGGAATGGCGGGATTTGCGACTTCTGCGTTTGGCTCGGTAGATTATTACCATTTAATTTGGAAACGCTTTAACAATGATTCTGTAAATGAATTTAATAAAATATATAGAGAAATTGCCCCTGGAGCTAATTTCACAATTCATTTTGCTTGGGAAAATGAGGATGTAGTTGAACGGGTGCGTAGCAGCTTTTTCAATGAAATCACTCAAGTGGAGACAATTGTTGTCATTGGGTATTCATTTCCTACATTTAACCGTGATTACGATAAAAAGCTTCTTAAAGAAGCACCGTTATTGAAAAGGATATATATTCAAGATCTCAATCCTGATGGTGTAATTGAACGTGTAAAATCGTTAACGGAAGAGAAGATAGAAATTGTCGCTATCCGGAACTCGGATCAATTTTACATTCCAGTTGAAGTAGCTATATAGAAGTGGCCCGCATCGTCTAACTATCGGCTCTGACGCAGCGCTTCCGGATGCTTCGCACTCTCGCTCGGCCTTCGGCACATTTCGCTATTGTCACTCGTCTTGCAAAGCAAGCCTCGTGCCAACTCGGCTATAGCCGAGACGCGAAACGTCGTCAAGCCTTGGTCGTTAGGCGAACAGCTCTGCACGATATTCTTTTTCAAGCTTTGCGGGCTTCCATGCCCGCTTTTA
>NZ_NPEA01000030.1 GCF_002812205.1 Leptospira neocaledonica
TTCTAGTTTGTCTCTTTCTCTATTCGGAGGATTATTAGGACCGAATAAATTTACGGCGATGTTAGGTCAGTTTATAGACATGCCCAATCCAATACCGTTTAATACATTGACTGATAAATTGAATGAATACAAGAAAGGGGATGTCATCCAAATTTGGGTTGATAATACCAATCCACCTGGGCCAAATCATTTTTGTTTAATTAGGAAAACCGATGAAGGTTGGATCAATTATAACCATAATGGTAGCCTCGGTGATGTGAAATTTGGAGATCCAATCTCTGACGATGATTTTAAACAAACTAAAATATATAAAATTTACGGCCCCGAGAAGGTAAATGATGAAGATATTTAAACTATTCAAATTACTACTATTGTTTCCAATTTTTGTTTCTATTTTTTGCAGTGATGCTCGAAAAGGAAATGAAATTATAAAACATTTCACGGAAGGCCAAAGCGAAAGAAAAGGGAATATGGAATTTAAAGTCTTGGAGAAAAAATCTTATCTATTCAACAAATTCATTTTATCTGGTAGTTCTGTCGAGATTCTTAAAAGACTAACGAAAGAAAATATCTTTTCTGGTTCGGCGGAAAATCGGATATTCTGTGGAGAATTTAACCCGAACGATATGACAATTCGAGTTAAGCTGGTATCTCGAAGTTTTTCAGCAATATCAGATCAGACTTTTGTTTTAAAGGAAGTAGAACCAAATATCTATAATCTATATTATAAAGACGAACCAATTTTACACGGAATATTCCGAGAAACAAATTATTTTAAAACGAGGTTTCGACATTTCGCCACATTTCCGCTTAATGAATCTATAGTGTTGGCAAAGCTTGTAAGTCGTTTAAGCATTGAGACAAATGAGCTTTCCGATCTCGATTCTGTCGTGATTAGGAAAAAGAAAATAGAAACAATCCAAGACTGCATTATGAATTATAGAATCCAATGGTGCGGTGAGCAGCCAGATCCAAAGGATCGTGAATGGGAAAACTGCGATCCACCAGGCAATGAATACCCCTAAAATATTAATCTAATTAAAGAGAGATATTCATGAACATGTATAGTCTCACCCTTAGCGCCTGAGCGCGAGCCAAGAATAGAGATAGGTTAGGGAAAACGGAAAAACATACATTAACGAAGCGACAGCGATCGTAGCGGAAATCCGGCGATGCACCATGATGAGAGAGAGGAACAGTAAATAAAAGAAATATAATGGTGCTTCGCTGATTGAAGCGTAGAGCGCGGTCCTGGCGAAGCCGGGAGTCGTCCAAAA
>NZ_NPEA01000031.1 GCF_002812205.1 Leptospira neocaledonica
AGCAAATGGGAAACGATGCTTATGATTTGCTTTTTCGAAAATCAACATAATTTTTGTCCATTGCGTCTAACGACCGAGCCTTGCCGACGTTGGCGTGCTGAGCAAAGCGAAGACAGGCACGAGAATTGCTCTGCAAGTCGAGTGACTGAGCCAATGTGCCGAAGGCCAAGCGAGAGTCGCGAAGCGAGCTCGAAGCGCAGCGGCAGAGGCGAAAGTTAGACGCAGTGCCAAAAATTAAAATATAGTACCCTTAATCCGGTTGCTTAGTTTCTCAATTAGATCCGTTTCGTCACGCCATACAACGTGATTATACTGTCTAGTATCGAAGTGCACTTTATCTAATTCATTATCCTTACAACACCAAATCACAGGCAGCCCAAATGCCATTGCATAACCAGCTTCGAAATAGACTCCTGGTCTCTGCCCGGTGACTTCTGCTATCATAAATCTACTTTTTCGAATTTCACTCAGTATTTCGCCCGAGATTTCATTGTTGTGCTCCTTATTATCAATACGAAATGCAACAAAAGCTTGCTTTGAAGCAAAGGGAGATTCTGTTTTTTCTATTTCTATCCAACCATTTTCTTCTATTCGAAATCCTCTGGTAATCCCTGCAAAAGTATCAAGTTTTCGTGAATCTTCATAAAGATATCTCTTCTCTTTCAGAATGCCTAAGATAAAATACATTTGCGAACTATTCTTTGCAAAACAGTCATGTAGATGAACCGTAGGAATGAATTCTCCATATTCGGGTTGAATTCTTGCAAGGTTAAGCAATGTCCTATTTTGCTTTTCGAAGATATTCTTAGGAAACTCAGCCTGAATTTCTTTAAGAGTAAGCATACTTACAGTTTCTTTGATTGAAATTATGAATGATTTTTTCTCATCTTCAGTTAATATAAAAACACGACGGTTCTTTAAAAAATTTTCTCGAAGTATTGATAAAACAATATAAATTTCCTCTTCCTTAACAATCAGACACTCCCGAAGTGCATATTCACTAATTCTGATTAATCCATATTCTTTATGAAGAAAAGTATAATAGTTCGTCTTGCCAGGAAGCGCCGGCAGTATTTCATTCCATTCTGTGTTAAATAATTTACTAATATCCATATTTCTTGGCATTGCGTATAACGACCAAGGTGTTCCGACGTTTGCGATGGCACGAGTTTGCTAATGCAAACGAAGTGACTGAAGCAAATGTGG
>NZ_NPEA01000032.1 GCF_002812205.1 Leptospira neocaledonica
CCTTGGTCGTTATACGAAATTGGGCAAAGGACTTCCCTTAAATGTAGAAAAAGAAAATTGTATAATTTATTCGCCTTCTTAGTAATTTTCATAATATATAAGAGTATAGCCGGTTGACAGATATATCTGTATTGCAAACATATGGATAAATGATCAAATCTTTCGGAGATAAAGAGACTGAAAAGATCTTTCACCAAGAATTTTCAAAGAAAATACCTCCGGAAATACAAAGTAGGGCATTAATCAAACTTCTCATTTTGGAAAATGCTGAAAAAGAAGAGGATTTAAAGAGCCCTCCAGCTAATAGATTTGAACATTTAAAAGGGACCTTAAAGAATTATTGTTCTATCAGGATAAATGACCAGTGGAGAATTACATTCAAATTCTCTGAGGGAAATTGCTTTGACGTCTCTATAATTGATTATCATTGAGAGAGGATCTATTATGAAAACGAAAAGAATTCCTACACCAACAGTCTCTCAAATCCTTAGAGAGGAGTTTTTGGATCCGTTAGAAGTAACACCATATAGACTTGCAAAAGAACTACATGTTTCAACCTCTACAGTATTAGAGATTTTGCATGATAAGCGTAAAATCACAGTAGATATGTCTTTGAGATTAGCTAAATTTTTTGGAATGTCCGATAAGTTTTGGATAAATCTTCAGAATGATTTAGAAATAAGGAAACAGAAAGAAAAGCTAAAGCTCAAATTAGATAGTATTCAGACGCTCCAAAGAACCGGTTGAGTTCATTGCCCAACTTCGTATAACTTTCGGTGCTTCCGCTACGCTCAGGGATCGCTTCGCGACCCATTCGCTCGGGCTTCGCCACATTTGCTTCAGTCACTTCGTTTGCATGCGCAAACTCGCGCCATCGCAAACGTCGGAACACCTTGGTCGTTAG
>NZ_NPEA01000033.1 GCF_002812205.1 Leptospira neocaledonica
AAGCCTTGGTCGTTAGGCGAACAGCTCTGCACGATATTCTTTTTCAAGCTTTGCGGGCTTCCATGCCCGCTTTTATTAATATGAACTCTAAATTGGATGGGTGTGCACTAAAATATGCATAATTATATGTATTGACAAAGATTTGTTTCTCGTCTATTTTTATATGTAGATGGAGCTTGAATGGGATCCTGCAAAAAATGAGGAAAATTTGCGGAAACATGGAATTGATTTCTTTGAAGCTCAAAAGGCATTTTTGGATCCAAATAGGATTATTACTTTAGATGTTACCCATTCTTCTGATTCTGAAAAGAGATATTACTGCTTTGGCCTAATTGATTCGTATGTATCAACGGTAAGATTTACTGTCAGAAATAATAAGATTCGAATCTTTGGGGCAGGTTATTGGAGGCAAGGTAAGAAAGTTTATGAAAAAGAAAATAAAATACACTGATGCACCAGCATCTATATCATCTTCAATTAGATCTTCTAAGACTGTTGAGGATTTTCTACCTCCTCCGAATAAACTCGTTTTAAAAGAAGATAATTCCAGGGTAACTATAGTCTTGAGTAAAAAGAGTATCTCGTTCTTCAAAGAGGAATCGAAGAGATCTGGTGTACCTTATCAGACTATGATTAAAAAGGTTCTGGATTTATATACTGAACATTATGCTCATAAATAATTAATAACGCCATCAATGGCTTGATTCTTCATTATTACTTGCAGAGCCGTCGCCTAACTATCGGTGCTTCCGCTCCGCTCGGAGATCGCTTTCGCGACTCACTCGCTCGGGCTTCGCCACATTTGCTTCAGTCACTTCGTTTGCATTAGCAAACTCGTGCCATCGCAAACGTCGGAACACCTTGGTCGTTA
>NZ_NPEA01000034.1 GCF_002812205.1 Leptospira neocaledonica
GCTGCTGTTCCTGGACCAGGAATAAATTGTAATGCAATTGCTGTAGCCATAGATAATGCTGTGGATAGCGCCTGTTGGTCTTGTTCCTTCCTCGCTTCTTTTGCAGCCTGTCTTCTATCAAATTCCTGCCAGAGCTGGGAAAGCATTTCTGGATCCATATTCCCGAAAGAAGGAGCAATGGCCGTTGCTATTTGTAAGTAGATCTCTTCTTTAAGCGCTTGTTTATACTGACCTTTTAAATCTCCCTTTGCAAGATCACTCTGGAGATCCTTTCCACGAGAATATTCTGCCGCTTCTTTACCTTGGGCTTTGATTGAATCATCTAAACTATTTAATACTTTATCAGTGAGCAAAGTATTATTGATCGCTTTGACCATACCTATATTCGAAAGATCGCCTCCGAGTACGGTAGCAGTGTAATGCACTGATTCGGCAAGCAAGCTAGATGCCCCTACTATCACTTCGGATACTCCCTTTACAAGGACCGATCCGATCGGCTTTGTTATATCTCTGATCCCAGGAATTTGGTTCATGATCGCGCAAGGCAAACAGACAACCGCCAATCTTAAATCCATTTCTTGTTGTGCTTTTTGTTTTGCCTTCTTGTCGGCTTTGTAGTCGAAATATGCGGAAATTACATCTGGCGGTATACCGGTTGCTTTAGAAACCGCAGTGCTTACTGCGGACTTAGTCATTTCTTTTACTTGCTGTTTGGCCCAATCCATCCCGGAGCCACCGCTAAGAATGGTTTGTGCAATAGACACCATCGTAGAAGCTCCGCTTGCCTGAGCGATTGCATTGTCCTGGGCCCTTTTCTTTTCTTGGGCCACATATTTATC
>NZ_NPEA01000035.1 GCF_002812205.1 Leptospira neocaledonica
CGCAGTGGACGTAATTAAGATATCAGTCGCTTTCCGGTAACGTCAAAAGAAAAGTATGATTTGCAGACCGCGCAAGTATATTGACCATATTTTTTAACAATCTTTGGGGTGCTGCAAGAGGGGCAAAGAACTGTTAACTTGTTACCCATTGATTTACGAATTCTTTCTTCATGACGATCAAGATAGCCTAATTTCGAGAATACGAAACCCAAAAGCAGACCCCCGAGAAATCCGACAAAATGTGCGCCGAAAGCCATGCCTAAAGAAAAATGCAATCCTACGATCGACAATGCTACTTGGTAAATTAACCAAAATAATATTGCGACAGAGGCTCGAATATTTTCAATAGAATGCCATCTTATTGCTACGGAAGCTTTTACATTAGGAAAGAGAATAAAATACATACCTAAAATTCCAGAAACAGCACCTGAGGCCCCTACAACAGGTCGATATGAATCTAAATGTGTAAGCACGTAAAAGAAGTTTCCCAATAATCCAAGAATGATAAATGCTATTACATACATAATATGGCCTAGGACATCTTCAACGTTGTCGCCGAATATATAAAGATAAATCACATTACTTAAATAATGAACGATGCCTGTGTGGGCAAATATACTAGTCAAGATACTTAACCCGAGTTTATTCGCAGGAATAAGTTCAAGGCTATTCGGATCTACAAATAGCAGTAAACCGCCCATTAAAAGTATTAAACCCCATGTAGCAAATGGGAAACGATGCTTATGATTTGCTTTTTCGAAAATCAACATAATTTTTGTCCATTGCGTCTAACGACC
>NZ_NPEA01000036.1 GCF_002812205.1 Leptospira neocaledonica
CCTTGGTCGTTAGTCGCCATGTGCAACAAATCCATTGAAATAGATTGAAATTAATGACGAATTTTAAATATCGTTGGGAGCAATTTCTGAAACATCCGGAATTGATACAGTTCGTATCAGATTCTAAAGGCGTGCTCATAATTTTGTTTAAACTCTTCTCATTACTAATGTTCCTATCAGTAATAGTTCCCGCTGTTATGACTCTTCTGTTTTGGGTAGATTTCAGTAATTCAGGATCCCAAAGAAGTAGGACACTGTTCGAAGTTATTGTAATCTTTTTTATATGTTTCGGCTATGTTGCAAATGCATTTGCTGCGTTCATTTCTATCTTCATATTTAGTAAATGGTCTATTAATATTTTGATTAGTTATAATTTATTTATAGCTATTACAGAGTTACTGCAGGATGTCGTCTGGCATGGTTCTGTTAATGAGATTGTTTACGGAATTACAGTATCAAATACGTTGATTGCAATTCTATATTATAAAATATTTGGAAAGAGTTTCAAAAAGAGCATTGATTTCATTGCACACGGCGACTAACTATCGGTGCTTCCGCAGCGCTTCGAGCTTGCTTCGCAACTCTCGCTCGGGCTTGCGCCACATTTTGCTTTGTCACTCGCCTTGCAAAGCAAGTCTCGCGCCAAGTGCTTCGCACGCGCAAAACGTCGGAACACCTTGGTCGTTA
>NZ_NPEA01000037.1 GCF_002812205.1 Leptospira neocaledonica
AATTAGTAAAGCCACAGGAATTCCAGCAGACGTTATTTCCGCTTTCATCGATTACAAAGCAGATCAAAAGGCTAAAAAGAAAGCTCAGCAAGCAATGGACCAAAGAATGATGTTCGTCGCTCCCGGCCTTTATGTGCTCTCCCAAATTCCTGGAGTGCAAGATGTTATTCGTCCAGTTAATAATATTCTCCAAAAGGGTATATCAGAAGGTATTGTTGGAGTAACCAAAGTCGCAGCCGAAGTAGTTCATGGAGTTACTTCTGTATTAGGAAACACTCTGACGAAAGCCGCCCTTGGGCCTGCTGGCTTTTTACTTAGTGATTCCACTATCGAAAATTTAGATGATAAAATTAGAGAGCAAGGAAAAGAAGCCGGTGAATATATTCGAGGCAAAGATCTCCAAGGGGATCTTGCTAAAGGAGACATCCAGGCAAAATGGAAAGCGGATATCAAAACAGCCGCTTATGATCATCTCGCTGAACAATTTGCACCACCTGGAATGGATCCGAGTATTTTCTCTCAGCTCTGGCAACAATACGATAAAAAACAGGCAGAAAAAGCGGCTAAGAAAGAACAACAAAAGCAGATGATTTCTACAGCACTTCAAATTGCTGCTTCC
>NZ_NPEA01000038.1 GCF_002812205.1 Leptospira neocaledonica
CACATTTGCTTCAGTCACTTCGTTTGCATGCGCAAACTCGCGCCATCGCAAACGTCGGAACACCTTGGTCGTTAGGCGGCAATATCGCGATCTCTTTTCCTTTTTTATTATGTAAGTTTTGGATTTTACTGTAGAGCCGAATCAAGATCTACTTAAGGTTAGATCGCTTTTCACCCTTTTCTTGTTTTATATCGTATACTGATAGATTAGCTACCATGTTAAAGATCTTATCTTAAACTCTTTTCACTTTCATATTGGACGGTACGAAAAGGGTTCGCTACCTTATATTGTAGGCGTAGATTAGTCACTAATTGACTTTTTCCCTATTAGAAGATTTTATAGAATAGGGTTTAGTGCATTGTGTTAGGAGCGATACTGCGCCTAACTATCGGCTTATCGCTGCGCTTCGAGATTGCTACGCAACTCTCGCTTGGGCTCCGCCACATTGGCTCAGTCACTCGAATTGCAGAGCAATTCTCGTGCCTGTCCTCGCTAATGCTCAGCTCGCCAACGTCGATAAGCCTTGGTCGTTAGGCGAACAGCTCTGCACGATATTCTTTTTCAAGCTTTGCGGGCTTCCATGCCCGCTTTTA